>JANXZZ010000052.1 GCA_025355245.1 Pseudomonadota bacterium | reverse complement strand
CGCGTCTCGCCAGGACGGACATCCTGCAGGTGTGTTGTAGCGGCCCATTCTTAAGTGAGACTGAATTCGACCTGAATGCCGATTCAGGTCCTGCCGGGGGCACCGTTCGTCGAAGGGATCCATCAACAACCAAGGCGCTTGGAAGGACGCACAAAGGGTCCGGATCACCGTGTCATCCCCTGCCGAGCAGTACGCAAGGCGTCCGTAACTCCCGGCGGGCAATGGTGAACCTATGCTTACAACTTTCTTACGGACAACTCGATTGCGGGGTCTTCAGCCGCTTCCGATTTGCTCACCGGAATCGCGAAGATAACGGCCATTCCAAGCCCCTCTGGGCCGTTTTGCGCGTAGATGCGTCCCTGGTGAAGGCCGATGATGCTGCGGCAGATCGCAAGGCCGAGGCCGCTGCCCGTGCCCTCGGCATCCCTCGGGTTGATGCGCACGAAGCGCTCGAAAATCCGTTCGTGCTGGTCGACGGGAAGCCCCGGGCCCTGGTCCTCGATGCTGACTCGCCACTCCGATTCCGAAAGCACCGAGCGGAGCGTCACGACCCCGCCGGCCGGTGACACGGCGAGCGCATTCGCCAGGAGATTGAGCAAAACCCGGCGGATCCGGCTGTCGTCGAATGACACCTGGCCGGCACCCTCGTGCGACACCTCGAACCGACGCCCGCCGTGCTCGGCGAGCACCCGCGCATCGAGCGCGAAGCTCTTCACGAACGGCTCTGGATCGATCGAACTGAACTGCAGGCTGATGGCCTGCGCCTCCGCCCGGGAAAGAAACAGCATCTCCTCGATGATCTGGTTGACGCGCGCGAGTTCCTCGAGCTGCATCTGCACCGACTCCTCGTTCGTCGGCGTGAGTTCACCGCTCACCAGCAACTTCTCCGCCTGGAACCTCACGACGGTCAACGGCGTCTTCAACTCGTGGGAGGCCTCGGCCGTGAAGCGCCGGATCTGATTGAAGGAGGATTCGAGGCGATCGAACATCTGGTTCAGCAGCAGCGCCAGCTCGGAGACCTCATCGCGCACCTGCGAGACCGGTATTCGCTCACTCAGATTGTCCGAGCGGATCCGATTGGCGGTTTCGCGTATCAGCCGCACGGGACGTAGCGCGAGCCGGCTGAGCCCAAAGCCGATCACGACGCTGACGCCTAGCATCCCGGCGAGCAGCGCCGCGCACACCTCGACGTAGCCCTCCATGACCTTGTGCAGCGGCGAGCGGGGCGTTGCGATCGTGATGTCGAACGGCGAGAGCACAAACTCGGCGACCCGCAGCTCGCCGATCTGCGGCACTTCGGCGTTGTACCGATGCTGGCCCGGTACGTCGGGGATATTGACTGAATGCAGGTTGCGGGAGGTGAACACTGTCCCCGTACCCGGATTGTCGATCTCGATGTAGAAGAGGACGGAGGAGAACTCAGTCGTTTCGCGAATGCGCTCGTCGATGACTTTTGAGCTCAGCGTCCGGTAATCCGGCCCGAGATGCGCCCTGATCTGCTCGAACTCGGCGGTATTGAGGAGATCGAGGCCGTGCACCAGGTAAGTCTCGAGCAGCTGGTAACCCACCACGAAGAGGCAGGCGAGCGTCAGCGTCGCCGCCGATGCATACCACACCGCGAGGCGGGTGCTGATCGATCTCACAGGAGCTGGTAGCCCACGCCGCGTACTGTCTTGAAGACCGGCTTGCCCAGCGTCGTCTCGAGCTTGGTGCGAAGGCGACTCATGTAGACGTCGAGCAGGTTCGTGTCGACATCGAAATGGGACGCCCAGATCTTCTCCGATATGAAAGTCCGCGTCAGGATGCGGCCCGGCGTCTGCATAAAGATCTCGAGGAGCGCGAATTCGCGGCGCGTGAGCTCGATCTGCTGGCCCTGGACGTGGGCGGTGTGATGCAGGAGATCGAGCTTGATCCCGCGACTCTCAAGGACGGTTTCCTTCACGTCGGAGTAACGCCTCAGTTGCGACCGGACCCGCGCCAGCAGCTCCTCGAGGCTGAACGGTTTCGACAGGTAGTCATCGGCGCCGAGATCGAGGCCCTTGATTCGGTCTTGTACGGCATCCCGGGCGCTCAAGATAAGTACCGGCTCGTTGAATCCGGACTTGCGCCACTCGCGCAGCAAGTCGAGGCCGTCGCCGTCCGGCAGCCCGAGATCGAGAATGATCAGGTCGAAGTTGTCCTCGCACAGCGCATCGCGCGCCGCCGCGCAGGTCCGAACCGCCGTCACCGTATAGGATCGCTCCGTCAGGCCCTGCTTGACGAGTTGCGCCAGCCGGGCCTGGTCCTCGACTACTAGAATCTTCATGCAGGGATCTCCCGCGTACTGCGCCGGCCTACTCGAGATGCGCCGCGCGCGCCAACCTGCCTCCGAGTATTCGAGCCGATAGTAGCCTCTTCGAGCGCCTGAATTCTCGTTCAGAAAGCCTTCAGTGTCGTTTAAGGTTCGCGTCCCATAGTCACGGTCACCGGAACCGCCGCGAGTTTCGAAGGACACATTTTGTGAACCAGCATCCGCTGTCGAGGACCCTGCTGACCACGCTCGCCGTGCTCTGCGCGACGACGAGTGTCGGCGCCGATCCCGCCACTCGTTCCCTCCGCGTTGTCGATCGCTACGCGATCGGCGGAGAAGACTCCGGCTACGACTACCTTCGCGTCGACAGCGACGCCCACCGGTTGTTCATCGCGCACGGAACCCGCGTCGAGGTCCTCAGCACGGCGACCGGCAAGCTCGTCGGCCAGATCACCGACGTTGCAGGCGTGCACGGCATCGCATTGGCGGCGCCGTTCAATCGCGGCTTCACCAGCAACGGGGTCGAGCGCAGCGTCACGATGTTCGACCTGAAGACGCTGCAGCCGCTCTCCGTGATCAAATACACGGGCGTGAAGCCCGATGCCATCGAGTACGATCCGCTCACGCGGCGCGTCTACGTCGTGAACGGCGGCACGAGCGGCGACGTCACCGTTATTGCACCCGACAGCGGAGCCATCGTCGGGACCGTTTCGCTGAAAGGCGGAAAGCTTGAGCAAATCGCGTTCGATGACGGCGGGCGAGGGTTCGTGAACGACGAGGACCAGGCCGTCATCCATGTTTTTGACACGCGCTCGCTCAAGGCCGTCGCCAACTGGTCGTTGGCCCCCGGAGAGGGACCGACCGGCCTCGCATTCGATGCCGTCCACCACCGTTTGTTCGCGGCGTGCGGCAACAGGCGGCTGGTCATTCTCAATTCCGACACCGGCGCGGTCGTCGGCTCCGCGCCCATCGGGTCGGACCCGGACGGCGCCGCATACGACGCCAGGCGTGGGCTGGTATTCACCTCGAACCGCGATGGCACGTTGACCGTGGTGCACGATGATGGCGGCGATCGCTATCGGGTAGTCCAGAACGTCGCGACGGAGTCCGGCGCGCGGACAATTGCGCTCGATCGCGAGAGCGGCCGAGTGTACCTGCCGGCCGCGACATTCGGCCCGGCACCTGCGCCGACGAAGTCGGACCCCGAGCCGCGCGCGCCAATGATCGCTTCCAGCTTCGCGATACTCGTCGTCGCTGAATGAAACGATTCCGGCAGTCGCGCCGGCCTCGGCGGGCTGGACGACGCCGAGCCGGATGCGCGCGCTCCAGAACCAGGGCCGCGGTTCCTTTCCCAGCGCGCGCGTGTCGGCGGAGGGTTCGATGCCAACGACACGGTCGGCTCGCGCCGCCCAGTAGCGTGTCGACAACCCGGTCCCACTGCCGAGATCGACGACGAATGCAAGGTCGCTCAGGTCGCCGAAGTGACGGACCGGCTCGGGGAATGCATCCTGTGGCCCTGGCCTGAAGCGGTCGTAGGCAGCCGCGAAGCCGCTGAAGCGTTCCAGGTTGCCTCTGAAGGATTCCGCGCGGGGATCGGCTTCGTCGGCCGGCATGACGCAGATTCTACGGACGAAGATCCCCAGAACCACGGCGACCGGCGGGCGGTTTAACCGGCGTGGCTGAACGGATTTTCAGGTTGGTTTCAGACTCGAGTCAGAGACCCTGCGTACAAAGCACATGGCAGGTCGCAGAAGCGGCAGCAGTGGCGGGAGCGGGTGTTGAGGGGGTATCGATCGAAATGCGCACGCGTGCTTTCGGGCACCGGTCGCCCCGGGCACGCAAAAGCAGTAGCGTCGGCCGGTCGCGACACGCGACGAGCCTCCTCCAGCCGACCGACGAGACTACGGCATCACGGTGAGACAACTATGAGAACACTCGCGTTCATACTCCTGACCGTAGGGACAGCCTTCGCGGCCCGGGCCGATGCACCGACCCCGAGCTACGCGCAGTACCTCCTCGCGCGATCCCTCGCGCATCACCCGGACGTCCTCGGGCTCACGATGCACGTCACTCCGCCCGGCGCGAAGGCGAACGTGATCGTCGCCTCCAACGTTGCCCCGCTCGGCAAGGCGGCTGACGAAGAGGATCTGCGGATCGAAAAGACGGGCGTGCCAGTCGTCGAGGTCACGAACGCGGGCGATCGGCTGGCGGTGGAGCTGCCGCTTCTCGACGCCTCGCACCGCACGGTCGGCGCACTCGGGGTCCAGCTGGCCTATTCGCCCGGCGCCGACAAGAGCGCGCTCCAGGCACGGGCGGTTGCGGTGCACGACGAGCTCGCGCGGCGGATCTCGCACGTCGCCAATCTGGTGGAGCCGGCAACGTACGACTCGCGCGTGCAGCCAGGCAACTACGGGCAACAACTGGTCGACGAGGCGCTCGCCGCGCACCCCGAACTGCAGATTCTCGCACTGCACGCGAACGTTCCGAAGACCAGCGACAACGTCATCGTCGCCTCGAATATCGGCCGCATCGGCAAGAAAGGCGACGAGGACGACCTGCGCCTGATCAGGACCGAGAAACCGAACCTCGAGGTCAATTCGGAGGGCAATCGCTTCGAAGTCGAGCTCGTGCTGCGCGACGTGTCCGGCACGAACATCGGCGCGGTCGGCGTCGTCTACGGCTACAAGCCGGGCGATGACAAAGTGCAGCTGCAGCGACGGGCCGAAGCCCTGCAAGCGGCACTCGGCCGGCGGATCACCAACGCCGGCAATCTGTTCGAGCCGGTCCCGTTCGTCCCGACGCCGCCGGTTGCACGTTTCGCGCAGCAACTCGTCGATTCGACGATGTACAAGCATCCGGAACTGCTGATCTTGGCCATGCACGTAAAGCCCCCTGGCGCGCGCGATGCCGTCATCGTCGCCTCGAGCATCGGGCGGATCGGCAAGCCGGCGGATGCGGATGACATGGGCGTCATCACGAGCGCGAAGCCGGTTCTTGAAGTGAATGAGGTGGGCAATCGCTTCGAGGTCGAGGTCGTCTTGCTCGACTCCGCCGGCCACAATATCGGCGCCGTCAGCTCCGTCTTCGCCTACAGGCCCGGCGTCGACCGCGAGGTCCTGCACCGGCAGGGCGAGCAGATTCGCGACGAGCTTCAGGCGCAGATCTCGTCTCTCGACGCGCTGTTCGCGACCGTCAGCGCGAGCGGCCCGCGAAAATTCTGAGCAGCCGCGTCTTTCGCGCGCGTCAAAGACGCAAACAGCAAACACCATTTCACAGGAGCCACGCCGTGGATCGCTCAACCAATCTATTCTTCAGGGTCGCCGTGGCGACACTCGCCTCGACGCTGATCGGGATCATGCCCGCCGATGCGGCCGGCGAAGGGTCAGCGACCCTGCGCGCGGCCGGCCGGACCGACCTCCCCGGGTACAGCGGCGACTTCGATCATTTCGCGGTGGATGCGACCGGCAATCGCCTGTTCCTGGCCGCCGAAGACCACGGCACGCTCGAGGTGTTCAATCTCGCCAGCGGAGCACACGAGAAGACGGTCAGCGGCGTCGAAACGCCGCACAGCATTTTCTACATCCCGGAACTCAAGCGTCTGCTGGTCACCGATAGCGGCAAGGGCCTGACAAAGATATTCGACTCGACGACCTACAAGGTCACGGGAACGATCAACCTGACCCCGGGCGCCGATTCGATCGGCTACGACGCCCCCCGTAACCGCCTGTACGTCGTGACGGGCGGCAAGGACGTGGACATGAAACACACGGTTCTCGCGGAGATCGATCCACGGACGGGCGCGCAGGTCGGAGCCGTGCGTTTCAATGCGAACCACGTCGAGGCAATGGCGGTCGAGCAGCACGGCAGCCGGCTGTATATCAACGTCACCGACAGGAACTACATGGCGGTGATCGACAAGAACACGCGCTCGGTGGTTGCCGAGTGGCCGATCAAGGAGGCGCAACAGAATGCCCCCGTCGCCTTCGACGAAGCCAACCACCGACTCTTCATTGTGACCCGCAAGCCCGGAATGCTGGTCGTGCTGAACTCGCTGACCGGCCAGTCGATCGCACAGTTCAAGGCTCCCGAGCGCTGCGACGAGGTCGTGTTCGATGCCGCGAACCACCGGATCTACGTCACCGGGGGCGAAGGGTTCATCGGCGTGTACGAAGAGGTCGATCCCGACCACTACCGCCAGCTCGCAAACGTGCCGAGCGCGAAAGGTGCCAAGACCGCCGTCCTGGTACCGGCGCTGCATCGCCTGTACGTGGCGGTTTCACCCGGCGAGGGCAGCACGGCCGGTGCCGGAATCATGTGGTTCGACGTGCTGCCGCAGTCGCACTGAGCGGAGTACGCGGCGGATGCGTGCCGGGGCTACCGGACTGATATGTCTGGCAGAATCTCGCGTGCGCCGCGTCCGGCGCGTGGAGGAATTCGATTTCAGGCGGAAACTGGCTGACGAAGCTGAAGACTCGGGCCGCAACCTCGGCGTTCGCACCTGTTTTATTGATGCCCGGTATCGGTACCGCGAACGGCCCGGGGGGCCGCCTTTTCGGACCCACGATCCGGGGACGCCGGGAAGTAACAACCGGAAAATCAACGCCGCCGCCGCTCCGACGATTTCCCGGGAGGCGTCGAACGACCAGGTACCCCAGATCGATCTCAATTGCGGGCTCGGCGCCTGCGTTCAGCTCACCTACGAAGCGCCGTTCGTCTTCCAGTCAACCAACAGCCTGCCGACGCAGAGCGGATGGGCCAATGGCTACCCGGGCGTCAAGTGGCGCTTCCTCGACCTGGAGGAGGGCGGATGGCAGATCTCGACCCTTCCACCGGTCGAGCTGGGCGGGGCCCGTGGCGCGCGAGAAGGACATCGCGGTTGCGGGGCCGCGGTATCTGCTGCCCCTGCAGATCAGCAAGAACTTCGGCGAGTAAGAACGTCGAGGACGGCTGCTACCTGCCCGCGCACGGGCTGAAGGAGGGCATTCTCGGCTTCGTGGCGGGACGTGCGGTCAAGGAGCGCCTCGAAATCGACGCGGAGCGCTACGACGACCACGTCTCCGTGGCATCCATTCGACGACGTTGGACTTGGGCGGTCGCTACAAACTGAGGCCGGGCGCAGCTTGAGCGGCCGGTCCGACGAGCAGCCGGAATTCGTGGGCTCCGTCGGCGTCCAGATTCGCCTCACCAACTTCGGACGCAGGCTGAGCACCGAGCACTCGCGTGCACGCGGTGCCCGTCCAACCGCGGCCGCGACCGTAGAGCCGCGTCCGCCCGGAACTGAGGCGGCCGCCGGTGCCGACGGGAGGCAGCGCAAACGCGCGCGGCTCAGACGTCCTTAGTCGACGGTCCATTCGGCGCTAGAATCGACCCGCGCGGCGCCGGCAGCCGCAGAACGGGTACAGGAGACAACATGCCGAGTTACGGTCTCGATCGCTTCATCACGGACTGCAGCGCGGTCGCGGCGATGAACGGCGACCCGGCGGACTGCGTGCTGGCCGTCGCGCCCCTGATGGAACGGCTTCTCGACAGCGATCGTTCGTTTCTACGGCCGGAGCACGTTCGGTCGGATCCCGGGCACTACGCACGGAACGCGATCTACATCTCGCCGGACCAGCACCTGTCGCTCTTTGCCCTGGTCTGGCTGCCGGGCCAATGGACGCCCGTTCACGATCACGGCAGCTGGGGCGTCGTCGGGGTCCTGCAAGGCGTCCTGGAGGAGAGGAGCCTGATGGCCATCGACGGGGCGATCACCGCCGACCACGGCATCCGCCTCAAGCGCGGCGGCGTGATCCTGCTCAAGGAGAATTCCATCTCGAGTTTCGTGCCGAACCCGGACCACATCCACCTCACGGGTGTCCCGGAGACGCGCGCGATGGCGGTCACCCTGCACCTCTATGGCCGGAACATGAATTCGTTCCACATCTACGACGTTGACAAGGGAACGCGCCGCCTGGTCGACGTTCCCCATCAGGCCACGTAACGCCAATTCCGGGCAGCGTGCGCGGCGATTCCGGCATCCGACGCCGGACGAAGTCGGTACGGCACTAGTCGGAGCCCGCAGGCCGCACTTTTCCGTAGTGGTTCATCACGGCGAGAAGCGCCTGGTGATCGATTGCCTTCAGCCAGCCTCCGGGCGGCTTGATCGTCGGAACGGTCTCCGCCGCCACGAGCGCGTTCAGGATCGACTCCTCGATCGCCTGGACGGCTGCCCCGTAAACGGCGTCGAGGTGCGCGTCATTCAACGATTCCAGTCGGAAGCTGTGCGGCTGCGGCTCGCCAATCGCGGGCAGGTAGCACTCGTTTGCGACCGAGAACGCCAGGATCAGGTCGCCGGAATAGTTTCCACCGCTCGTTCCGGTTCGGCCGATTCCGAGTGCACCGCGCTTGGCGACCCGTTGCAGTTGCGAGGGTGAAAGCGGCGCGTCGGTCGCGATCAGGACGATGATTGAGCCGCGCTCCTGGCTGTCGGGTCCGGGCGCGACGAGATCGGCGCTCAGGTGCTCGCCGACCGGGACGCCAAGCACCGTGAGGTCGCTGCGCGCGCCGAAGTTCGACTGCACCAGCACGCCGACCGTGTAGTCGCCTTCGCCTATCCGGATCCGCCGGGAACTCGTGCCCGTGCCGCCCTTGAAATCATACGTCGCGTTGCCGGCGCCTCCACCGACGTTCCCCTCGGCAACGGCGCCACTGCGTGCGGCGGCTAGTGCCTCGAGCGCGTGTCGCTCCTCGACGTGCAGACCGCAGATGTCGTTGACCGCGCCGTCATAGGTCTCGGCTACCACGGGCATCGCCCACGCGTGGTACTGCTGAAAGTGCTCCGCGTACTGCTCGATCATCCAGCGCACGACCGCATGATGGACGATGCCGACGGAGTGGGTATTGGTGAGGCAGACGGGGCCCGCGAAGTACCCTGCATCGGCGATCCAGTGCGTGCCCGTCATCTCGCCGTTGCCGTTGAGGTCGAATTGCCCCGCCCACACGGGCATCGGGCGGGGACCTCGGCCGCGCGGCAAGACCGCGGTCACGCCCGTGTAGACCTGGCGGTCACCGGGCCGCACGGCCAGCGATTTGATGGTCGCAAAGCCAACTTCGACGCCGGGCACGTCGGTGATAGCGTTGACCGGACCCGGGCGACCCGGCAACGGCAAACCCAGATCGCGCGCACGCGGTCGCGGTATCAATCTCCGCTCCCCGACTCGATCGCCGCGAGCGATTTAACGGGCA
This sequence comes from Pseudomonadota bacterium, assembly GCA_025355245.1. Lineage (GTDB taxonomy): Bacteria > Pseudomonadota > Gammaproteobacteria > Steroidobacterales > Steroidobacteraceae > CAIKZZ01. The sequence goes on along the minus strand of JANXZZ010000052.1, from coordinate 75,299 downwards.
TTGGGCAACAGCCCCTTGTCGACCAGGACTGGCGGCCGACGGTGGTGGGTCGCCTGTTCCCATGCGTAGGCGAAGCCAAGGAGATCGCCGTCTTTCCAGGGCCGTGCGGAGATTTCCAAGCCGAACGGCAGGCCACTGTCGTAGAAGCCGCCAACGACTACGATTGCGGGGATCCCGAGCATATTCACCCAGCTGGTTGCGGAGTGCGGTCCTTCGCTGACATGGCCGTCCTGCGCCATCGTCTCGTCCGGTGGCGGCATCTGGATCGCGGGATAAACGTAGCCGTCGAGATGTAGGCGATCCAGCGTGTCGACATAGGTCATGAGCGCGCGTCGGCGCGGCGCGTAGTAGCTCGCCTCGGCGTCCGGATCGGTCTCGATGTTGCGCTGGTAGATCGTGACGCCGCCGATGTGCGCGACCGTTGGTTCCTCGCCGACGGCGGGCGCGCCGATCGGGCCACCGACGACGCGCAGGTAGTCGGCCGCCGAGTGGTACTGCGCCGGACCGAATTCGCTGAGGAAGCGGTCGGTTCCCTCCTTCACGTACGCGTAGGTGCTGATGCGGCTTGCGGTCCGCGCAAAGTCCTCGGGCAGGATGCTGTCGTCGAATACGACCGTCGCCCCGGCAGCGCGCAGCTCGTCGACGGCTTTCATGAAGACCGCACGCGTCGCGGGGTCGAGCGGAATCGCCTGTTCAACGGCCTGTTTGACGGCTGCGGACTCCGGTACCGACGCCGGTGTCCCGTGGAAGGGGATGCCGGCTCCCTGCAGGATGAAGGCCGGTACGCCGAAGCGCTTGCCGCGGAGCACGTCGGCCTTGAGGTACTGCGTGTAGGGGCCGGGTTGCGCACTGGCGGCCGACTGCGCCGTCGCGGGATCCAGCGGATCCTCGCCGACCATGACCGAAAGCGCGATCGCCGCGTCGGTGACTGTGCGTGCGATCGGTCCGGTGTTGTCGAGCATCCAGTCGAGCGGCGCAATGCCGGCGATGCTGACCAGGCCGCGCGTCGGGAACACCCCTATCACTGCGCTCGTCGCCGCAGGCATCCGAATCGAGTTGCCGGTGTCGGTGCCGTTTCCCAGTACCGCCATGTTCGCCGTCACCGCCGTCACCGTGCCGCCGGAAGAGCCACCGGGCGAAAAGCGCACGTCGTAGGCGTTCCCCGTCCTCCCGAACGAACTGCTGCGGTTGGTATCGGAGTTGGCAAAGTCCGGCATGTTCGTGTGCCCGATCACGATGGCGCCGGCGGCACGTAGCTTCGCGACGATCGTCGCATCGCGCGGCGCGACGAGCTCGTGGCCGGCGATCGTGTACCCCTCCCAGCCGTCGGTCGTGACCTGGCCAGCGATGCTGGTGTTGGCCTTGATCACGATCGGTACGCCAAAGAGCAGACCGCGCGCGCCGGAGCCTGCCGCAGCGTCTGCGTCCTCGCGCGCCGCTGCGGCGAGGGCCTCCGCGCGCATGACGGTTTCGACGGCGCGGTAGATTCCGTTCACACGCTCGATTCGCGCGAGGTGCCACTTCACGACCTGGGTCACGGTGTACTTGCGCTGCGCATAGAGGCGCTCGAGCGCTGGAATCGTCACCTCCAGGAGATCGCGGTCCATGTCCGCCGCCGACGGCACCGGCGTTCTCGCCGCGCAGGGCAACGTCGCGCCGCTCGCCAAGACGGCGGCAATAATCGACGCGATCAGGCGGGGCTGCGGCATGGCTGGCACTATGACTCGACCCCGGATTGGGCTCTGGAACTGTACTCGATCGCCACGCCGATTATGGCGCGTCCGTCGATGCATCCATCCGCCTCGGCCAACGTGGCGGTCGCCGACGGAGGGTAACCGCTTCGGATGAATGACTTGACGCGACGGCGGCGCTCTCCCTAGGCTTAGGCAGCTGCGGTAGTGCATCCGATTCGGCGACGGTCCCGGCGCGCCAGCGGCTGTGCAACCGACAAACCTCACTTGCGAACGCTCGTCGTGCTCTGCCGTTCTGCCGGCGCGCACCTCGGCCGCCCTTCGCCACGGGAGAATACAATGACGCGAACGCATTCTCGCTCCGATTCCCAGGCGCGCGGTCGGACATCGACTGCCGTGATGACGCGGGCGCTGCTTTGGGGCGCAATCGCGCTGGCGACCGCCACCGCCGCGCGAGCCTCCGAGGCAGAGGATCGAAAGGCGGTTGCCGCTCTCGACACGAAATACCAGAAGGCGGTGCAGGACAACGACACCCAGACGATGGCGGCGATCCTGGCCGACAACTTCGTGCTCGTTGAAGGCGACGGCAAGCGCTGGACCAAGGCGGAATTGCTGAAATCCACGACGAATGGCAAGACCCACTACGAACGGCAGGAAGACAGCGACCGAACGATCGTCGTCTACGGAGATACTGCGGTCGTCACCGCGAAACTGTGGGCCAAGGGCATCGAAGACGGCGAAAAGGTCGACTACCAGCAGTGGTTCAGCGACGTCTATCTGCGTACGGCTGCGGGGTGGCGATACGCATTCGCGCAGGCATCGCTGTCACTCCCGAGCAGCGCCACGCGTTGACCGCTCGGCCGCGGAACGCGGGATTGCCGGATCGGGACCTTCCGCGATGCCGCAGGGCTTGGCGCGGAGTCTGGCGGCCGGTTAGGCGTTGCGCCAACATCCCTCGGCGGGCGCGCGGGCGACCCGTTCGGCGGCGAGCCGCCGCCCTCGAGTCGGTCACAGTGGAAGTCTTTCGACGGCCTCACGGGTGACCGGGATCGAATCGCGGGACCCGTCATCGGCGCCAATCCGTATCCGACACCGATACAACCGTCGGGATTCATGCCCTACTACGGTCATGGCGCCGGCAGCATTCGTACCTCGATCGGCGACAACTGGGAGTCGGGCGGCCCGCTGCGCACGCCGGGCCACGAGCAGACGTGACTCTTCGTCGTCGAGGGCTCCCTCACGGCGAACGACACGGTGCTCGTACGGAACGGACGTCTTTCGCTCTGAGCGGCACGGCGCCGGTGCGGAGTGCCGCTTCCGCGCAGGCGCCCGCCAAGTGCTCCCAGCCGCACGTCGCACAGGGCGAGCGGCAGCGGCCGTCGTACCGAACGGACAGCCGCAAGTTACAGCCGGTGCTGGAACTTGAGCCGCAAACTGCGCGGCACACCGGGATGAACGACGTAATCCGCGTGCGGCGACACCTCGTTCGGAAGCCGCGAGACATAGTAGTACTCGATGTCGTTCCACTTGACGTCGAGCAGGTTGAAGACGTCGACCGCGACCGTCCATTGCTCGCCGCGCCGGTATCCGAACTGCCCGTCGACGGTCGTATACGCGGGCGATGCCGCGCTGTTGTCTTCGACGAGCGGTGATTTGCCGAAGTGACGGGCGCGGAGCGAGCCAAACCAGCCGGAGGCCCGTTGCGCGGTGACACCTGCATCAATCACGTTCGTCGGGCTGTTGGGAATGTAGCGCCCGCCGATCGCGATCGTGCCGGCGCAGGGGTGCGAAGGCGTGGCGGTGCCGCAACCCAGGTCGTCGGCAGGTGCGTTCTGATCGAAGCGGCCGTGCGAGAACGCCGCGTTGAGCTTGCCCGTCAGCCAGTCGGTGAAGTGCACGCTGTTTCCCCACTCGACGCCCGTGCGGGTCGTCGCGCCGCTTGAAGCGGTGACGCCCGCATCGCCGTCGAACACGAGCTCCGACCTCAGCTTGAGATGGAACGCGTCGAGGGTCATCTGCCAGTCAGGAAGGATTGAGGTCGCGATTCCGATCTCCGCGCTGGCCGCGCGGGTCAACGGCGTAACAGCGGTAGCGTCGGGGTTCTGGCTGCTGCGGGTCACGCCGCGCGCATCGTTGCTGTGATATCCGTCCGCGAAGTTGAGGTAGAGCGTGGTGCTGCTCCACGGACCGAGCGCGAGGCCAAGTTTTGGGCTCAAGATCGAGGCGCGCTTCGTCCCCGAGTCGCAGCCGAGCGGGTCGCTCGCAACCGTGCAGCTGCCGTCGGCGTTCAGCATCTTGTCGCGGACGTCAAAGTCGAACCGGTCCTCTCTGAGGCCGACCACCGTGCGCAGCCACCCGCGCCATTGGACGCTGTTCTCGAAGTAGGCCGCCGCGCTCGCTTCGGTGACGCTGGCGTTCTGCCGCGTACCGATGGTCTGTCGCTCGGAGGTCGGAAAGATGCCAACGTCGCGGATATCGTCGAGGCGAGCCTGCAGTCCGACGACGTTCGAGGCGGGCGCGCCGCCAAGCGTTACGAACCACGTCTTTGCGGCCTTCGCGCCGTAGACGACGCGGTCGTCGTGCTGGAGCAACTGGTCTCCGTGGACGGGGTCCTGCAAGAAGTAGGTGAAGGTGGACCACAGGTCGAGCTTGTAGCGGATCACGTAGGCCGAGACCTGGTTCTGCGATGCTTCGGTGCGCGTGAGCCGGTTGAACGACAGGCTGGAGCGGCTGGTCTCCCCGCCATCGCTCGGATTCAGGCTTCCCAACCGGCCGATCAGGTCTGACGTGATCGCGCGTTCCGGAACTTGGTCAGTCGAGTTCCAGCGGCCGGCGTAGGCCATTGCGGTCAGCGTCCAGTAGTCGAGATCGGAACCGCGGTGGTACCGGAGCACGCCGTTGAGGCGGTTGTAGTCGTCGGCGACCTGGAAGGGACCGTCGTTGTGATACGCCTCCACGGCCCCGAGCAGCGTCCCGCTACCGAGCGCGGTCGAACCCAGCAGCAGGGCGCGCCGAAATCCGTGCTGCCCGTAGCCCAGGTCGGCGACCGTGTCGACGCGGTTTAACAGCTCCAGCCGGACCGCGCCGGCGCTGGCGAAGTCACCCTCGTCGGCGTAATAGGGCCCCTTCTTGTAGTGCAGATCGCCGACCAACTCAGGGATCAGGAAGTTGAGGTCCGTGTATCCCTGTCCGTGCGCGTGGGTGGGCATGTTGACCGGCATGTCGTCGATTTCTGCGGCGAGATCGGTGCCGTGATCGAGATTGAAGGCCCGGAGGAAGTACTGGTTGGCCTTTCCTTCGCCGGAGTGCTGAGTGACGATGAGTCCGGGCACGTTCTCGAGGACCGCCGCCGGCCGCAACAGAGGCTGGTCGGCGACCGCCTGCGCGCTCACATCGCCGGCGGACGCGGCGGTCATGTTGCTCACCCCCGTCGCAACGACGGTGACCGTGCCGAGCACGGCGTCACCGCCGCCGTCGGCGCGCGCGACCCCCACGAACCCGAGAGCAATCGCCGCCACCGTCGCCAGTACCAATCCGTCGGCGCGCGCGCCGATTCGTCGCTGTGGCGATCGCCCCTCGGCTCGTTGCGGTCGGTCTGAGAGATTCACAAGTTCTCTTACGGTAGCGGCCGACCCTGCCGCCGACAACGCAAAGAAGATTGGCAGTCTGCGATCATTCGCCCGCGCGAACGACTTGGATTCACGGCGGACCCGGACGGTGCCGTCGAACCGCGCATGGGGCTCGCGGCGCCCGGCGCACCCGTTTATTCGCGCCAATGACCGTCGCGGATGCGCGCCGGGCACACCTGTCTGCGCGGCAAAGCCGAACGCCCCGTGCGTCTTTCCTGGTCGACCCTCCGCGGCACTGCGCGAGCGGCACCGTCCGCCGCAGTCTTCGGCGCAACCGCCCGCCGGAGCGAGCGGCGTAAAAATCGAATGCTCGAACCGGGGGCCGCAGCAATGGGCCGATCTGCGATCTCGATCGGCGAGGAGCTCGCAACCGTTTTTGATGCGCTGATTCGCGAACGTGGGTACACGACGCGCAGTGCCGCGTTTCGCGACACTCTGCGTGGCCATCCGCAGCGCCGCCGAGCGGGCCGTGACATTTCCGGACCCTGTGTTGCCTCGCTGTCTTGCGTCTATAACCACCACGAACGGAACGGGCGGGACGGCCGAGCGCCAGGCAGCATGCCCGACGCGATTTCACGTTGTCGACGATGCACGCACACCGCGACCATGCGGAATGCATCGAGGCCGAGATACTCCAGGGGCTGGCCCACAACGTCCGGCATTTCGCGGCAGGCATCTTCGCCGAGCACGGGGTCCGCCACGGAAAGCTCAATCCGATCAGGGTTGAGCGCGGCCGCAGCCCTCGGAACGGCGGCAAGGCGCATCGGCATTTTGGGTCGCGGCACTCGCTTCCGCGCGGCGACGAGCTGATCCCAACCCTTACGCAAATGGCTGACCCTCGGCCGGCTGGCGTCGCGGTCGGCAGCTCCGGAACGCGCGCGACTTCCGCTTTTTGCGCGAAAAGCCCCGAATTGCGGTTCCTCAAACGCTCCAGCCTCGAGGACGCTGGTTTGCGGTCGATTTATCGGGATGACCCGCGGATCTCGGCCGGAGCCGACCGCATTGACTGCCTCAAAAGCAGCCCCGCGTACGCTCGCCGCAAAGGTTCTCGACACCGACTCGACGGCATCGGGGCGAATGGCCGCCTGACTTTTGATGGTGACGCTTCTCGGCTGGGCCGCGGTCGAAACGCTGAATCCCACGGATGCGGTTCCGGCGCTCATCGTCACGATCCTCGCCCTCGCGATCGGGGCCGGCGCCGGCGCCGGCGCGTGGGTATCGCGTGCGGTTCGGCCGCCGGCCGTGGCGGCGCTCAGCGCTGCGGAGGCACTCTCGTGGACCTGGGACGTGGATGCCGGCGTCGTGACCTGGAGCGACGGCCGCGCGCACCGCTTCGCACCGGCGAGCGGGGTCACCATTTCGCTTGAGGAGACGGGCGCGGCGGCGGCGGCGCGCGGGCAGATCTATCCCCCCGACGTCGATGCCTACGAGCACGCGCTGCGCGCCCGCTGCGAGGACGACAACGGCTCCTGGGAGATCGCGTACCGGGTACTGTTCGCGGACGAGAGGACGCGCTGGCGGCTCGATCGGGGCCGCACCGTCTCGCGGCGAATGGACGGCGGCGCGGTTCGCCTGCGCGGCGGCAGTGTCGACATCGATTCCCACCGACGCACGCACCGAGCGCTCAAGCAAAGCGCGATGCGCTACCGCGCCGTCGTCGAGATGATCTCGGGCTACGTGTTCGAGGGGGAGATTGGCGCCAACGGTGCGCTGCGGATCATCTGGGCGTCGCCGGGATTCCGCGACATCTACGGCTGCAGCATCGATGAGTACACCCGCCGCGGTTGGCGCAGCTTCCTGCACCCCGAGCGTGCGGCGCGGTCCGCTGCACGCCGACGCCGAGACCGACGATCACGCCGCCGGCGAAATGCACATCGTCAACGCGCGTGGCGAGGATCGGTGGATTCGCGTCGCCCGCCAGATCGTCCACGACGCGGCCTCCGGCGCCGAGACGGGCGTCATCGGCATGGGCGAGGACATCACCGAGCGCAAGCGTGCCGCGGAGCGGATCGCGCACTAGGAAGCATTGCTCGCCACGACCAGCAAGATCGCCGGCATCGGCGGCTGGGAGGTCGAGCCGAGCGGGCGGCGGTTTTCCGACGGTCGGTGAAGGTCCTTTCGAGCTACACGCTGTTGTTGAGCGATGACTACGACGCAAGCGGCTTCCGCGCCTACGGTGGAAAAGGACTGCCGTTCCTGATCGTGATCGGCAAGGACGGGCGCATCGTTAGCATGCGCAGCGGTTATGGCAGAGGTGAACGCGACGACTTGGCGAGCGAACTAACCCAAGCACTCCGAGTCACGCCCGACAATTCCTCCGGGACCTGAGCCAGGGCCGACACGCAAAGGCCGATCGCCGCGGCTGACGCCGGGTCACGCCCCATTTTTCTCCGTGACGCCCCAGGCGTACGACAGGATCAACCACCGGTCCGATTTCCTGACGAGCACGAACGTCCAGGCACCCATTTCGTCAAACGTCGCGCGCGGTCCGTCACCCCGCTGGTAACTGCCCTGCCAGCGCGTCGGCAGCACGAAATACACCCGGTCGCCGCTGCGGTCGAAGTCGTGCGGTTTGCCGAAGGTGAAGGCCAGACTGTCGAGATGGTGGTCTTCCGCGTGCTGCTTGAAAATGGCGCCCCATCGGTCCGCCGCGCGGCCGCCACTAAATAGATACGGAGGGAAGTTCTCGACGATCACGACCCCGTCGTCGGCAAATACCGGCGGCCGCGTCGCATCCTCCGCGTGCGCCATGAAACTGGCCAGTGCGGTGACGGGAGCCATCATTGCGCTGTCGGGGCCTGCGTCGGCAAATGCGCGCGCACCGACGACAGCGGAGAGAACGAGGGCCAGGACCGTGCCGGTCCGGAGCGAGCCCCATGCCGCGAGCCGCCTCGCGAAGCGTGACCGCGGCGTGACGCCGGACGGCGCCAGCCGCGAATTGTGTGAGCATGACATCCGTCTTCTCCCATGCTTGCAGTCGGTCGCACGCGCCTCGAGGGTGCGCGAGGGTGTCCCGGGACGGGGACCTCAGAACGCCGACGCCGTCAGCTTGATGTCCGCGTGTTGCCACGCGGCTTCGAACTCCCGCGCCGCGCGTGTTGCTTCCGCGAACTTGCCTTGCGCCTTGCACGCCGCGCTGAGGCCGAAAAGCGACCAGCCGTTGGCAGGATTCTGGCGCAGGTCCTCGCGATAAACGAGTTCCGCCTCACTCGCAGCGCCCGCCTTGAGCAGCGCCGCGCCCAAGTCCTGGCGCACGGGAAAGAACCAGTTCTTTGGCTCGTCGTAGCGCAGTCGGTCCTCGGCCGCGACGGCCTCGCGCAGCTTCGCGATTGCCTCGGCCGGGCGCCGCTCCGCGGCCGCGATCCGCGCCTCGACGACGGGCACCGCAACGGCGAGCACGTCGGCGAGCGTATTCTGGCCGGCGCCGTCGTCCGCCGAGAGCGATGTGGTGAGCTGCATCAGCTTGCCGAGCGTGGCGCGCGCGGCCTCCAGCTGCCCGGTTGCAGCCTGGGCGACCGCGCGTCCGTACAGGTACCCGCCGTTGAGACCTAGAAGCTTCGGGTTTGGTGACGGGAGCGCCAGCATTTCATCCCAAAGGCCAAAACGCAGTCGCGCGGCATAGGACTGCGCCACGTACCAGTCGGCGCCCGGCATCTCGAGCAGCATGGCGTCGGACACCGTCCGGCGCGATTCGTCAGCGGCGCTGACCGTCTCGACCTTGCGGCCCTCCATCGCCGCGGAGTAGGCGAGGAACTGGTAGTTGTGCGCCGAGTACATCACCGGGTAGTAGTCCGGCGGATGGGTCTTCGCGCCGTACGCTTGGTCGGCAATCGCCGCCTTTCGATTGGCCTCCGCCGCGTCCTCGTAGCGACCGACGCGCTGCAGGATGTGCGCCGGCATGTGCACGAGATGACCGGCGGCCGGAGCGAGGTCGGTCATGCGCTCGGCGGCCGCGACACCCTTCTCCGGGTGCGCAGAACCTTCGACGGCATGCATGTAGTAGTGATTGGCGCCGGCATGACGCGGGTCGCGCGCAAGCACCGCCTCGAGCGTCGCGACGATCTCGTCGGTCCCGGGCGCAGCACTCCCGTCCGCCGCCCACAGCTTCCACGCATTCACATTCATCAAAGATTCGGCGTAGAGCGTCTGCACGTCGAGGTCGGTCGGAAACTGCACCGCCACGGTTTTCATTGCCGTGGCATAGGCCGTCAGGATAGGAATCGCGGCGACCGGGTCGAGCGGGCGGCCGTTCGGGTAGCGCTTCGCAAGCGCGGCGATTAGCGCCTGCTCGACCGGCGAGGCGTGCGGCGCGTGCTGCGTCGCAAGACGCAGTGCCTCGAACGCGACCTTGGCACGCTCTTCGCGCAGAAAGGGAAGGTTGTAGTTGGGTCCGACCGTCAGCGATACGCCCCAGAAGCACGACGCGCAGGTCGGATCGAGCTCGGCGGCCTTCGCGAACGAGCGCGTCGCTTCATCGTGGTTGAAGCCCCACATGAAGCGCAGCCCTTGGTCGAAATATGCCTGCGCGTCCGCAGAGGACGTCGTGATTGCGCGATGCGCATCGCCCATGCCACCGAAATGCCTTGCGCCGTGCGCCCAGTCGGCAGTGGTCAGCGGCAATGACGGCATCGGGCGATCCGCGCTCGCCGATGCGTCGACCGCTGGCACGGGCTTGCTGCACGCGCAAAACGCGAGCGCGGCTGCAAGCACGAAGATAACTTTTGCACGCGCCATCACCGTTCCGTCTCCCTTATCCGTGCCGTCGTGTCGATCGGCGCGCCGTTGTTGGTCGGGTTGCAAGAACCGGGCGGAGCGTCCGCCCGGCGCCGGTTCCTGCGAGTGATCGATCCCGCCACGCAACCAGCGAATCCACGACTGCGATCATAACCCATTGTTTATACGAACCTAATGGGTGTTCGGCGACCGGACGACCGACGTGATTCGCTCCGTGCCGATTCGCGGCCTGAGTTCTTTTTCCCGGTCTAAGCATCGGCGGTCGGACGAGGCGCAGACGGTTGCCTGCCTGCGGCGGCTATCGATGCGTCCGTCTGCGCCCTGTCACCGGATGGCGACAGCGCGCGTCGACGCCCGCCCACTCCGGGAGCCCGCGCGCTTTATCTCGGTGCTCGCCGCCGCAACGTCAACCAACCGGAGGCCAAGGCGTTGCCAAGGGAGGGACGCGCACCACGAGGGCAGGACTTATGAACAACCCGTGCGAACGCGCACCCGGGATCGGGATTGCGATGCAGCAGCGCCTTACGGCAGGCGCACTGTGCGCGATGCTGGCCCTTCTCGCGTGTGGCGGCGGGAGCAGCCCTGCCCCGACGCCTCCACCCCCGCCGCCATCGGTCGGTGCCGCCGACGCTTCGCGCCTGCTCGACCAGGCGACCTTCGGGGTCACGGCGAGCGACGTCGCGCACGTGCAGGCGATCGGCGTCGATGCCTACATCACCGAGCAACTGGCCTACCCGCCGACGCAGTACACCGGCTACGCCTACACCCCGCACACCGCGCCGACCAGCTGCAAGAACGACGGCTCGAGTCCGCCAGACGCCGCAAGCCTGTGCGCCCGCGCTCAGTATTCCCCGTTCCAGGTGCAACGCGATTTCTTCATCCACGCGCTCAACAATCCCGACCAGCTTCGACAGCGCGTCGCTTTCGCGATGTCGCAGATAATGGTCGTCTCGAGCGTCGAGATCTACGAAGCCTACGGGCTGGCCGACTACGAAAACGTCCTCCTCAACGACGCTCTAGGTAACTACCGGACGCTGCTCCAGGACGTGACACTGAGCCCGGTCATGGGCCACTACCTCGACATGGTGAACAGCGCCAAATCGAACCCCGCCAACGGGACCGTACCCAACCAGAACTACGCACGCGAGGTGATGCAGCTCTTCTCGATCGGCCTCGTTCAACTCAACCCCGACGGCACGCCGCAGCTGGATGCCAACGGCGCGGTGATCCCGACGTTCAACGGCGCGACGATCGAGGGTTTTGCGTCGGTGTTCACCGGCTGGACGTACCCGCCGCTCACGGGCGCTAGCTCGCAGTGGACCAACCCCATCAATTTCGACGGCACGATGGTGGCGTTCGCCGCCCAGCACGAAGCCGGGACCAAGGCCCTCCTCAACGGCACCACGGTACCCAGCGGCCAGACGCCCGAGCAGGATCTCGCCAACGCGCTCGATAACATTTTCAATCACCCCAACGTCGGCCCGTTCATCGGCAAGCAGCTGATACAGCACCTCGTCACGAGCAACCCGAGCCCGGCTTACGTGTCGAGAATCGCGGCGGTCTTCGCCGACAACGGCCACGGCGTGCGCGGCGACCTCGGCGCCGTGGTGCGGGCCATCCTGACCGACACCGAGGCGCGCGGCGCTGCGCCCGCGAGTGACGGCTTCGGCAGGCTACGGGAGCCCGCGCTGTTCATCACAGGCACGCTGCGCAGCCTCGGCGGACAGTCGGACGGTGTCCTCCTGCGCAATTCTAGTTCCGCGATGGGTCAGCCCATCTTCTCTCCCGAGACGGTGTTCAGCTTTTACCCGCCGAGCTTCCAGCTGCCGGGCACGCAGACGCTGGCGCCCGAATTCGGCATTGACAACGCGGCGACGGTGCTCGCCCGGGCGAACTTCATCAACACGGTCGTCACACAGGGCGGCGCAGCCCCCGACTCGACGGTGCCCGGGAGCACCGGAACGACCGTCAACCTGACGCTCGCGACGGCCACGGACAACACGACGATGGTCACGCAGCTGAACCAGCTGCTCCTGCACGGAAGCCTGCCGAGCGATGCAAGCACGATCATCCTGAATGCAGCGAACTCGACGTCGGCGGGCTCGACCGATGCACTGGCAGCAACCCGATCCGCCGCCTACCTGATCCTCACTTCCGCGCAATACCAAGTGGAGCGCTGACATGCAACGTCGGACTTTCCTGCGACATGTCGGCGGTCTCGCGGGCGGCGCAGCCCTCGGACAGCTCGGAGTCCTCGCCGCGCACGCGAGTGCCGCGAGCGACTACAAGGCGCTGGTGTGCGTGTTCCTCTACGGGGGAAACGACGCCAACAACATGATCGTGCCGCTCGACACGGCGGGATACGCGAACTACGCGCAAACCCGCAGCTACCTCGCGCTCCCGCAAGCGGAGCTCCTGCCGCTTGCCGTCTCGAGCGGGAGTCCGCTCTACGGACTGCACCCGGCGCTGCCGGGCCTCGCCTCGATGTGGGGAGCGGGAAATCTCGCCGTGGTCGCGAACGTCGGGACGCTGGTCCAGCCGCTGACCAAGACGCAGTACCTGGCGACGACATCGCACAAGCCCGAGAGCCTGTTCTCGCACATCGACCAGCAGCACCAGTGGCAGGCGTCAATTTCGAGTACTTCCTCCGCCAACAGCGGATGGGGCGGGCGCTTATCGGACCAGGTCGCGACGCTCAACGCCAATTCGACCGTGCCGCCGATGATCTCCACCGGCGGCAACAATCTGTTCGTGACGGGTTCGGCCTCGCAAGCGCTCGTCATCCCGATCAGCGGTTCGTTTGGCCTGAATGGCTTTGCCAACACAAACGCGGACGTCGCCAGACTTGCAGCGCTCAAGCTGCTCCTGAATGCCGACCAGAACGTCACCCTCTCCCAGGCCGCCGAGACGGTCGCTGGCGATGCGCTCACGAGCAGCGCGATCCTGAATCCGATCCTGACCACGACCAGCGCGACGCTGCAGGCACGCTTCACCGGACTCACCAGCAACTTCTCGAAGCAGTTGCTCGCGATCGCCAAAGTGATCGAGGCCAGGAGCAGTCTTGGCGCGAGCCGCCAGGTATTCCTCGCGACGCTGGGATCCTTCGACACGCATACCAACCAGCTGGCGCAGCAGCAGACGCTGTTCGCGGACCTCGACGGTGGCCTCAGCGCGTTTCACGGCGCGATGACCGACCTCGGGGCGGGTGCCGACGTCACGTCCTTTACGCTGTCTGATTTCTCGCGCAATTTCCTGCCGAATACGGGTGGCGGGACCGACCACGCGTGGGGCAGCCATCCACTCGTGATCGGTCAGGCCGTCAAGGGCGGCGCGATGTACGGGACGATGCCGACGCTGGAGCTCTCCGGTCCCGACGATGCGAGCAACCTCGGCCGCTGGATTCCGACGATCGCGGTCGACCAGTTTGCCGCGACGCTCGCGAGCTGGTTCGGCGCCGATGCGACCGCGCTTGCGACGGTGCTGCCGAACCTGGCGGCGTTCTCCCCGGGCACCTTGGGTTTCATCTAGACGCACGCATCGAGCGCTGCGCAGCTGAGGTCGGCGGCTTGGCATTTGCGCCGCAAGGCGCGGGTGTGACGCTACAATGGGTCGATGGGCGCGTCGTCCAAAGCTCCTCGTGTAGTCGTCGTCGGCGGCGGGTTCGCCGGACTATGGGCGACACGTGCGCTAGCGCGGGCACCCGTGCGCATCACGCTGGTCGATCGGCAGAATCATCACCTTTTCCAGCCGCTCCTCTATCAGGTTGCAACGGCCGGACTCGCGGCGCCCGACATCGCGGCGCCACTCCGCCACGTTTTGCGCGGCCAGGCGAATGTCGAGGTGCGGCTCGGCGAGGTCGTGGCGGTCGTCCCCGGATCGAAACACGTCACGCTCGTCGGGGGAGCGACTCTCGACTATGACTATCTGGTCGTCGCGACGGGCGCGGGGCACGCCTACTTCGGCCATGACGCGTGGGAGCCATTTGCCCCCGGCCTCAAGACGCTGGCCGATGCGTTGCGCGTGCGCGCGAGAGTGCTGCGTGCGTTCGAGCACGCCGAAGCCGCGAGTTCGACGGCGGAGCGGGACGAGTGGCTCAGCTTCGCGGTCGTCGGCGGCGGCCCCACCGGCGTCGAACTTGCAGGTACGCTCGCGGAGATTGCCAGACACACGCTCAAGCGCGAGTTCCGGCACATCGATCCCGCCAGCGCGCGCGTCCGGCTGATCGAGGCGGGGCCGCGCATCCTCGCGGCGTTCCCGGAGTCGTTGGCAAAAAAAGCTGCGGCGCAGCTGCGCAAGCTCGGCGTCGACGTCGAGACGGCCGCGCCGGTGAGCGCGATCGACGCCCTGTCCCTCACCCGTCGCGGTGAGCGCCTCGCCGTTCGCACCGTGCTCTGGGCCGCGGGCGTCGCGGCGTCACCGCTCGGCGCCACTCTGGACGTGCCGCTCGATCGCGCCGGCCGCGTGCGCGTCGAGGCGGATCTCAGCGTTCCGGGGCATCGCGAGGTTTTTGTAGCCGGCGACCTTGCGGCACTCGATTTCGACGGCCGACCCGTACCGGGTGTTGCGCCTGCGGCCAAGCAGATGGGCAACCACGTCGCCAGGGTCATCCAGCGACGGATAGCGGCGCGCGAAGACGACGCCGTTCCAGCGGACGCATTTCGCTACCGTGACTACGGGAACCTGGCGACGATCGGACGCATGGCCGCTATCGTTGACCTGCGGGGCGTGCGGTTCTCGGGCGCGTTCGCGTGGTGGTTCTGGCTGGCGGCACATCTCTTTTTCCTGATTGGCTTTCGCAACCGGCTGATCGTGCTCATCAACTGGGCGTGGGCGTATGTCAGCTATCAACGCTCGGCCCGAATCATCTTCGGACCGGAAGGGAGAGACGATTGAACGCCGCAAGCAGTCGCAATGGTTGGTCAACGGCTCATTCCGCCGCTCTCATCGCCTCGTCGCTAGTGGCGGCCGGCGCAGCCGGCCTCACCCAGGCGGGGGAACGCGCGACCGACGCGCAGCCGGCATCGGTGCAGTGCCAGCAGCTCGGTCTGTCGGCCTGCCCGGCGCCGTTCGACGCGGTGCTGCCGCCTGCTGCGGCCATGCTGACCTGGGACCCGGACAGTCGCGTGATCGGCTTTCGCAACACCTACCGCCAGTACGCGGGCGACGTTTTTCGTCCGCTCCACGGGAAACCGTACCCGCTGCCACCCGCGCCCCACGGGATGCCCGCGGTGCGCTATCGCATGGATGGCAGGACGTTGACGCTCGCGGACTATCTGCGCCGCCAACGCGTCACGGGGATGCTGATCCTGAAGGACGGTCACGTCGCCTACGAGTACTACGGTGGCGGCAACACCGACACCACGCTCTGGACTTCGCGTTCGGTTGCGAAATCGGTCGTCTCTGTCCTGATAGGCATCGCCGTCAGGGAAGGGCGCATCGGGTCGATCGCCGATCCGATCACCCGGTATCTCCCCGAGCTCGCGGGTTCCGGCTGGGACGGCGTGACGCTGCGCGAACTCCTCCAGCACGTCTCCGGAGTCGAGTGGAACGAGAACTACGCCGATCCGAAATCCGACTTCGCGCACCTGACCCGCTGCGAGGCCGGGCCGGATCCCTATTCATGCGTGAATCAGCTAGTGGGTTCGCTGAAGCGAACAGCAGGCGTCCGGCCGGGAGAGGTGTGGAGCTACAACACCGGGGGTGCGTGGCTGGCCGGACGCGTGCTCGAGCGCGCCACCGGGATGACGATTGCGAAGTACCTCGAGTCCCGGCTTTGGAGTCGTTTCGCGATGCAGAACGAGGGGGTCTGGGAGGCGCTCGTCCGGAACGAGGTTGACATGGGCGGACACGGTTTCAACGCGACACTACGTGACTGGGGCCGCTTTGGCCTTTTCGTCGCGAACGGCGGCAAGCTCGGCACGGGAGAGGAACTGCTCCCCGCCGACTGGATCGCGCAATCCGTGACGTGGAGCCGGGCGAAGGGCTCCGTCACGCCCCAGACGCCCGACGGGCAGTACGGGTACCAGTGGTGGTTTGCGGGTGTCGATCCCGCGCGCCCCGGTTCGACGCAGGCCAACGAGACCGCGCGGCGCACCTTCTGGGCGGTCGGAATTTTTGGCCAGGCGATCGCGATCAACCCCGCCGAAAAACTCGTCGTTGTCCAATGGTCGGCGTGGCAGAAGGCCGACGAGCCGGCCTCGCTCTACGACGAGCAGGCGTTGCTAGTCGATGCGCTCACGCGCGCCCTGCGGCGGGCGGACTGACGGACGTCGCCGGCGCGCGGACGGCCCGGCCGATGCGTTCGTGCGCGAATCGAGCGCTCGCCTAAGCGGAGGCGATGACCGCCACGAGTACCCGCATGCCCTTCGGGCGGGCCGGTAGCTGCGCCAGCTGGCGGGCCGGAGGGTCGACCGGAAACCATTTCACCCACTCTTCGTTGAGGCCAGCGAGGTCGGCCTCCTCGGCGATGACCGCTGTCGCGCTCACCGCCTTGCTGAGCGAACTCCCCGCGGCGGCGAGAATCGCCGATACGTTCCGCAGGCATTGCGCGGTCTGCTCCTGGATGGTCGCGCCGACCACGTCGCCCGTCACCGGATCGAACGGCGTCTGCCCCGCGACGAAAATGAGCCCAGCCGCTTTGACCGCCTGGCTATAGGTGCGCGGCGGCTGCGGCGCGTGGTCGGTTCGAATGATCTCCCGGGACATGGCGGTCTCCTTCGTTCGTGTCTGGGCGCTTTGCTCGGCTTCGGTCTCGTACCCGTCCCCGTCACGGGGAAGCAACGGACGCGCGGCGATCCGGGCGGACGCCGGCCGACGTTCGCCGAGCGTCCGTTCTCAAGGTCCGGGCGCCTCGCCGAAGAGTGCTGCAAAGTCCGCCGCGAATCGATGAGCATCGCCCGGCCAGCGCGCCGACACGTAGCCCGCATCGCGGACCGTGAATCCGACCTCGAGACGACCCGGCGCATCGCGGACCGTCGCCAGAGGACCGGCGAGGAAATCCGCGGGCGTCGCGAGTGCGGCGGTGACTTCGTCCTGCACCGGCGTTGGATAGGTGCGGTAGTAGCGTCCCAACCAGAGCGCCGTCATCGCCCACGCGGTGAACTCTAGGCGCCGGGTAAGAGCAGTGGTCTTCCTGCCGAACAGGACCGATCGACCGTCCGCGGCGCGCGACCGCGCTGCGAGCACGACACCGTGGCAAATCGCGCCGACGGGCTTGCGCGCCGCGAACGCGGCCGCGACGACGGCCTGCAGGATCGGCGATTCCAGGTAGGTCTTCATGCCCGGCGCGTGGCCGCCGGGCAGGAGCAGTCCGTCGAAGGATCCGACGCTCACGTCGGACCAGCGCCGCGGGTTGCGAAATGAATTCGCGTCGGCCATCGCGGCATAGGCACGCCGAGCGTAGTCGTCGGCACGCAGGACCGTCCGGAAAATGCCGAGCCCACGACCCGTGAGCATCCGTTCGTCCGCAGCTCCCGGCTTCCCGTCGGGCGTTGCGAACTCGACCGCATGCCCGAGCGCCGTGAGGACCTGCCACGGGACTGCCGTCTCCGTGGGGTCGAACTCGTTGCCGGGAATCGGTATTAGGACGATTGCCAAGCCAGGTAGTCCCGAAACGGCCCGGGCGCGAGGAGCGCGCCCGGAGCAGCCAGTGCTAGCGCGATAGGCGGGCGATCAGCACGGCCGCTCGCTCCGCCTGCGGGGCCAAGCTGGTCAGGTCGATGGATTCGCCCACCGCGTGCGAACCGTGGCCGGCGGCGCCCATCCCGACAAGCCCGGGCAGGTCGCGAGCAACGAAGGATATGTCCCCGGCGCCGCGGCCCGCCGGATCCCCCTCCTTCAGCGCCGCCATGCCGAGGTCGTCGTTCACCCGACTCAGCTGGTCGAACAGTGCCTGGCTCGCGGCGGTCGGCGCCATGGCGGGATAGCCCTCGTCGAATTCGATTTCGGCCTCGCTGCGGTCGAGGTGGCGTGCAACGATCGCGCGCATTTTCTGCTGCACGCGCTCGGTCTGTTCGTCGGACAGCGTGCGCAAGTCGCCGACCGCGAACGCCTGCGCCGCGATTATGTTGTCCTTGCCGGCGGCGGTCGCCCGCGTGCCCGCGTCGAGCAGCTCCGCGGCGGTGCCGCCCGCAATCAGGCTCGTGTTGAACGTGAGATTCGGTTCCGGAAGCGTCCGGCGGAACTCGTCGATGATGCGAACCAGCTCGTAGTTGGCACCATAGCCACCACCCTTGCCGACGCCGGCGGAATGGCCCGAACTGCCGGTGACCGTCAGCTTCCAGCTGCTGGCGCTGCGCCGGCCGATGTGAATCGTGTCGTCCTCGCCCTGGCGCGCCATCGACTCGAAATCGAGCGCGACATCGTTCGCTTTGCCGGCGGCGATCAGGTCGCGCCGCGTCACCGCGATTGGATGACCCGGACGTTCCTCATCGCCCGTCAGAAATACCGTGACGTCGGCCTGCGCAAGGTTCCCGGTGTCCTGCAAGGCCCGCAGCGCAGCCAGGATCACGACCACTCCGCCCTTGATGTCGATCGCGCCGGGCCCCTCGGCCGTGTTGCCATCGCGCTTGAAGTGCTGGAACGGGCTGTCGGGCTCGAACACCGTATCCAGGTGGGCGATCATGAGGATCCGATTCGCCTTCTTGCCGCGCACGTGATGCTCGGCGACCAAATGCCCGGCGCGGCCGACTTCCGCCATCGGAATCCACCGGACCGTGAACCCGAGGCCCTCGAATTCCGGTCGAAGCAGGTCGGCGATCGCGGTCACCCCCGCGATGTTGAGCGTGCCGCTGTTGATAGTGACGAGCCTCTCGAGGAATGCCACGTTCTGATCGAGGTGGCTCTTGACCGCGACAACTATTTTTCGCTCACCCTTCGAGAGACCCGCCGTATCGGCCGCGCGCGACGTAACCACAGCCAGCACGAGTCCGACGATCGCGACCGCGATTCTTAATTTCACTTCCGCGCTCCCTTCTCGGCACTGCCAGCGCCATCAACAGCGACTCTCGGGGTGAATCCCGGCGCCACAGGTACTATCCTCAATTTTTGGCTGGCATTCAACGCCACGAGACCGCGGCGCTGGGAGCCAAGCGCCTCGCAAGCGCCCGGATTGCGCTATCGGTTGGCGTCGCCGCGAGCGGAGCGACCCGCGCTCGCGAGCGACAACGCCCGCTCGAGGCTGGGGTCCCTCAGGCCAACGTAGTCATCGTACGTGTAGGAAACCTTCACCTCGGGTTCCAGTGTCGTCACGTGCATGGGGAAGAAGTACATCGGCCAGAAGCAGCCCGGTTGGCCCGAACAGGACTGCGCGTAATCGTGAAGCCCGGTCGCGAAATGAATCGAAAGCTTTGAATTCGGGAGCACCATGCCTCCGCCTTCCGCCCACAGGCGCGTCCGGTCGCCCGCCAGCGTGCCGACGACGGTGACCTTGTCCTGACCGTGCTCCTTGAGGAGTGCGAGGCTGACAATTCCCGCGGAAAAGGTCCACGGGCTCGAGATGACGTACACGTGCTCGATCGAGGGTGATAGATCCGTCAGCGTGCTCATGACGCCAGACGTGGTCGTGAAATTTCCGCCCTGGTTGAAACGCAGGTCGACGACGACGATGCGGGGCTTCGAGCGCCTGATTCCATCCTCGACGCGGGCTACAAAATCCTTAATCGGATAGCCGGGTTCATCCTCGTTGCTGCGAAACTGTGCATAAAAGACGCCGCGTTCCGGCCAATACTCGCACTGGAACGGCTCCCGGTAGGCACGGAGCGACACGGGCAGCTTGGCATCGCGAGCGAGCAGCGGCAGCCAATCCGGTCCTTCCTTGTCAAGTGGCTCCGGTGACAAATACTCGTCCGAATAGGCGTGCGGCGCCTCCGGATCCGGCGGATCCGCCGCGATGGCGACGTCGCGCTCGGTACCGTCGGCCATCGCGACGCGCAGCGTCAGGCGATCCGGCGCGATTGCGAAGCCGGCGGCGTTGAGGAGTTCCGGCGATTCGAGAAAGAATACGGACGCGAACTGATCGTAGTGATTTCTGGGGCCACCGAAGTAGAGAAACATGCCATCGACGATCTCATCGACCGGGCGGCCATCGACCGCGACGAGACGGGCACCCAGCAGCGGCTGGCAGCTCGGGCGCGCGCGAATGATGTGGTAGCCGTCATCGAAGCGGTACAGCCGGCAGGGCAGGCGAGCTCGGCTTCGCGAGAGTGGCCCCGGATCGACCCGCGAGTGGCCATTGTCGGCGAGCGCGACGATGCGCGACACCGCGAGATCGAACTCGGGCGCGGTTAGCGCACCGACTCGCGCCCGGTACTCGGTGAGGAGGCGCATCGCCTCGGTCTGCGCTACCGCCGAATAAGTACGGTTGAGCTCAAAATAGTGAAGCAGATAGTCGAAGTCCTGCCGCTGCGCGATTGCCGCATCCGCCGGCGGCGGAAAACTTGCCGTCGGCGGGTTGGGGTAGAACTTGTGGAAGAAGAGGACCACCACAACCACGCAGGCGAGGACCGCAGCCAGCACCACGCCGCCCAGCCACAGTGCAATCCGGCCTCCAACTTTCATTGTTTACCCTTCGTGATTTGGGCAGTTTTTGGCCGGGGCTGCACGCGGCAGGTGGCAGGCGCCCCGGGCGCCTCTCGGCGAGGCTGCCCAGGCGTCCGCTGGCGCGCGATCGGGCGCACAGGGTAATACGCGGCCCGGGACAGCCCGGTTTCGCCCGCGCGTCCGGATCGCGGCCGCCGACGCGGCTCGGCCGCTGCACTGGGCGGCGCGCGGAGTGCTCGTCGGTTGCGCGCGGGTCGACTAGTAGTGGATCAGCTGTCCGTCGGTCTTCCAGTCGCGGATCGGAACGTGGCGCGGAATAACGACGTGCCCCTGCTCGACAACGACGTAACCGTCCCGGATCACGATGTCGACCTTCTCGAGATCATCGAGCACGACATCCGGCTGTCCGTCGACGACGAGGACGTCGGCGAGTTTGCCGGCCTCCAGCGTGCCGAGCCGGTCATCCATGTCCAGAATCTGCGAGTTGGTGCGGGTCGCGGCGGTCAACGCCTCCGGCACGGTCCATCCGGCCGCGACGAACTGCTTGAGCTCGTTGATGTAAGCGACAGGGAGGTAGTGAAACCACCGGGCGACGAGGTCGGTACCGACCCCGCATTTGATTCCGGCGCGCTTGAGCCGACGCAGCATCTCGAGGTTCGCGTCTTTCGAAAACGTAAACCGCCGCGATGTCGAATCGTAGTAGCCACCAGCCTGGTCAAAAATGATCATGTAGGGGGTCAAGGTCGGATCCGCGGCGGTCCCGAGCTTGGCCATGAGCTCGATGGTCTTCTCGGACCGGGGCAGCGGGTGTTCGATCGTATCTGCGCCGGCTTCGACGGCGCGCTGGATGTACAGCGTCTCGGCATCGACCGCCACCTTCAAGCCGAGGGTATGCGCTTCATCGACCGCCGCTTTCACTTCCTCCGGCGTGAAATGGCTGATCAGCTTGATGACGTCCGCACCCTTGCGGAACTGCTCGCGGACGGCCCGCCGCCAGTCATCCGGACCGTTGGCAATTCGAACCTCGCCCTGCATGACGAGCAGCTCATCCGACGGGCCTTCGGCGCCGTGCCCGCCTTCGCCGGTGATGATCTGACCCGCCGCGAACACGCGCGGACCCGGAATCCGGTTCTGGGCAACGTAGTCCTTAAGGCGAAAAGGGACGTCGCTTCGCGAGCCGACGTCCCGGACGCTGGTGATACCGCTCTCGATGAAGTAGCGAAGCTTTTCTGCACCGATCAGCGTCGAAGCCGAATCGCTGATCGAGTCGGCGAAATCGTCCGTGTCGACCCGCGACAGGTGCGTGTGCAGGTCGATTAGACCCGGCATGACCGTCTTGCCAGTCACGTCGATGATGCGCGCGCCAGGAGCCCAGTCGGTGGCGTCCGGCGGCAGGAGCTTCAGGATCTTGTTCCGTTCGATGACCACGGTCGCGGCGTGCGTGGCAGCTCCGGTCGCATCGAACACGCGGCCGCCCCGCAGGACCAACGTACCTTCCGGTCCCCGGGGCCCCGGCTTGACGGGCACGCGGCGCGGATCGTCGGTAACCTGGGTCTGCGGATCGAGGAACTGCCGCCGATCGTGCGGTTTCGGCTGACTAAAGGCCACGAGCGGCGTGCAGAGCAAGAAGAGCAGACCGATACGGATTGGATTGTTCACGAAGACCTCTCTTGCATTCCTGCAGCGCGCGACGCTCCCGATCGCGCTCGATGCTACAGCGTCGGTTCGGGACGCGAAACAGTCAGCGCCCCGCGGGCGGCTGCAGGTTGGAGCGGATTTCGGGCCGGGCAGTGGCACGACGGGACCGTCGCGCGGCCCCTGGGCCTGGTCCCTGTCGGCCCCGTCACGGAGCCGTTATGATCTGCGGCGCGCGCGCGACCGGCACCGTCCGCGCGTTGCGGTGCCGAAACGATGACACAGGGACCGAGCACACATGCGAATCCCGACCCTCATTCTGAGCGTCCTGCTGGCGGTTGGGCCCGGCGCAGTCGCGATCCCGGTCGGTGCCGAGGTGCCCATAGCCGGCCGGCAGATTGTGATTGCCACGAGTACGGTGCTCGATGGCAGGGGCCACGCGCTGCAAGACGTCCGGCTCGTGGTCAAGGGGTCGCGGATTGTTTCCGTTGGGCCCGCGACCGGGCCGATCGATTACGATCTGCGTGGCTTGACGGTGCTGCCGGGCTGGATCGACGCCCATACGCACATTACCTGGAGCTTCGGTCCGGACGGCAAGAACGCCGGCAGCGACGGCACGACGCCTCTCGATGCCTACAACGCGGCATCGAACGCGTGGCTGACCCTGCTTGCCGGATTCACGACCATCCAGAGCGTGGGATCCCCGACCGACCTTCCGCTTCGGGATGCAATCGCTGCCGGACGCATCCCGGGACCGCGCATTCTGACGGCGGTCGAGCCGCTCGAGGGGCGGGGTGAGGTGACCGGCACGCCCGCGGAGATTCGTGCGTTCATCCGCAAGCAAAAGGATGCGGGCGCAGACCTGATAAAGATATTCGCATCGCAGTCGATCCGCCTCGGCGGCGCGATGACGCTGTCGGCCGCACAGCTCGGAGCCGCGTGCGACGAAGCGAGAAAGCTCGGCCTGCGAACCGTAGTGCACGCCTACAAGGGCGCCGTGCGCGCGGCAGCGCTCGCGGGATGCACCCAGGTCGAACACGGCTCCTTGGCAACCGACGACGACCTCAAGTTGCTGGCGGAGCGAGGCACATACCTCGATCCACAGGCCGGTCTCGTCATTGAAAACTACCTGCTTAACAAGGATCGATACCTCGGCACTCCCGGCTATACGGCAGAGGGCTTCGCGGCAATGGAGAAAATCCTGCCGCTGAACCACGATCTTGTCCGGCGTGCAGCCAATACGCCGGGGCTCAAAGTGGTTTTCGGCACGGATGCGGTCGCCGGCGCACACGGACGGAATGCAGAGGAATTTGTCGACCGCGTTCGCGATGCCGGCGTCGATCCGATGGTTGCGATGGTCTCGGCGACGTCTCTTGGCGCCGAGGCGCTGGGCCTCGCAGATCAGATCGGCTCGATCGCGCCGGGACTCGAGGCGGACATCATCGCGCTTGACGGTGATCCACTGACCGACATCACCAGCGTGCGGCGGGTCGTGTTCGTAATGAAAGGTGGCGTGGTCTATAAGAACGTGCCGGCAGGTGCGAATCAACACGCGCTCGGCGAGAAAATCTCTGCCAAATGATCCCTGACCGTTCGCCGTTGAAAACACACGTCCGCAACGATTGACGCTCGCCGCCGTTGCTGCAGCAATCCTGATGTGCTCGCCGGTCTATGAGCGGCCGGTACCCGGGCGTCGTGCTGAAGTAAGCCCGCGCGCGACACACGGCGCGAGTGCACCGTGCGTCGCTGGCGGGAAGCGGCTCAGGCCCCTGCGGCAGCGGGCTTTGCGGCAGCCGCGATCACTTCGTCCGCGACCTGGCGCGGAACCGGATCGTAGTGCGAGAACTCCATCGTGTAAGACGCGCGTCCGCTCGTCATGCCGCGGAGGTGCCCGATGTAGCCGAACATCTGCGAGAGAGGCACGGTCGCGACCACCGCGATGTTGGTGCCGCGCTCGAGCTGGTCCAGGATCGAACCGCGACGACGGTTGATGTCGCCGATCACATCGCCCAGATAGTCGCCCGGCGTCACGGTCTCCACCCTCATCACAGGCTCGAGCAGTATGGGGCCCGCCTTGCGTATGCCCTCGCGGAAGCAAGCTTTCGCGGCGATTTCGAAGGTGAGTGCGTTCGAATCAACATCGTGGTAGCTGCCGTCCTCGAGCGTCGCGCGAAAGTCCACGGTCGGATACTTCGCGAGCACGCCGTCTTCCTTCTGCACCTTAAGGCCCTTCTCGACCGCCGGTACGTACTCCTTCGGCACCGAGCCGCCAACCGTCTCGTCGACAAACTCGAAGCCCGCGCCACGCGCGAGCGGCTCGAACTTAATCCAGACCTCGGCGAACTGGCCCGAGCCGCCGGTCTGCTTCTTGTGGACGTACTGTTCCATCACCGTTTTGGTGAAGGTTTCGCGATAGGCGACCTGCGGCTCGCCCATGACGCCTTCGACGCCGAACTCCGTGCGCATCCGGTCGAGAGTCACCTCGAGGTGCAGCTCGCCCATGCCGCGGAGGATCGTCTGGCCGGTTTCGCGATCGGTCTCGAGATGAAGCGAGGGATCGGCGCGAACCATCTTGCCAAGCGCGCTGCCGAACTTCTCCTGCTCGGCCTTGAGCTTCGCCTTCACCGACACGCTGATGACGGGGTCCGGGAAGCGCATGCGTTCGAGCACGACCGGGTCGGCCGAGTCGCATAGCGTGTCGCCGGTCTCCGTATCCGCGAGCGACACGAGCGCGACGATGTCGCCCGCGCGGGCCTCGTCGACGGGGTTCGCGTCCTTCGCGAACATCTCGACCATGCGGCCGATCTTTTCGCGCTTGCCGCGGGTGGAATTGAGGATCGACGCTCCCTTTGTAAGCACGCCGGAATAGACGCGTATGAAGGTCAGCGCTCCGTAGATGTCGTTTATGACCTTGAACGCGAGCGCCGAGAACGGCTCGTCGTCCGAGCAAGCACGTTCGCCGATCGGGTGGCCATCCGCATCGACGGTCTTGATCGACTCGACGTCGGTGGGAGCCGGCAGATAGTCGACGACGGCGTCAAGGACCTGCTGGACGCCCTTGTTCTTGTAGGACGACCCGCAGAGCACGATCGTGAAGGCAGAATTCAGCGTTCCCTTGCGCAGGCACTTGCGCAGGACCTCAACCGAGGGCATCGCGCCGTCGAGGAGGTGCGCTTCCATGGCCTCGTCGTCCTGCTCGAGGCAGGTGTCGACCAGCTCGGTGCGGTACTGCTCGACCTTGGCCAACAGTTGCCGATCGCTCGGGACGGTGATGCCGAGCCGATCCGCGAGGTCGGGGGTGACGTCGAGCGTCTGCCACTCCGAATCCTTGTCATCCGAATCCCAGACCAGCGCCTTCATCTCCACGAGGTCGATCATCCCCTTGAAGTTGTCTTCGGAGCCAATCGGCAGCTGGATGGGAAGCGGACGCGCGCCGAGGCGCTTCCTGATCATGTCGACGCAGCGCACGAAGCTCGCGCCGCTGCGGTCCATCTTGTTGACGTAGCAGATGCGCGGAACGCTGTAGTTGTCGGCCAGGCGCCAGTTGGTCTCGGACTGCGGCTCGACCCCGGCAACGCCGTCGAACACGACAACCGCACCGTCGAGGACGCGCAGCGAGCGGTTCACTTCGATCGTGAAGTCGACGTGCCCTGGCGTATCGATCAGGTTGATCTTCTTGTTGCGCCAGAAGGCCGACACGGCGGCACTCTGAATCGTGATTCCGCGCTTCTGTTCCTGCTCGAGGTAATCCGTCGTCGTCGAAGTCTTCAGGTCCTTCGTGTCATGGATGTCGATGATCGTGTGCTTGCGCCCCGTATAATAAAGAATGCGCTCGGTCGTCGTGGTCTTGCCGGCGTCAACATGGGCGATGATTCCGATGTTGCGGACATCGGCGAGGTCGGTAGTACGGGGCATAACAAATTTCCGTGACGGTGCTTGGTTAGATAAAAGGGAAGCTGGATTCAGTGCCGTGGCGTCGTTTCGATCGGGGCTGGAATAGGCCCAGCCCGACGCCCTGGCGCCGTAATGGGCGCGGATTCTGACATGCCTTAGAGGCCGGAGCGAGACTTCCGGGTGGCTTCACCCCGGATGGCGGCGAAGGCACCCCATGTCCCAGCAAAAGGTCGCAACCCGGGGGGCTGGCGTCGACAAGCCGCACGCCGCAGGCGATGCCCGGGGTTCGGCCATTTCTTGCTGCAATTTTGCAGTCGCGGCAGCTCCTTTTTGGCGTTTCGGGCGACGTATCGCGATTGCTCGGCCTCGAGGGAGGAGGCCACAGCAGGAATTCGGCCGCCGTTTCGTCGAAACCTGGCGTCTGGAGCCACGAATCCGAAGCCGCGGCCGGCGCGGCCCGCCCGCCGCAGGTTCGCGGGCACTCGAAGGGTTATGTCGCTTGCTGCACCTGGGGCGACCGGATGGTTCGCACGTTCAGCAGCACCGCCGCGCGAGGTCCGAGCCCGTCGCCCCATGCTCTGCCAGACGGCCCCGCCGCGGACTCCAGGAGCGAAGTGGCGACCGGGTCTCATGCCGTCGTCGGCACGGAATCGCCCGCGGCGCCGACACCCCAGTCAAGTGGCGCGACTTTGCGGATGACCAGGCCCCAGCCGCACGCGCCCACCGCGCCGACGACGGCGGCGGCGATGAACGCCCAATAGAACTGGCCGGTCCGATCGAACAGGACGCCGGTGATGACAGGCGCCACGATACCGGCGGAGTTGCCCACGCAGTTCTGGATGCCCATCCATTTGCCCGCCGCATTCGGACCTGCGAGCGTCTGTCCGATCGCATAAAGGTTTGGCGTGCCGAGACCGAATGCAGCGCCAGCGAAGAGGAGGCTTGCAACCGAGATCGTCGCGCTGCCAACCGCCGCAACAATCATGCATGCGGCAACGATCAAGAGAGACGCCACGAGGAACGACTTGCGCACCCGGCTGGGACTCATGCCCATCCGGATCCAGCGGTCACTTAATTTCCCGGTGACGAACGCGCTCGCCGCATAGGCCAGGTAGACGACACCGCCAATTTTCGCCATCGCCGTGACCGAGAACCCGCGCTCCTGCACGAGGTAGTACGGCAGCCAGACAATCACGAAGTACAGGCAGAAATTGGCGCAGAAATGCCCGAGGCACGCCCCCCAAAGATCGCGCCGCCGCAGCATTGCTGCAAACGGCGGCGAATTGTCGATTGAGCTCGCGTCCTGGGCGCGGACGGTAGCGCGAGTCGCGAACTGCCACGGAATGAGCCACGCAAGGGAAATCGCGCCGAATAGCACGAAAACGCTACGCCATCCGAAACGCGCCATCAGCAGGCCGCCCACGAAGGTTCCGAAGGCAGGTCCGAGCGCGAGTCCCACCGAGATCAATCCATTGGCCTCGCCGAGCCGGTCGGGCCGATGTCGCGCCAGCAACGCCGAGATGCTGGGAAACGCGGCGCTCTCCCCGAGACCGAGCAGCACGCGGAGCACTATCAGCGTCGCGAATCCACTCACCAAACCCATCGCCGCGGTCGCGAGTGACCAGAGCGCGAGGCCGACGGCTAGAGTCCGGTACGGGTTGACCCGCTCTGCCAGCCAGCCCGCCAGCAGCTGCGCGGGTACGTAGCTCCAAAAAAACGCCGACTGGAGGACGCCGATCCGGCTTGCGGACAGTCCGAGCTGCGTCGCTATAAGCGGCGCAGCGGTCGCGAGATTGCCGCGGTCCACGTAGTTGATGAACACCGCGACTGCCAGCAACGGAACGACTGCCGGACCGATTGTTCTTGGCTTCAAACCGAAGTCCGCTATGGTTGGTACGCTGAAACTCTTCGGGACGGTCGCAGCTTCGATGCGCCGCCGGGCTTGGCGCCGGCAGCGCCGACACTAGCACGCCGCTGTTGGCTGAACGGATACATCGGCCAGCGCATGACCGCGGCAAAGGACACAAAAATGCTGAATCGAATCTTTCCGCAAACGGTGGGCAACCAACTTCGCGGCTACAGCATCGCCCTCTGGCTCTTCATCCCGATAACGCTTATGAGAGTGGCGATCAGTCTGGTTCACATATTCCGGAGCGACGGCGGCGCGCAGTCGATCTCGACAATCCCCCTAGATTCCTATCCGCCGGGGGCCGCCCAGAACGTGATCGGGCTCTTCGCCCGAATGGGTCTCGATCAACTGATGTTTGGACTCCTCTGCGTCGTGGTGCTGCTTCGCTACCGCGCGCTGATTCCGCTCATCTACGCCATGATCGTGCTGCAGTACGTGGCCGAGCGCGGCATCGCGACTCTGAAGCCCCTTTCCCTCGCAGGGACGTCCGGCGCGAGCGCGCCGGCGCTGGTCTTGCTGTTGCTCAGCATCGCCGGCCTTGCACTCTCGCTCCTCGGCAAGGGCTACGGAGTCGCGCCACGCGCCGCCTCGTCCTGAATCGGGGCGACTCGCGGCTACTTTACGCCGAGGTGGCCGAGTAGGAACTCGCTCCCTTCGGCGTAGATCTCGACGAGTTGCTCGTAGGTCTGGTAGAGATCGTGCGTCTGTCCCGGAAGGACCCGCTGCTTGAACTCAACGTCCGGGCGCCGCGCCTGAAGGGCCCGTGCGAGCACCGT
This sequence comes from Pseudomonadota bacterium, assembly GCA_025355245.1. GTDB lineage: Bacteria > Pseudomonadota > Gammaproteobacteria > Steroidobacterales > Steroidobacteraceae > CAIKZZ01. The sequence goes on along the minus strand of JANXZZ010000052.1, from coordinate 46,492 downwards.
GCCGTCGTTGAAATCGACGTTCATGTCGTCATCGCCCTGAGTGAGAAAAACCGGCGACGTCCACGTGTCGAGGTGACCGACGGCCGAGTGGGCGTAGCCGACGTCATCCGCAGCGGTGTGAACTCCCGCCATGTCGAACCCCACTTTGAACAGGTCCGAATGCAGCGCCAGCGCCTCGGCGGTCATATAGCCGCCCCACGAGAGCCCGTAGATCCCGACGCCGCGGTTGGCGTCGACGTCCTTGCGCGCCATCAGGAATTTCGCGGCCCCGACAAAGTCGCGAATCTCCGAATTCTCGGAGAATCCCCAGCCCGGTGCGTCGCGAAACGCCTCGCCGCGCATGATGCTGCTGCGGTACTCGACCGACAGCACGATGCAGCCGCGGCTCGCGAGATACTGGTTCATCTCGTAGAGGTACTGGTAGGCGTCCATGTAGTGGAAGCCGGGCAGCATCTGCCGCCGGATCCCACCGTGTGAAAACACGATGGCGCAGCCGACGGGTCGGGCTGGCACGAACAACTGCCCGAAGGCCGTCTGTCCGTCGCTCGCCGGGAACTCCACGAGTGTGGGCCTGACGAGAAGCGCCGAGGGAAATCCGACCGGCACCTTCGGCAGGCTCGCTCTCTGCGTCGAGCCGCCGGCATTGCGGACTACGACCGCCGGCGGATCGGCCCAGCCCGCCCCGATGTAGGCGAGGGCGCCGTCTGCCAGCGGTGTCGGTGCCCACTGGCTCTTTTCGCCGCTCGTGATGGAACGAGCGGGGACGCCATCGAAGCCGACGACGGAAATGTGCCGCCGACCCAGGTCGCCGATGTTGGTGGCATAAAAGATGCTTTTTCGATCGGGCGACAGCGCTGCCGTCTCGACTTCGCCGTCGCCGGCCGTCAGCAGCCTCGCCTCGCCACCGGATGACGGCACCGAGTAGAGGTGGCGCCAGCCGTCACGCTCCCAAACGAAGCCAATGCGGCCGTCCGCCGACCAGAACAACTGGTCGCCGTGTTGACCCGGGCTGTAGTCTTGGTCAAGCGGGTAGTAAACCGAGCCGACGCCGGGGCCGGCCTGCCAGATCCTGCGCGGACGCAAATCTGCCAAATCCGCGACCCATATCGCCCAAGGCTGCGCTGCAATCATCGGGCCGCAGTAGCGCTCACCCCCGCCGCAGACGTTGCGCGCGATTCCCGGCGAATCGCTGGGCTCGCGCCGAAACGCCAGCTGTTTCCCGTCGGGAGACCAGGCAGGACCGAGGTCCGTGTCGGCTCCGTGCGGAATCACGACCGCCGTTTGCGAAGCGACATCGTATATCTCGATCCCCGTGCTGCGTTCGTAGGCAATCTTCGAGCCGTCCGGCGAGAAGCGCATGCCGTCGTGCTCGCCCAGCAGCCAGTCGACCGGCTCACCGACTCCGACGAGCCGGTGCCCGGACCAGAGCAACTCGGCGAACTTGACCGTTCCCGCCGCCCGCCACAGCACGTGACGGTTGTCGGGCGTGAACATTGGCTCGCTGCCCGGCCCGAGGTAGCGCGGCACGTCATTCGCGGTCCCGACGATCCAAACCTGCTGACGCGGCATGTCGGTCGTACCCGCGGGATTCGGGGACTCACCTTGCTTGTTCAGGTTGCCGCCGCGCACGTAGGCAACGGCATCCCCGGATCGCGAGACCGCGACGTCGGCAAGATCCCGGCCGTCGTCCTCGGGATAGCGCGCGACCCGCACCGCCGGTGCGCCGGTCCGCATGAAGTAGACATTTCGACTACGTGCTTCGCGGGTGATGTAGGCGATCGAGCGACCGTCTGCCGACGGTGCAACCGGGTAGATGTAGGGCGCCGCGATGATGTCGGCCATCGTGAACCGTTCGGACGGTCGCCGTGCCGGGGTCTGCCACGCGGCCCCCTTGAGTCGCGTGATGGATTTCGTCAGGCGCGCCTCCGGCAGACCGTCGACCGAACGGGTGAACGAGACCTGAGTGCCGTCGCTCGACCACGACGGGTTCGTATCGATATCAAAGGAAGGATCGACATAGGAAACCTGTCGCGTGCCCATCTCGTAGACACAGATGAACTGCCACCGGTCGTTCGGTGTGCCGTCACCTCGCCAGTTGCGCGCATTTTCATACGCGATGCTCTTGCCGTCGGGCGAGAAGACGATTTTCCCAACCGTACCCCGCGTCGACACGAGGCGCGCCGGCGCCGCCCATTCCGCGGCGGCTTCGTTGCGCGTGGCACCGTAGATGCTCTTGTGGTCGTCTGACGTCCAAGCGGCGCGCAAGCCGTCCGGCGAAAGCGACGCGGACTCGGGCGGTGACAGGACATGTTCGGGCGGCTTCATCCATGACGGCAGCGCCGAGGTGGGCGTCGGCGCCGGGGCTTCGCCCCGCGCTGGCACTGCCGTGCACAGGACTGCAAATAGCAGGACGCTAGTGAGTCGGGTCCCCCGCGTTACGAAGCGAAGACTCTGTGAAATGCGGATCGACATGACGGCCCCCGTAGATTTGCGACGTGTGCGGCTGCATCGCTGCTCAGCCTGCCGCATTTGCTTCGACGCAGGATGCCCTCGCCTCAACCGATCTCCAAGCGGTTTGCCACATCAGCCGGACCGGTCGACTGCCGCGGCCGCCCTTCCGGTGAGTTGCGTGGGGGTTTGCTGCAGCGGGGCGTCAAGCGTCTCAGCACGCGTACGTTTTTCGATATTAATCAGATATTTACCTATCGTATCCCGTGGGCTGAGCGCGCCGACGCTCCCGCGGGTTCCCGCCCCCCGATCAAACGGTGTCGGCCGGCGAGCCTGCTAAGATTCGCTGAATGTCTGGAACATGCTTACCGCTCGACTCTCGGTTGGTTGGGCGAATCTCGAGGGGACGCGCCGGTGGTTGATGCCGGTCGCAACAACACCGCGCGCCACGCGCGCAGAACCGCGACGCACGGAATAGGCGGAACGCGCTACCCGCGGAACGTTGCCAGCGCGTGCGCCCGATGAACATCTCGCTGGTACGCGCACCCGCCAGTGCAGTGCTCGATGACGACGCGTGGGATGACCTGCTGAGCTTCATCGAAGAGCGGCGCGTAATCCCGATCATCGGACCGGAACTCCTCCAGGTCGCCACCGCCCAGGGCCCGCGTCAGTTGTACGACTGGGCCGCCGAGAAGCTCGCCGCTCGGCTCGGCGTCGACACGACGCTGCTGCCACAACGCTACACGCTCAACGACGTCGTCTGCCTGTTCCTGTCGACCCGCGGCCGACGAGAAGAAGCCTACGTCCGCCTGCGCGCGATAATTCGCGAAGCGAATTTTGAGGCCCCCCGCGCACTGCGGCGACTTGCGCGCATCACGGACTTCGATCTCTTCGTCACGACGACCTTCGACGGGCTGCTCGAACAGGCCATCAACATCGAGCGTTTTGCGGGTGCTCCGTCCACGGAAGTCATCGCCTACGCGCCGAATCGGGTCGCCGACCTTCCCGCGGAACGCGATCGCCTGCAACGACCGGTCGTCTATCACCTGTTTGGGCGCCTGTCGGCGTCTCCGACGTACGTGATCTCCGACGAGGACATCCTCGAGTTCATCTGCGCGCTGCAGAGCGAGCATCTCGTCCCGGAGAAGCTTTTCCACGAGCTCGAGCACAATCACCTGCTGTTCATAGGCAGCAATTTCAGCAACTGGTTGGCCCGTCTGTTCTTGCGCATGGCAAAACGCCAGCGCCTGTCCGATCCGCGCGACGTGGGCGAGGTGTTCGCCGACGACCATTCGAGCGGTGATGACCGGCTCATGAGCTTTCTGCAGCAAGTCAGCGTGCGGACCCGGGTATACACGGGCGCCGAGAAATTCGTCGACGAGTTGCATGCCCGCTGGCAGGCACGGCGAAAGCCTGCCGCGACTGTCGCCGCGACGGCGAGCCCGGCACGCTTCCTGCCGCCAGCGCGCGAGATGCCGGACAACGCGGTTTTCATCAGCTACGCACGCGAGGACCTCGCCGCGGTCCAGCAGATCAAGGCTGGACTCGAGGCCGCGGGTGTGACGACGTGGTTCGACCTCGATCGCCTCGAAGTCGGCGATGACTACGACCGCAAGATCCAGCGCAACATCGCGCGTTGTTCCTATTTCATTCCGGTCATATCGGCGAACACGCAACGGCGCCAGGAAGGCTACTTCCGTCGCGAATGGAGCTACGCGCTCGACCGGACCCGGAACATGGCCGACGGTGCGCTGTTCGTCCTGCCGGTCTGCATCGACGCCACCACCGCGGCCGAGGCGCTCGTTCCGGATCGCTTCAGCGCGTTGCATTTCACTCAGCTGCCAGGCGGCGTCGTCTCCGCGGAATTCTCCCAGCGCCTGACCGATTTCATGCAGGCGCGACACCCGTGAACGTCGTGACGGGGAACACTGCCGCTGCGCCAACGGTCGACGAACAGAACCCGTGGCTCGGCCTCGCCTCGTTCACCGAGGAAACCCGCCAGTATTTCTACGGGCGGGACGAGGAGGTCGCTGAGCTCGCCCGGCGCGTGCAGCGCAAGCGACTCACGGTGCTTTTCGGCCAGTCGGGACTCGGCAAGACCTCGATCCTGCGCGCGGGCCTCGTGCCGCGCTTGCGGGGCCAGGGCTATTGCCCGGTGTACGTGCGCATCGACTACAGCCGCGACTCGCCGACCCCGGCCGAGCAGATCAAGCAGGCGATTGCGCGGACCGCGCGCGGCTCCGGTGAATGGACCCAGGTCGGAGTAGCCGAGGCGGGTGAGTCGCTGTGGGAGTTCCTGCACCACCGCGACGATGTATTGCATGACGAGGCCGGCGCAACGCTCATTCCGCTGCTCATCTTTGACCAGTTCGAGGAGATCTTCACCCTCGGGCAGAGCGATGACTTCGGCCGGGCACGCGCCGCGGGATTCATCGCCGACCTTTCCGATCTCGTCGAGAACCGCCCACCCCAGGCCCTCGAAGCGCGGCTCGAATCCGACGAAGCGGCCGCCGAGCGCTTCGACTTTGCGCGCAGCGACTACCGGGTGCTGATCGCCCTGCGCGAGGACTACCTCGCGCCGCTCGAGGGGCTCAAGACCTCGATGCCAAGCATCACGCAGAACCGACTGCGGCTCGCCCCCATGACGGGCCAGCAGGCACTCGCTGCAGTCACGGTGCCAGGCGGCGCACTCGTGTCGGAGGAGGTTGCCGCGGCGATCGTCAGGTTTGTTGCGGGCGGGTCCGAGCTCGCGAATGCGGAGGTCGAGCCCTCGCTCCTCAGTCTCATCTGCCGCGAGCTCAATGACACGCGCCTCGCGCAGGGGCGCGGCGAAATCTCGCTCGATCTCCTCGACGGCTCGCGGAGCGCCATTCTCGGGGGTTTCTACGAGCGGGCGCTCACCGATCAGCCAACCGCCGTCCGTCGCGTCATCGAGGACGAGCTCCTGACAGCGTCGGGTTTCCGCGAAAACATTGCCGAGGAACGGATGCTGGCGAGTCTCGCAGCGGCCGGCGCTGCGCCCGGGGCGCTCGGCGTCCTGGTGAACCGGCGCCTTTTAAGAATTGAGGAACGACTCGACGTTCGCCGGGTGGAGCTGACCCACGACGTCCTCTGCGACGTCGTCAAGGGCAGCCGTGACCTGCGTCAGGAGCGCGAAGCGCTCGATGCAACCGAGCGCCTGCTCGCCGACCAGAAGACGCGCGAGCTGTCCGCGCGGAGCGCCCTCGTTCGCGCGCGCCAGGTCGCGACGGTGTGCGCGTGCCTTGCGCTCGCGGCCATCGTGGCCGCCGGCTACGCCTACGTCAGCACGCAGCGGGCGCAGCGTGCTGAACGCGCGGCCGGGGACACGCGCGCGGCGGCGGAGCGCGCGCGCAGCGAAGCCGAGCATCTGCTGGGATACCTGAACGAGGATTTTGCGGCGGAGCTCGAGGGCTTCGGTCGGCTGGGCCTCGTAGTCGACCTTGGCCAGAAGGAGCTCGATTACTACCGTTCGCTGCCGCCGGCGCTTCAAACGAGCGACACCATCCGCAGCGCATCGCTCGCCAAGGTCCGCTTCGGCATTGCGCTGCAACAGCAGGGGAAACTGTCGGAAGCGGCCGCGATGCTGGGGGAAGCCGTCGGCGCGCTCGAGCGCCTCCGTGCGGCGGGGGACACGAGCGAGGAAACGGCGGTCGGCCTCGGCTTGGGTTACGGTGCGGAAGGCGACGTCTCCGATCGCCAGGGCAAGCTGGACTCGCTTGCTCTCCTTGTGCAAGCCGAGGCGACGCTGCGCCCTTATTTCGATGTTCCCCGGGCGACGGTTGCGACACGTCGCGCCTACGGGCTTGTGGCGCTGAGCCTCGGTTCATATCAGGGCGAGGACGGGACGGACGCGTACGAACGCGCGCGCACTGCTTTTGCAAGTCTGGGTGCGCTTGACATGACGGATGTCCAGGCCGCCGCCGACTATGCTCAGACGGAGGCCTTCGAGTGCGAGCCGATGTGGGTTCACGGGCGCACAGGCGACGTGCGCAAGCTCGCCGAACAAGCGATCGCGCTTGCCTCCCGCGTACTCGACCTGCGCCCCGGCCATCTGGTGGCGCTGCGCTCACGCGCGCTGGCTTGGGGGTATATCGGCGACACTGCACGCGAAGAAATGCACCTCGGCGAGGCGCTTGCCGCCTTCGCGAAGTCAGCGGCGGACGCCGCCGCACTTCTGCGCCTCGACCCGACCAACACCGACGACCGGCTGGCAGCGGATTCTGCCGACCGAAGGGCAATGGACGTCGCGACAATGATGGGGCGTCCGCGCGCCGCGCTCGTCTATTCCGCTCACGCCCTCGAAACGCTGCGTACCAACACGCATCCCACTCCGTTCCTCGGCAACCTAGCCCTCTACGGCACCGTAGCCCGCGCGCGACTGCTGTTCGATCTCGGCGAAAACGCCCAAGGCTCTGAATCGCTCGCGTCGGCGGACGTCCAACTCGCGCGCATTCGCCACGACCGCAGTCCTAACTCGGCACTGCTGCGTTCGGCCGAGGGAATCACCAGCGAATTGAAGGGGGAGATCGCGCTGCTGCGTGGCGATCCAGTCGATGCGCGCAATGCGGCGGCCTTGGCCGACGAATCACTGGCGGGATTCAAATCGTCAAATGCCGCGATCGAGCGGGCGGTCATTGACCGGCGAATCGCTGCGGCTCTCACGGCGGCTGACGCCGACTACAGTCTTGGCGACTACGCAGCGGCCGCGCAAGCCGCGCATGCTGCCGTCGAACTCGCTCGCGGCGACCCGCTGTTTCGTAATACGCAGAAGCGGCGCGAGTCGCGCGCCGTGACGGCGGAAGCCATGGCGCTCGCGCGTCTCGGGCAGCTCGAAGATGCGCGCGCGATCCTGACCCCCGTGCTCAAGACCGAGCTCGCTTTCCTTAAGCGCAACGTCGACTCACAACAACAACGGCTCGAACTTGCCGCTGCGCTTTTCGCCCACGCGCTCGCCGACAAGGGCGAGCACGAGTCCGATCTGCGCGAGGCGACAGCGCTCGTGAACGGACTTTCCGCGGAAATGCGGGAGCTTAAGAGCACGCGTAAGCTTGCGGTGCGCATCAGCGAGGAAGTCGCGGGTCGCGGGCCGGCGGCCGTTACGGCGACGCCGCATTCCGGTGGTCCGTAGAAGCCACCGCGTGCGCAGACGTCCGCTGCGCGCTCGATTCGGCCAGGGCTAATTCTGCGGCTCGTTCAACACCTTCGCGTCGAGGCGTAGGAAGTGCCGGAACCGCTGCAACTCGGCCTCCAGCGCGCCCCTGAAAGCGCGTGCCGCGGGCTTGCGGCCCGAGACGTAGCCGACGCTCGCCTTGAGCGATCCCGACTCGACCGACAGGTTGCCCCACCCGACCACTCGATCGCACCACAGGAGCGGCAGCGCGTAGTACCCGAGCTTGCGCTTGGGGCTCGGCGTGTAGGCTTCGAAGCGATAGGACCAACCCCAGAACTGCTCGAAGCGCGCGCGGTCCCAGACGATCGGATCGAAGGGCGCGAGGAAACGCGCCGTCGCTGGCGCGCCGGTGTCGCAGTCCTCCGGGCTCTCGCCGCCGGGCCAGAACCACTGCGCGCCCGCGACCCTCGCCTGCGCCAGGGACGCCTTGGCGCGCGCAGCGCTCACACCAAATTCGCGGGCCAGAGGCGGCGCGGCGCGGCGCAGCCGGTAGACGAGCGCCGATAGACCGCAGGCCGTCAACGGCGCGTAGACGCGAATCACGAGGTTGACCAGCGCGTCGGCACGGACCTGCGGCGTCGGCGCCACGACGCTCTGGACCCGCGCCGCTCGCGCCTCGTAGACGCGCATCGCGCGGTCACGCCGACGCACTCGCAGCAGTCCTTCGTAGTGCATCTCGTCGAGGAGGCGCGTGGTCGCGTTCGACGTTCCGCCCCAGTAGTTGGCCACGCTGCCGTGCGCAAAATGAGTCGCAGCCATCCGCGGGTGGACCTCCTCGCGTTCGCGCGCAAAGGCCAGAACCTCCGCAGCGCGTTTTTTGGATCCCCGGCTTGCCGGACGCGACAGCCGGCGTGGATGAAGGAGCGCCGAATGCGCGCTCGACAGATAGCCGTAGTTGACGAAATAATCCTCATCGAGCGCCAGCGTCGGGTAGCGGCGCGCGAGATCGGCGATCCGGTAACCGCTCACCCTATGCCGCAGGATCAGGTCCTGGGCACACGCGGGGGCCCGGATCGGATCAGCCTGTACGAAGCCCAGCCGGTCGAGCGCGCGCGGGAGCGTGGTCGGCCGACCGAGCGATCGCGCGATAGCAAATCTCCGCAACTGCTCGAGTCGAATCGTCGCTCTCCCTCTACCCGGCTCCGTCGGCGCAATTTCGCATGGCGCGCTCAAACGAGAATACAGGGAGTTCGCTCACGCCTCGCTCCCCCGCACGGGGTTTCGGACGACGCGGCTCCGGGACGGCGCCCGGTTCGGGGACGCGACGCGCGTTGCGGCGGGCGGGCCGATCGAGCCGATCGTACGTAACCGGTTGGTCTGGATGGAAATGCTTCGCTGCCCCGCGTCACCGCGTGAGCAGCACGCGAACGACGGGCCCTGTGCACGCCCTAGGCACTCTGCGGGGCGCGAGGGCCTGCGGCTACCCGCGAGGCCGTCCGATCGACGGCCTGCGCTAGGAAAACACCCCGTATTCAGCCTGCAAGACCTCGCCCGTGCTGGTGTCGACGAGCAGCGCGTCGTTGCCGGCTCGCACCCATTCATAGCCGGCGGGCGGTACCTCAAGCGCGAACAGCCAGTAGTCGGCCAGGATGTACGGCGCCGCCCAGAGCGCGCGCGGCAGTCGATCACCGTATCCCCAATGACGCCCGCTCCAACCTGCCGGCCGGTGGTAAGGACCGACCCGGAAGCTACGCGCCGCCTGGAAGTTGTGCTGGTAGGCATCACGGTCGACAGTCTTGGCGCGAGCGTCCCAGCCCTGCGGCTCGGTCACCCGCTGGTATCCGCGCGGCCCCGGGTGCGGTTCGCCCTGGCGCATTGCCATGTGCGGAGTGCCTCCACGCTCGGGCTCGGCGGCGAAGCCAATCCCGGCCAACAGCAACGTCGCTGCCACGGGTCCCCAATACTTGGCTGTGTGCACCCTGTGCGTATCTCCTGCTGCGGGCGGCTACATCCACGGCTCGGTGGACCCACGTCGCGCCGGGCCGGAAATTGGGGTCAACCGTAGTCGCTCGCCCGAGTGCAAGAAAGAATCCGGCGGCGCGGGCGCTCGCAGGAACACGCTGACGGCGGCACACCGCTGGCGTACCCGGGCACTGCCCGGGCCGATCGGTCAAACCGCCGCTTCGATCAGCCTCGGCCCGGGCGACTTCATCGCCGAGGAGTACTGCGAGGCGAATGCTTCGCAGGTCGTCGCGCGACTGGCTTCGACGCCAAGACCGCTCGCGATCTGCACCCAGTCGAGCTCCGGATTGTGCAGGTCGAGCATCGATAGCGCCCTCGCGCCCGCCGCACCGATGCCGACGCGCTGTAGTTCGATGTTGAGCACCGCGTAGGAATGATTGGCGAAGATGACGGTCGTTACGTCGAGCTTCTCGCGCGCTATCGTCCAGAGCGCTTGCATCGTGTACGCGGCCGCGCCGTCGCCGTGCGTGCAGAGAATCTTGCGGTCGGGCGCGGCGATCGCCGCGCCTACCGCGAGTGGCAGGCCCTGCCCGATCGAGCCTCCCGTCAACGGCAGGTGCGTCGATGGACGCGCGGCACCGAGCGCCTGAAGTAGCGGATAGCGTGCGGTCACGGAGTCGTCGGAGATGATGGCGCCGGCCGGCGTCAGGTTCGCGATGATCTGTGCAACTCCGGACGGTGTCAGCCGCCCGCCGGGCATGCCGGGGAGCTCAAGAACGACGCGCGCCGTCGATTGCGCCGGTGCGCCGACGGCGCCCGCCAGCGCTTCTAGCGCCGCGACTCCGTCTTCGTGCGGCTGCGCGAGGGCGCTGAACTCACAGCCCTCGGGCGCGCACCAGCTGGGCTTGCCGGGATACGCGAAGAACGACACCGGAGGCTTCGAGCCTACCAGGATGATCTGCTCGAGGTCGCGCAGGAACTCGACGATGTGCTCCGCGAAATACGGAATGCGCTCGACCGGCACGCGTCCCGCACCGAGTTCCGCGTGTGGCGCAAACGTGTCGCACAGCAGGCGCACGCCGGTGGCCGCCCGCACGCGCCCGGCCGCCTCAAGTCCTGCGCCACGCAGCGCCGGCCCCCGCAGCAGCAGGGCGGTCCGCCGGCCGTTGCGCAGGCGCCGCGCGGCGGCATCGACGGTGGCTTGCGCTACTTCCGCGGCGCGGATGTCCGCGAGCGGCCCCGACGGTTGCTCGGCAGCGTTCCAGGCCGTGTCGGCGGGTAGAATCAGGGTGGCGATCCCGCCCGGGGCCGCGCGCGCCGCCTGTACCGCGCGCGCGGCGTCGGTGGCGACGGCGAGCGAGCTCTTCGATTCGCAAATCCACGACGACACCGGGCGTGCGAAACCGACTACGTCGGAGGTCAGCGGCGCGTCGTACTGCAGATGGTAGGTCGCGTGATCGCCGACCACGTTCACGATCGGCGAATCCGCGCGTCGCGCGTTGTGCAGATTGGCGAGACCATTCGCGAGCCCGGGGCCGAGATGCAGCAGCGTCGCGGCAGGTTTCCCGGCGATCCGGCCGTAACCGTCGGCGGCGCCGGTCGCGACTCCTTCGAACAGACACAGGACCGGCCGCAACGCCGGCGCCGAATCGAGCGCCGCGACGAAATGCATCTCCGAAGTGCCGGGATTCGCGAAGCACACCTCGACGCCGCAGTTGACCAGCGTCTGGACCAGCGACTCCGCGCCGTTCATGCCGGTCGGAACCCGTTCAAGCGCCGAGCCGTGCGGAACCTGGCTTTCATTTCGCGAGTGCGCAGCTGCCAGAGCCGTCCGGTTGCGACACGCACTTCGTGCCCACGGGACACGCCACCGCGTGTCGAACGCTGCCTTCCTGGACCAGCAGTACGCTGGGGCCGTCGCACTTTTGGGGCGGCCCGCTGACCGCGGGACCCGTCGCTTGGCTCGACGCTGCTGCCGCGTTGGGCGCAGCTGCCTCCGCGGTTGCGCCGTCCGTAGCGCGCGGCGCAAAGCCCTCCGCGCCACGACATCCCCGGCCTTCCATGCACACCTGGTTCGTCGGGCACACGAGCGGCACGCCAGCCACGCAGCCGCGCGCGTTCGCATTGCGCGCACCGGGATTGCAGCGCTCGCGGCCGTTGCACGCGCGCCCGTCATCGCAATCGGCATCCGCGCTGCACGCGAGAGGCGACGCGCCAACCTCCTCGCTCGCGATTTCGCCTTCTCTGAGGATTTGCCCGTGGATCGTCGCGCCGAGCGAACGCTCGCGGTGATCGGCCGAGAGCGCGTAGACGTCGGCAGCCGCGATCTCCCAGGACGACCGCGGCGTGCCGGCCGCCGCCCGGTAGTAGATGCCGAAGCGAGTCACCCGATCGGGGTCGAGCGGCTCGCCGAGCGGAACCGAGACGGTGCGGGTCGATCCGGCCGGCCATGGCGCATCGCCCGCGAGCGAGAGGTGGCGCTCGGCGCGGCCTGCTTCGTGCAGCCTGAGCTCGACGTAGCCTCCGCCCGGCGCGCCCAGGGCGCCGGTGACGATGCGGACTTCAAGGCGATCGACGGCGGCTGCGCCGAATGCCGGGGCGAGTGCCGCGAGGCCAAGGCCAAGGGCCAGAACGTGTTGCGCGCGGAACATGACAGCACCTCGATGGGGGACCGGGCCGCGGGAGCCATTGTAGATCGCAAGCCTTTGGTTCATATAGTTTGCTGCGACGGCCTGCCAATAGGGCGGGTCACGCTGAGTGTGTGCGAGAACACCGGCCTCGGTCTTTGCTATTAATGCGCGACGACGAATAGCAATACCAGCACATATACGGGCTTGCCGCCCTTGCAGCGCGGCGAAAAGGCGCTCCGTCGGGGTGCTCGGGGTCGATCAGTCCTCATCCGATGGAACGACGTTGCGCATCATGATGGGCGAGGCAATCGACATCCGCGCTGGCGCGCCTCGTTCGATTGCGTCCACGGTCATTGCCGCCGGATGCGACACGCGGCGAGTTCCGAGATCGATGCTGCCACGGCCGTCCAGGCGGTCAATACGAATGTCATCCATCGAAAGCGGCTGCCCCTCCGCAAGGACCGACGCAGCCCGCCCCGGCACGACCACCCACGCACTGCCCGCTGAGCCCGCCGCGAGTCGCCCGATGCCATCGGCACCCACGAGCACGGCGCTCTGCTCGTCGACGCCAATCCCGAATGCCTCGGCTTCGGGGTGGTCCTTATTGATGCGCGCGATGAATACGATCAAGCGCCCGAGGCGGCAGCGCTTGGAGAAGTGCGTGTCTGTGATCACGTGCTCGAGCCCGCGAAGGTGGAGAAAGTCGATTTCGATCGTGACCCCGGTGTTGTACGGGTCGGCGAGCGCTTCCTTCGATTCCATGCTGCCGCCGTCGAGCGCCGTATAGCTGTAGTGGCCGAGGATCGCGAGGCCCGCGCTGCTGCCGCCGATCGGGCGATTCGCCAGCACGTGGGCGTTCAGGGCCGCCTGCACAGGCGTGCCTTTCCAGTAGCGAATGTAGTTTCCCTGGTCGCCGCCAGCGAGAAATATGCCGTCCGCGCCCTTCAATCTCGCGATGATGCGGGGATCGAACGAGGCATCGCGGTCGTGGAATACGATTGTCTCGGCCGAGACGACCGGGCCCCACTTCGTCATGAACGATTTGCCGTATTTGCCATCCTCGGGATCAAAGCTGTCGTCCGAGACAGCGCGCAGGATCACGATGTGGCCGCCACCGGCGTGCCTCGCGATCGCAACATACGCCGCGTCGACCGCGCCACCTCCGCCCATCAATGCCAGCATGAAGGTGGTCCGCGCAGCGCGCGGCGCGGCGGGGTTGCCGGATACAAAGTAGTCGAAATGCTTGTCGCGATAGTCGTGCGCAACACCGGTCGCGGCAGACTCTGGAACCACCGGCGGCAAGGTCCCGCACAGCGCGTCGGAGAATCCCATCGCCACGAGGACGGCAGCGGCGAACGGCGCGAGTGGCGCACTCGCTCGGCGAAAATGGTGCATGCCGCGGATTCCTGCATAAACAGAAGAATTCGGCCACGCCCGATCGAGCGTCGCCGCGTCGCAGTCCCCGTGTGAGAAATTAGTCAGGATTCCGACGAGATGCAAGGCGGTTCGGCGCAGCGATTTGGTTCATTGCGCCCGGCGAAATCTATTCGCTCGCTTAGCGTAGGGACTGTGACCAAAAGGACATCGTCTTGCGGCAAGTCATGTGGACCGGTCCGAGTCCGGTGGCCGCGTGGTCGGCCATTCGAGCGGCCTGGCAATGCGTGCCAGGTCGCTGTCCACGCAGGGCCTGCCGAGCATGGCTCCGTCCGCTCGACGCACGCTGCGACGGAAACTTTAGTGAGGCGATGTTTGTCACGCTGCCCATCGGGGATTAGTCTTACTCCACGGGCGTATCGGGATGCGGACCGTAAGTGCGATTTGCCGGGGAACGCCTTCGATATTCGGGGCGGCACCGGTCTCCGGAGGACGGATGACATTCAACGACTCACTCGGTCCCTCATGCGGCGGCACACTGCAGCGCCAACCGCCTCGAAGGGCCGGCCGCGCGCTGTCGGGGCTCTGGTGCGTGGCGGTCGCCGCCGCGCTTTGCCCGCCAGGGGCGTATTGCCAAGACGCGCCGCCAGTGTCCGATGCGATCGTACGGGGTCTGATGACCCAGAACCTTGTCGGGGATCCGGGCAAGGAAATCGTGATGATCACGGTCACCTACCTGCCGGGAGGTGCCTCTCTTCCGCACCGTCACGATGCGCAGGTGTTCGTGTACGTTCTCGAGGGTGCGCTGTCCATGCAGGTGCGTGGCGCTGCCGCACGGACACTGCGGCGCGGGCAGACTTTCTACGAAGGGCCGGATGACATCCATCAGGTTTCCGCGAATGCGAGTCGCACGAGGCCGGCAAAGATGCTGGTGTTCATCGTCAAGGACAAGGCGAAGCCCGCGTCTCGCGCGGTTACGGACTAGGAGGCGCGATGAACCTCAATTCACTGCTTCGTGCATCGACGCTGCTCGGCCTGGTGCTGCTGGCGCCGATTTGCGTGGGGGATACATCAGGCCAACGGCTGGCCGAATCGGCCGGACGAGGCCTGGACGGTGCCGACGCTCCGCGCCTCGTGCTCAAGACGATTGACGGTGGGACAATCGATCTCGGCGCCCTCTACGGCAAGAAAGCCGTCTACGTGAAGCTTTGGGCCACGTGGTGCGTCCCTTGCCGCGAGCAAATGCCTCATTTCGAGCATGCTTTCGAGACGGCGGGACCCGACTTGGCCGTGATCGCCATCAACATCGGCTTCAATGACTCGCTGGAGGAGGTCGAGAAGTACCGCAAGACTGTCGGCATCACGATGCCGATCGTTTTCGATGAAGACGGACACGTCGGCGCCGCATTCAACCTTCGAGTCACGCCGCAGCACATCGTCATCGGCCGGGACGGCCGCATCCAGTACGTCGGCCACCTCGCAGACCAGCGGCTCGACGCGGCACTCGTTGCCGCCCGCAGCGGCGGCACCGCAGCGTCTGTCACTGGTGCGGGAGGGGCGGGGAAACCCCTCGCCCGGCAACTGGGTGTGGGTGATCTGTTGCCGGCTCAGGCCGTCAAGTTGCTGGGCGGCCGCCCGTTCCAGATGCGGGACGCGACCGCGCACAGGCCGATCGTCCTCGTGTTCCTGTCACCGTGGTGCGAAACCTATCTCGCAACGACCCGGCCCACTGTTGCGGCGAATTGCCGCGCCGCGCGCCTGCAGGTGAAGGACCGAGCCGCGGCGCGTGATGCTCGCTGGCTCGGAGTAGCCTCCGGGCTCTGGATCACGGCCGCAGACCTGCGCAAATACCGCAGCGACTACGACGTCACGATTCCATTGACACTCGACGCTTCGAGCGGCCTCTTTCGGGAGTTCGGCGTCAACGACGTACCCACGCTGATCGTTGCCGACGGTCAGGGACGGATCGTGCAGCGTGTCGAACCTGGCGATTCGCGGGGGCTCGGCAAAGCGCTCGACGCCCTGCGCGAGCACGCCGCGCTCTAGGTAAAGATGGTAACGCGCCTTTCGAAGGCCCGGGATCGGACATCCGCCCAGCGCGCGTGTTCAGACCAGATGCCGGTAGACCAGGAAGCCCGACTTCTCTGCAACCTGGTCGTAAAGCTTCATCGCAGTCGTGTTGGTCTCGTGGGTCAGCCAATACACGCGACCTGCGCCGGCGTCCGCCGCACGCCGGTACACCTCCTCGATCAGAGCGCGAGCAACGCCGCCACCGCGCGCCGCCTCCGCGGTAAAGAGGTCGTTCAGGTAGCAGACCGGGGCGATCTGGATCGTGCTGCGATGGAACAGGAAGTGGGCGAGCCCGACCAACGCGCCGGCGCGTTCCGCGACCAGCGCATGCACCGGCTCATAGGAATCGAAAAGCCGCGACCACGTCATCTCGGTAACCGCGCCGGGAAGCCGCGTCGCGTCTTTGCGGCCGTAGAACGCGTTGTAGCCGTCCCATAGGACTTTCCACGCATCGAAATCCTCTCGAGATACCGCCCGCACCCGAATGTCTGTCGCCACGACCCGTTCCTCCGCTCGCCCGGGAATTTCCCGGTTATACCAAACTGAACGACACCGGCAGTGGCTTCGGATGGAACCGGCGCCGTCGTCCATACCGCGCTTTGCCGGGCGCACCGCGGTCTGGTCTCGCCGACCGGCCCGTAACCGCTCACCCTTACGCCGTCGCAGGCCACCGGCGGCCGCCTGGAGTCCAGTCTGCAGTTTTCACCACAGCAACACCCCTTGCGTCGGTCGGCGCCCTAGTATCAAAGCGTGACGCGCGTCTGTTAGACTGGCGTGTCCCCTTGCGTATATAACTAGAAGAAAATCGGGAGTTCCTTCGCCGTGTCGTCGATCAGAAACGTCAAGCGGCTGAAACGGGACATCATCGACGGGCACGCGAAGGCCGATGATCGCAAGGCCTTCGCGCAGGTTTTGACCACGCTCGTGCCGCTGGCGCTCCTGTGGTGGGCAGCGACGGTCAGCGCCAGCGTCTCCCTCTGGCTCACCGCGGCCGCTATTCTGCTCATCAGTCTGTTCACGCTGCGCGTTTTTGCGCTGATGCACGACTGCGGGCACGGCAGCCTGTTCCGGACGTGCTGGCTGAACCGGTCTTTCGGATTCCTGTTCGGCGTCGTTGCCGGCATGCCGCAGTACGTGTGGTCGCAGCATCACAATTTCCATCACGCAAACAACGGCAACTGGGAAAAGTATCGCGGCCCGCTGACGACGCTCTCGATCGATGAATACGCGGCGCTGACGGAATTACAGCAGCGACTCTATCGGCACGTACGCAGCATACCGGTCGCCCCAATCGGCGGATTCGTCTATCTGGTATTCAACCCGCGCTTCACGTGGCTGAAGGGCACCGCCAGCCTGCTTGTCCATCTACTCAGAAGCAAGATTACTCAGCCGCGCACGACTCTTCGTGCGCACGCCGCAGCGTTCAAGACGCGGTATTGGCAATCGCGCAAAGAGTACTGGCACATGTTCTGGAACAACGTGGCGCTGGTCGGTGGCGGAGCAGTACTCTGCTGGGCCTGCGGCACGGCGATGGCGTGCTCGATCTATTTCATCAGCGTTTCATTGGCGGGCGGCGCGGGTCTCGTGCTGTTTACCGTCCAGCACAACTTCGATCACGCCTACGCGAGCGACACTAAGGACTGGGACTTCGACAGGGGCACGATGGAGGGGACCAGCTTCCTGATCCTTCCGTTCTGGCTCAACTGGTTTACGGTCGACATTGCGTACCACCACGTTCATCACCTGTCGGCGAACATTCCGAACTACCGGCTGGTCGGATGCCACAACCAGTATCAGGAGTTGTTTGCCAGCGTTCCCCGGGTGAAGCTTTCGCAAGTCCCCAGCGCAGCGAAGTGCATTCTCTGGGATACCCGGGCCCGGCGGATCATTTCAATCGCCGAATACACGCGGCAGTTGCAACCGGTCGCCGTCGCATAGCCCGACGCTCCCGGCTCCCGTCCCGCGCTGCGCCGGTGACGCCTCCATCACCAACACCTCGGTGAATCCCCACGCGCATCGGAGCCGGGCCCGTCTAGGTTCCGTCCGGAGCCTCGTCTGCGAGCAACCGGTAGCCGACGCCCGCCTCGGTGAGCAGGTATCGCGGTTGGCTCGGTACCGGCTCGAGCTTCTGCCGCAGCATCTTTACGTAGGATCTGAGCCCGCGAGCGTCGCCGAGACGATCGGGTCCCCACGCCTCGCGGATAAGCTGCGCTTGGGTGACGATCATTCCACCGTTTCGCGCGAGGCAGTCGAGGACCCGGTATTCCAGCGGCGTCAGATGCACGCTACCTTCCGGGCCGGTCGCCGATCGGTTCGTCAGATCGACCGTCAACGCACCTAGCTTGATCAACGGCAGGCGCTCGCTGCCGCGGGCGTTGCGGCGAAGTGCTGCGCGAACTCGCGCCAGCAATTCCGGAGTGCTGAACGGCTTCGTGACGTAGTCATCGGCTCCCACGTCGAGCGCGGCGACCTTGTCCGATTCCATTGTGCGTGCCGAAAGCACCAGGATCGGGACCGGCGATGTCTTGCGGATCTCGCCGATGACGGACAGGCCGTCCCGGTCTGGCAAACCGAGGTCGACCAGCACGAGATCGGGGCGGTGGCCGCGCGCTTCGATCACGCCGCGCGCTGCGGTATCCGCCTCGACGACGCGATACTGCTGCGACTCGAGTAGCGTGCGCAGGACGCTCCTGATGGCGGCGTCATCCTCAACGACGAGCACGACGAACATCGCGCGCGTCACGGTGTCGGCTCAGCGGTCGGCAGCGAGAACACGAAGCGAGCGCCGCCTCCTGGCCGCTGCTGGGCGGAGATTTCGGAGCCGTGAGCGCGCACGATCGCGCGGCAGATTGCCAGTCCCAGTCCGGCACCGCCTGAATTACCTTCATCGCGGCCGCGCTGGAACTTGGCGAACAGTCGCTCGGAGTCGCCCGGCGGGAGCCCGGGACCCAAGTCGTCCACGCCAATCCGGACCGTCGACCCCTCGGCCGCCGCGGAAACGCTGATTGGCGTTCCGGGCGGCGTGTGCTTGAGCGCATTGTCGAGCAGGTTGACGAAGACCTGCGTGATGAGCGGGGCATCGACGTACACGGCCGGGACGTCGGCAGGGACGACAACCTCTATCCGGCGCCCCCCCAACCGCCCGTCGAGGCGTGTCAGCGCAACGCCGATGAGGTCATCGACGGTTTCCCAGTCCCGGCGCAGGCGCACTTCGCCCGCCTCGAAGCGCATCAAGTCAAGCACGTTCGAGATGAGCGCGGACATCTCCTGCGCCTTCGCGTCGATCGAGCGTGCAAGCTGCGCCCGCGCGGCCGGGTCGAGCGCCAGGTTCGGGTCGCAGAGCGCGCTGCTGGCGCCCGTAATCACCGCGAGTGGCGTTCGCAGATCGTGGGAGATCGAGGCAAGGAGGGTGTTGCGGAGACTCTCGGTCTCCGCGGCAACGCGCGCGCTTTCCGCTCGTTCGGCCATCTGCGCGCGCTCGACCGCGAGGGCGATCTGGCCCGCGAACGTCTCTAGCAGATGCCGCTGCTCCGGGAGCAGGAGCCGTCGCGGCTGGGTGGGCCTGACCGCCAGGACGCCCAGCGTCGTTCCGGTGCCGACGAGCGGCAGGTACTGGGCAGCGGCGGCCGGGAGCGTGTCCGTCCCCAGCCCGGCAGGGCGGCTGTGGTCGAATACCCACTGCGCGACCGAAAGGTCCGCCTGGTCCAGCGATCCGGGGATCGGCACATCGCCCGGCCGCTGAAGGCGCCCGTCGGCACCGGGCATCAGTACGACGGCGTGGCTCGCGAATGTCTCCGCGACGTGCTTGATGGCCACTCGGGCAAGGTTGCCGAAGCTTCGGGTGACCGCGAGTTCCCGGCTCATCGCATAGAGCGAGGACGTGCGGCGTTCGCGGGCACCTGCGACGCGACCTTGCGCGCGGACGCTGGCCACCAGATTGGCGATGACCAGCGCCATTCCGAGCATCACGGCGAAGGTCAGGAGGTACTGGTAGTCGCTGACCGCAAAACTGAACCGCGGCGGCACGAAGCAGAAGTCGAAAGCCGCGACATTCACAAACGCCGTCAGACTGGCCGGTCCGCGGCCCAGTCTGAGTGCCGCGACGGTCGCTCCGAGCAGGTACACCATCACGAGATTGGTGAGCTCGAAATAGGGCAACATCAATGCTGCCGCACCCGTGCAGCACGCCGAAACCAGCACCGCCGCACCGTAGCGGTTCCACTTTATCGGGCGCGCGGCACCGGGACGCCCGTCCGCTCGCGGCGGGAGCGGCGAGTTCCGCCGCGCAATGACGGAAACGTCAATTCCCTGACCGCTGCGCACGAGCTCGGCGGCGGTCGAGCGACGCAGCAGCGCGCGCCAGCCGCTGCGCTTCACTTCACCGACCACGATCCGCGTGACGTTGCGCAGCCGGGCGTAGTCTAGAAGCGCCTGTGCCGCGGAGGGACCATCCAGCGTGACCGTTTCGGCGCCCAGCGACTCCGCGAGCCGCAAAACCGAAATGCGCCGATTGCGCTCCCGCTCCGCCAATTTCAATAGAGGCGGCGTCTCGACGGAAACGACCATCCACTCCGCATCGAGCGCGTCCGCGAAGCGCTTGCCAACGCGCACCAGCTGATCCGCCTGGTCGTCCGGTGCCACTGCGATCAGGAAGCGGTCCCGGGCGAGCCACGGGCGCGACGGGTGCTCGCTGGCCTCGTAGGCCTGCGCCGCCGCATCTACGCGGTCGGCGGTACGGCGCAGCGCAAGCTCGCGCAGTGCCAGGAGATTGGGCGTGCGAAAGAATCGCTCCGCTGCGGTGTCGGCCTGGCTCGCGACGTACACCTTTCCCGCCTTGAGGCGAGCGAGCAGGTCGTCGGGCGGCAGGTCGATCAGCTCGACCTCGTCGGCCTCGTCATAGATCCGATCGGGAATCGTCTCCTGCTGGCGCGCGCCCGTGATGCCCGCCACCACGTCGTTGAGGCTTTCGAGGTGCTGAACGTTCAGCGTCGTCCAGACACTGATCCCTGCGTCAAGCAGCTCTTCGATGTCCTGCCAGCGCTTGGCGTGTCGCGGCCGCGGTTCCCCTTCCGTGACGTTGGAGTGCGCGAGTTCATCGACCACAATGGTCGCGGGCGCACGCCGCAGCGCGGCGTCCAGGTCGAACTCGCCGCGGGTGATGCCGCGGTAGCGCACCTCGAGAAACGGCAGCTGCTCGAGACCGTCCAGCAACCGCTCGGTTTCGATACGTCCGTGCGGTTCCACGTAGCCAACCACGAGATCGGCGCCCGCCGCGCGAGCGGCCCGAGCGGCTTCCAGCATGGAGTAGGTCTTGCCGACACCCGCGGAGGCGCCGAAGAATATTCGCAGTCGCCCGCGCCGCGCCCGCGCCTCGTCCCGCTGCACGTCGCGCAGCAGCTCATCGGGGTTGCGGCGGATACCGTCGGCCATCTAACGTCCCGTCGCCCCTGAAATGAAGCTGACCGTTCTCACCCGGTGGCGCGAAACACCGCAACCCGCCACTTCCGGCGCGGGCCGTGGCCGGCGCAACACATCTTATAGCTTCACGAGAAGGGCGACCGTCACCCGGTCTTCGTCCTTGCGCAGGTCCGGGCTCCAGCCCGTGACCAACGACCCGAGTGGCCCCGTGTTGCCGGCCGGGGGAGTCACCCCACCCGACCCCGAGAAGTAGGGAACACTCGCGGCGCGGTGGTTGAATTCGAGGCGCCAGGTGATGAACTGCTTGGGCATGTAGTCGAACGTGAGCGAAGTGTCCCAGGCTTTGTAGGGATCGCCGGGATTCTCCGTGAAGTAAGGTGTTCCCGACGTCGCGGTGGCACCGTTGATCGGCGGCAGCAGGACAAGGTATCGACCCGGGTTGTTGATCGCACCGCCGCCCAGCGTCACCGCAAACAGATCGTGGTCGAACCAGAGGCGGCTATAGATCATGAATCCAAGGAAGTACTGCGAGGGCGTGGCCGCGTTTCCGCCATGACACGTGACCCCGCCCCCGAACTCGCAACCCACGTCCACGGTGAGCGACGCCGCCGCTTTGCTGATCCAGCCATCCGGGTTGTCGAAATACTTCACCTGGATACTGTCATCCGAATGAATTCGCTTGCGGTCGGGCACTCCGAGCGCATCCTTGCCCCAATAGTTGTTGCTGACGACCGAGACTTTTCCGGTCGGGCGCCAGAGTATCTGCCCGCCGACGCCGGGTGCACTGTTGAAGCGCCCGTAGGATTGCCAGCCGTTGACGATCCAGGGCTCGATCTTAAGCGTGTCGCTCGTGTAGATCTGGACGCGGAGGCCGTTGAAATACCACGGAGTGTTAGACGACACGTAGGAGGGCTGGTACGCCCAGTTGTCGTACTGGTAGTAGCTGAACAGACCGATGTAGGACATGAACAGGCCAGCGTCGACGTTCACGCCGTGCAGCGCGTCGAAGTGGTAGCCGCCGTAGGCTTCGGAGACGTATCGGTAGGCGCTGTCCAGACTCCACTGGCCACGGGCCGCGCTCGAGTCGTTTCGGGGCGTCGTTTCAGAGTACAGACCGAATTGGGTCATGACCCGTGCGCGTACGTGGTCGTACTGAAAGTCACCGCCCAGACCGAGCTGCGTCAGTTGAAGCTCTCCGGAGCGAAATATCTCCGTCGAGCCCGAAATAGTGTCGTCCTGGGGGTGGTGGAATTGATTTGTATAGTTCACATCGACGCGGATGTCGGGCGTGAAGTACTTCGTCGCCAGAGGGGAGTCGGTATTGCGCGGATTCCCCGTCAGCCAGCTGAAGTCGGCAAACGCGAACGGATCCGCGGGCGCCGCGGCCGGCGGCGCGGGCCCCGGCGCAGGTGCCGGCGCGACCTGGTTTGCGACTTTCGCTTCGTCCTTGCTCGCGGACGAAGAACTTTCGGCGGCGTGGCTCCGACGCAGCTCCGCCTCGAGCGCCTCGATGCGTCGCTCCAAGGCCTCGATCTTCGCGTCCGCGGAATTGGCGGGTCGTGACGCGTCCGCTGCCGGCTCCGGCGCGGAGCCCCAGGCGGCGGCTGGCGCGGCACCAATAAGCGACGCTACGACAAGCGCGCCGATCCGCGTTCGGGTCATCATTCTCTTCAACATGACAAGACTCCGTTCTAATCGTTGCAGCCGACGTCGCGCCGCGTTGAGGTTCCGCGCAGCGGGCAAGCCAGTTCCGGCGACTCGGCCCGCCGCACCTTCCATTGTCGCGCCTCAGCGCAGTTCGTCGAGCGCGAGATTGAGTTCCAGGACATTGACCCGTCTTTCGCCAATGAATCCAAGGAGTGGCCCACGCTCGTGAACGGCAACCAGCGCGACGATCTCGGCCGCGTCCACGCCACGCGCGATCGCGATGCGACGCACTTGGTATTGCGCTCCGGCAGGACTGACCTCCGGATCGAGGCCGCTCGCCGATGCAGTGACGAGATCGACGGGAATGGCCGCCTTGTTTTCCGGGTCGGCGTCGCGCAGCGCGGTGCTGGCCGCGTCGACCTGCGCCAGCAGGGCGGGGTTGAGTGGCCCCAGGTTCGACCCGTTTGAAGCCAAGGCGTTGTAGGGGTAAGGGGTCGTCGCCGACGGCCGTCCCCAGAAGTACGCAGGACCCGAGAACGCCTGACCGATCAGCCGCGAGCCTACCACCGTCCCATGGCGTCGAAGCAAGCTGCCTGACGCGGCGTCCGGGAATCCCAGCCGCGCGACCACCGCGATCGCACCGGGATAGGCGACACCCAGCAGCGCCGTCATGAGCACCAGCAATGTGGCGGCAGGGCGAAAGGTTTGAATCAGCACAGTGTCTCCCTCACGCCCATCCGGCCGCGGACAGCATCATGTCGATCGCTTTGATACCCGGAAACGGTACTAGCACGCCGCCGAGGCCATAGATAAGGAGGTTGCGGCGGAGCAGCGGACCCGCGCCGAGCGGGCGATACCGAACTCCCCGGATCGCCAGCGGGATGAGCGCGACGATGATCAACGCGTTGAAAATCACGGCCGACAGAATCGCGGAGTTCGGCGTCGCAAGATGCATCACGTTGAGCGCCTCAAGCTGCGGGTAGGTTGTCGCAAACGCCGCCGGAATGATCGCGAAATACTTCGCGACGTCGTTCGCGATCGAGAACGTCGTGAGCGCGCCGCGCGTCATCAGCATTTGCTTGCCGGTCTCGACGATCTCGATGAGCTTGGTCGGATTTGAGTCGAGGTCGACCATGTTCCCGGCCTCTTTCGCGGCCTGCGTTCCGGTGTTCATCGCTACAGCCACGTCCGACTGGGCAAGGGCGGGCGCGTCGTTTGTGCCGTCGCCGGTCATCGCGACCAGCCGGCCTTGCGCCTGGTGAGCGCGGATCAACTTGAGTTTCGCCTCCGGCGTCGCCTCGGCGAGAAAATCGTCGACCCCGGCTTCCGCCGCGATCGCCGCGGCCGTGAAGGCGTTGTCGCCCGTGATCATGATCGTCCGGATGCCCATCTGGCGGAGGTCGGCGAAGCGCTCGCGGATGCCACCCTTCACGATGTCCTTGAGCTCGATCACTCCGAGGACGCGCTGGCTGTCTGCCACCACGAGCGGTGTACTGCCCCTGCGGGCGACCCGCTGCACGTCCTCGTCGACCGGCTGCGGGACTCGGGCGCCGGCAGCGGTCGCGTAGCGGGTGATCGCGTCCGGTGCGCCCTTGCGGATCTCGCGACCGCCAAGATTGACTCCGCTCATGCGTGTATGTGCCGAGAACGGCACGAAGCTCGCGCCGAGCGACTGGAGATCCCTCTCGCGAAGGTTGAAACGCTCCTTCGCGAGTACGACGATACTCCGCCCCTCGGGCGTTTCATCGGCGAGCGACGCCAGCTGAGCGGCGTCCGCGAGCTCAAGCTCCGTCACGCCCGGGGCCGGCACGAAGGCGGTGGCCTGCCGGTTCCCAAGCGTGATCGTGCCGGTCTTGTCGAGCAGCAGCACATCGACGTCGCCCGCAGCCTCGACCGCACGCCCCGACGTCGCGATCACGTTGGCCTGCATCATGCGGCTCATTCCGGCGACCCCGATTGCCGAAAGGAGGCCGCCGATGGTCGTGGGGATCAGGCACACGAGAAGCGCGACGAGCGCGGTCAGCGACACCGCGCTACCGGCGTGGCTGACGCTCACGCTGAATATGGAGAACGGCAGCAGCGTCACGATCACGATCAGGAAGACCAGGGAAAGTGCGACCAGGAGAATCGTCAGCGCTATCTCGTTGGGTGTCTTCTGGCGCGTCGCTGCCTCGACCATCGAGATCATGCGATCCAGAAAGGTCTCGCCCGGATTCACGGTCACGCGGACGACAATCCAGTCGGACATCACGCGAGTTCCGCCGGTCACGGATGAAAAGTCGCCGCCCGACTCGCGAATAACGGGCGCCGATTCACCGGTGATCGCACTCTCGTCGACCGACGCAGCGCCCTCGACGATCTCGCCGTCCGCCGGTATCACCTCGCGCGCCTCGACCAGGATGATGTCACCCTTGCGAAGGTCCTCCGCCTTGACCGGGGTCGAAGCGCGGCTTTGCCGAGACGGATCCGTGAGTCTCCTCGCCATGACGGTGCGGCGCATTCCGCGCAGCGATGCCGCCTGCGCACGGCTGCGGCTCTCCGCAAGTGCCTCCGCGAAATTCGCGAACAGCACCGTGAACACGAGCCAGATCGTAATCGCTAGCGTAAACCCCGCCGAAGCGTCCACCCGTCCGGCCACCGCCAGCCCGTACAGGAGCGCGGTGACTGCCGATCCGACGTAGACAATGAACATCACCGGGTTGCGCCACTGGACACGCGGATCGAGCTTGCGCACTGACGCCAGCAGCGCGGGGCCGATGAGAGCACGATCGAGGAGCGATAGAGCCTGGCGCGCCATGGGGAGTCCCGCTACGGCGCCGCGAGCAGCATGAAGTGCTCGGCGACCGGGCCAAGGGCCAGCGCGGGAACGTAGGTAAGCACGCCGAGCAGCAGGATCGAGCCGATCAGCAGAGCGACGAATAGTGGCCCGTGCGTCGGCAGGGTCCCTTCGGTGACCGGGATGCGTTTCTTTGCGGCCAGGGAACCGGCCATGGCCAGGACGGCGATGATCGGCCAAAAACGGCCGAACCACATAGCGATCCCGGTCGCCACGTTGTAGAAGACCGTGTTTGCCGAGATCCCTCCGAACGCGCTGCCATTATTGTTCGCGGCGGAAGAGAACGCGTACAGCAGTTCCGTGAACCCGTGCGCGCCGGGGTTGGACACGCCGGCGACGCCCGCGTCCGTCGTCACGGCAACCGCCGTACCAGTAAGGACGATGAGCGGCGTCGTCAGTATGAAGATGGAGGTCAGCTTCATTTCCGTCGCCTCGATCTTCTTGCCGAGGTATTCCGGCGTCCGGCCGATCATGAGTCCGGCGATGAAGACTCCCAGAACCGCGAAGACGAGCAGTGTGTAGAGCCCGGTTCCAACGCCGCCCGGCGCCAGCTCGCCCAGTTGGATCAGAAAGAGCGGCACCAGGCCGCCGAGGGGCATCATGGAATCGTGCATTGTGTTGACGGCGCCGCAGGAAGTCGCCGTGGTGACTGCCGCGAAGAGCGCGGAGGAGGCGATGCCGAAGCGCGTCTCCTTGCCCTCCATGTTGCCGCCGGCCTGGGTGGCGCTGGCAAGCTGGTCGACGCCGTGATGGCCAAGGAGCGGGTTGCCAGCCTGCTCGCTTTGGAAGGCGACCACGGTGAGCGCCACGAAGAGAATTCCCATCGCGGCGAGGATCGCCCAGCCCTGGCGCACGTCGCCGACCATCTTTCCGAACGTGTACGTAAGCGCGCAGGGGATTACCAGGATCGCAAGCATTTCCAGAAAGTTGGTCAGCGGCGTCGGATTCTCGAACGGGTGAGCGGAGTTCGCGTTATAGAAACCGCCACCATTTGTGCCGATTTCCTTGATTGCTTCCTGTGACGCGACCGGGCCCATTGGCAGCGTCTGGACGCCGATCACCGTCCGCTCCGTCAAGGCGTTGCCCGCCGCGTCCTTGAGCGGGTTCCCGGCAGAATCGGTTCTGGGCGCCTGGTAGGCGAGCTTTTCGACGGTCGTCGCCTCCTGGTAACCGTCAAAGTTCTGGATAACTCCCTGGCTCGCGAGGACGATCGCCAGGACTGTCGCTAGCGGCAGCAAGACGTAGAGTGTCGCGCGGGTGACGTCGGCCCAGAAGTTGCCGATCGCGATGGCGCTGTGCCGCGCGAATCCACGAATCACGGCCACAGCGACCGCCATGCCGGTGGCCGCCGACAGGAAGTTCTGGACCGCGAGGCCCGTCATTTGGACGAAGTAGCCGAGCGTCGATTCGCCCGCGTAGGCCTGCCAGTTCGTGTTGGTGACGAAGCTGACCGCCGTGTTGAACGAAAGGTCCGGGCTTACCGCCGTGAATGCCTGCGGGTTGAGCGGGAGCCACGCTTGCGCTCGCTGCAGCGCATAGACGACGAGCGCTCCGAGCGCATTGAACAACAGGAGCGCCACGGCGTACTGCGGCCAGGACATCTCCTCGGCGGGATTGATGTGGCACCACCGGTAGAGGAGCCGCTCGAAGGGGCCTGCGACGCGCCGCGCAGCCGTGGGCCGACCCTCCATTACCTCGGCGATGTAGCTGCCGAGAGGCCGCGCGCACAGCACCACCACCCCGAGAAGCGCCGCCAGCAGCACTCCGAAAAGTACGGCGCTCGACATCAAAATCGCTCCGCGTTGAGCAGTGCCCACAGCAGGTAGCCAAACAGGAGCAGCGCAAGCGCACCCGCCAGCCAGTAGACGCCCGTCATGACGCCTTCCGGAGGCGCGACAGGGCCACCACGAGCCAGTGCGAGGCGGCGTACAGGCTTAACAGGCCGAGAAGATAGACGGCATCCACGGTCGCGGACTCCACGGAAACGGGCGGGGTCACCTTATCGGGGTCGGTCTGTAAATCCTGTGAAAAACCGCCTCGGCGGGACGTAGCGCCGGGCGGAGCCACAGCGCCCCGCCGGCAGGACGCGTAAACTACTGCGGTGGCGGGGACCTCCGGGACCCCTTACGCCAGGGCCGCGCCGCCGCGACGGGTTCGGGTGGATAGGAGCCAAAACAATGTCCGCCGCCGCGAATCAGCGCGATGCGAGATCCACGAAGACAGTTGAACGCGAGCTGGCCGAGGCGAAGCGAGGCTATTCGCTGCGCAATCCGGCGAGCTTCGAGCGGTGGCAGGCGGCCGCGTGCGCCATGCCGGGCGGCAACACGCGAACGGTTCTTTTCTTCGAGCCGTTTCCGATATGCATGGTGCGGGGTGAGGGCTGCCTACTATTCGACGCGGACGGGCACCGCTACGTCGACTTGCTTGGCGAATACACCGCCGGCATCTACGGGCACTCGAATCCGGTCATCCGGCGCGCCATCGCCGCTGCGCTCGACAATGGGATCAGCCTTTCCGCGCACAACCACCTTGAACTCGGTCTCGCGAGGCTGATCTGCGATCGCTTTACGTCGATCGAACTGGTGCGTTTCACGAATTCGGGGACGGAAGCGAACCTGATGGCGATAGCGACCGCGATTGCGGCAACCGGCCGCCGACGTGTGCTCGTGTTCCAGGGTTCCTACCACGGTGGCGTCCTCGCGTTCGGAACCGGACCGTCACGAACGACAGTGCCCCACGACTTCATCGTTGCGCCCTACAACGACACGGACGGCGTCCGCGAGCTGATCCGCCGCGACGGTGCTGCGCTTGCCGCGATTCTGGTTGAACCCATGCTGGGTGCGGGCGGCTGCGTGCCCGGTGAACCCGCGTTCCTCGAAATGCTGGCGGAGGAAGCACGTGCCGCGGGCGCGATGCTCGTTTTTGACGAAATTCAGACGTCACGGCTGTCGCCCGGCGGGCGACAGGAGCTTCTCGGCATCTCCCCGGATCTGACGACGCTCGGAAAGTACTTCGGTGGCGGGCTCTCGTTCGGCGCCTTCGGCGGTCGCGCCAACCTCATGTCGCTCTACGACCCGCGCCGACCGGACCACCTCGCGCACGCCGGGACGTTCAATAACAACGTGCTTTCGATGGCCGCGGGTTACGCAGGCCTGTCGCAGCTACTGAGCCCAGACGCGCTGCAAAGCCTGAACCGCCGCGGCGATGCGCTCCGAACGGCGCTCAACGAGCAATTTGCGGAATCGGCCTGTGGACTTTCCGTCTCGGGACTCGGGTCCCTCATGAATTTTCATGCCATCAACGGCATCCCGTCCGAACGGGACGTGTTGTTACTGCTATTCTTCGATCTGCTCGAACGCGGCTTCTACTGCTCGCCCCGTGGTTTGATTGCACTGTCGCTGGCGGTCGGCGATCCGGAGCTGGCGGAGTTTCGATCGGTGATCGGTGACATCCTGCGGGCGCGACGTTCGGCGTACACATTCGATCACTAGCGATGCAGGGTGACGGTGCGCTGTCGGAGCCTGGCGAGTCCGCGCGTCGACGTCGCAGCCGAATCCACTTGTGAGTGGCGCCGTTTGGCGCGGTAACGGTTTTCGCCAGACTCCCACGAAGCAACCCACTGAAAGTCGGGTTCGGTACGCAGCCTTTGTGCGCGCCGCTACATGTGCACGCACTCCGGATGCGCGTCTGGCGCCTGCTCTTTCTGTAGCAAGCTGGGTGGATTGAGCTGATCGAGCCCGCCTGCATCACCGACTGGGCGCCGGTACAGACGCACATGCCACGCTCGTATTCGCGGTCGCGCTGTGCACGCCCTTGCCAGCGATTGGGTGCCGCGCAGCCAGCAGTCGCGGGCACGGCGGCCGGGCTGGATATTGCCGCGGGCGAATGAGTACCATAGTGAGAACGATTCCGTGGCACCCGACCGCGCCGGCACGAACGACAGCAGGGGATCCGCAATGAAGCAGCAAATGAGCGTCGGCTCGCGGGTCGGTCACCGCCCGCGGGCCCGCAACGGCAGGCGGCACGGGCGCTTGATCTGGGCCTCGGCCGTGGTTGCTGTCGTCGTCGGCGTCGCCGGCTGCGACGTCTCGGTGAACGGCAGCGATTCGGAAAAAGTGAACGGCTCGATCCACGTGCCTCAGGGCAAGGCTGCCACCGCCGTGTCGACTGTCAATGGTTCGATTCACCTCGATGACAACGCGGCCGTCGAGGCGGCCAATACCGTCAACGGCGGCATCCACTTGGGCGCCCATGCAACCGCAGCGTCGCTCAACACGGTCAACGGATCGATCGTGCTCGGCCCGGAGGCAAAGGTTTCCGGAGGGGCCTCGACCGTCAACGGCGATCTCAACCTCAAGGAAGGGTCTGAAGTGACCGGCCGCCTTGCCAACGTGAGCGGCACCATCACGCTCGTCGGCGCGCGGGTGGGCGGCGGCATCAATACAGTGGGCGCCAATATCAGCATCACCGGCGCATCTCACGTCACAGGTGGAATCCACGTCCACGAAGCGTCTGGAGGCTTGCTGCATTTCGATGACACGCCACGAATTGTGATCGGGCCGGGCGCGACGGTCGAAGGCGAGCTGCGCTTCGAGCGCAAAGTGGATCTCTTCGTAAGCAGCCGCGCCAGCATCGGTTCCGTGACCGGCGCGACGCCCACGCCGTTTGCGGGTGACACGCCCTGAAGGCCTCGCCCGGCAGCAACTGATAGCGGCAGCGAAGATCACGCAGCTGGAGAGATGCAAGGCTGTATCGCTTTTTGTTGATCACTAGCCCACGAGGCGACGTCCGCGCATCGCCTTGGCTGTTGCACCGACGGACATGGTTGCGGGTCGGGGAGGAGTACCGGCCGTGACGCGCGGTCCGGTTTTATTGGCTACCCGTCTGCAAAGGCGGTACACGCGATGTCGAAGTCCCTGCTGGTCTGTGCGGCGCTTATCTGCGCCTCGGTACATGCGAGCGCTGCGCGCGCCGACGAGGCGGACCTCAAGCCCACCATCCATTGCATGATTGTCGGGTTCTCGATGCTCCAGATGCAGGATGCCGACCAGAAGCGCAACGGCCTCGTCGTTGCGATGTATTTCTTCGGCAAGCTGGACGGCCTCGCTCCAAATGCGGACCTGCAGAATCTGTTCGCGACGGAGTCGGCTGCGCTGGCGCCGGAGAGCCTGAAGACCGAAGCCGCGCGCTGCGGTCGTGAACTCATGCAACGTGGCGCAGTCATGCAGCAGGTCGGCAAGAACCTGGAGGCGAAGCCCGCGGGCGAGGCGGACGCGGCGCCGACTCCGGCGGTCGACCCGCCGAAGTAGCGGGGCGCGTCGTCCGGTCGCCAAGGTAACGTGCCGTCGCTCCGCAGACGGCCGAATCGCCGTCGGGCGGCGTGAGTCGCGTCTCTGAGGCTCGGGTCGTTGATCCTCGTCGCTCGATTGAATATCTCAGATAAACTATTGATTAATATTGGATTTCTTTGTTTTGTTTATCTTATAGTAGTATTCATATAGATCAGTAAGATTAGATAAGCTCTTTCAGTCTATGGACCCTGTCGCCAATCCGTTCAGCCCCGGCGCGGGTACGCCGCCGCCCGCCCTCGTCGGCCGCGACGCGCTGATCGACGCGTTCAAGGTAACGGTGCAGCGGGCGGCCCGGGGACAGCCGGGCCAGAGCCTGATGCCGATCGGTCTGCGCGGCGTCGGCAAGACGGTCCTGCTCAACCGCTTCGTCGAGGAATCGCGTGCGCTCGGTGCCCATGCCGTGCTGATCGAGGCGCCCGAGGATGGCAACCTGCGCCAGCTTCTCGCGAAGGAATCGCGCCGCATCCTCCTGCACCTCGACCGGCTGGGAGCGGTCTCGCACGCCGTGAAACGCGCGCTGCGTGTGTTCAAGAGCTTCAGCATCAAGGTGAGCCCCGACGGCAGCTTCTCGGCGGGAATCGACCTCGACCCCGAAATCGGGAGCGCGGATTCCGGAATTCTCGCGGACGACGTGACAGATCTGCTGAGTGCGCTAGGGGAGGCTGGCCGGGACCGCGGCGTGGCGCTCGTGATGGCCATCGATGAGGTCCAGTATCTCGATACGGAGGAACTCGCGGCGCTGATTACCGCTGTTCACCGCACGACGCAACTGCAGCTGCCCGTCGTTCTCGTCGGCGCGGGATTGCCGCAGCTCCCGGGGCTCGCCGGCAACGCCCGGTCCTATGCGGAGCGCCTATTCACCTTTCCCGAGATCGGGCCCCTCGGCGCGTCCGAGGCGCGCCTTGCGATCACGCGGCCGGCCGAAGCACAGGGCGTGACCGTCGAGCCCGAGGCGGCCAACGCGATCATCGCGCATACCCACGGCTACCCGTACTTTCTTCAGGAATGGGCTTACGAAACCTGGAACCTTGCCGAGGGCGGGGTGATCCGCGCGACGGACGTGGGGCGGGCGGCGCCGCTGGTGAATCGAAAGCTCGATGGAAATTTCTTCCGCGTTCGATTCGACCGCCTCACGCCGACGGAGAAGAAGTACCTGCGCGCGATGGCCAACCTCGGGCCGGGTGCGCACCGCTCGGGCGAGATCGCCCGGGCCTACGGCGCCAAGGTCGAATCGGTGGGTCCGCTGCGCAGCGCGCTCATCAAGAAAGGCATGATCTACAGCCCCTCGCACGGCGACACCGCGTTCACCGTGCCACTTTTCGATGCCTTCCTGAAGCGCGCGCTGCCCGCGCCCTGAGGACGTATCCGCTCCGGCCGGTGCGAGTTTGCAACCGCAACCCCGAACCGCGTGTCTAATGTCGTCGACAACAGCAATCCGGCGGGCAAGCTCCCCATGACCCTCGACCACTTTTCCAGAATCGCGCTGGCCGTCGCGTGCACGGCGGCCTTCCTCGGTATATCTCCGGTCGCGCGCTCGCAGGCGGCGGCCGAGGAAGCGGAACTCACGCGCACGATCACCGACCTCGATGCGAAGCTCTTTGACGCCTACAATCGCTGCGACATGAGCGCATTCCAGGAATTCTTCACTCCGGACGTCGAGTTCTACCACGACCTCGGCGGCGTCACGTTCGATGCGAAGACGGTCGTCGAGAATACCCGCAAGAACATCTGCCACAAGGTTCGCCGGGAACTGCTGGCCGAGACGTTCAAGGTCTATCCCGTCAAAGACTACGGCGCGATCGAAGAGGGCGAGCACACGTTCTGCCATTTCGGCACCGGAAAGTGCGAGGGCGTCGCGAAGTTTCTGATGATTTGGCGCAACCAGGACGGCAAGTGGCTGCTGACCAGAATCGTGAGCTACGGCCACCGAAACCTTCGGCCCGATGAAAAGGGCGCGATGCCGAGTGCGCCGCAACACTAGAGCGCCCGTGCGGCGTCCGGATCGCTCCAGTCGGCTCTCGATGGTGGGGAGGAGCTGCTCCGAATGAGCCCGGACGTCGACCCCGTCGCAGGCGACACCGATCGTCCGGCGCGCGCCGACGTCGTCGTGATCGGCGGCGGCATCGTCGGCGCCAGCAGTGCGCTCTACCTCGCCGAACGGGGCTTCGCAGTCGTCCTCCTCGAGAAGGGTCGTATCGGCGGCGAGCAATCGAGTCGCAACTGGGGCTGGTGCAGACAGGCGAACCGGGATCCGCGCGAATTCGATCTGATCCGCGAGAGCATGGCCCTGTGGCGCGGCCTCAACGAGCGGGTCGGAGCCGACACCGGTTTTCGCACCACCGGACTGCTCTATGCGGCGCGCGACGAGAAGACCGAACGGGGCTTCCGGCGCTGGATCGAGGCAGCCGCCGCTTCCGGCATCGCTGCGTCAGTCGTCCGTGGCGCAGAACTCGGCAACCTCCTGCCTGGCGACTGCTCGCCGCCCGCCGCGGCGCTCTACTGCGCGAGTGACGGACGGGCGGAGCCCTCTCGCGCGACATCCGCCATCGCGATCGCGGCGCAGCGCGCGGGCGTACGAATACTGCCCTGCTGCGCTGCACGCGGGATTGAGACTGCCGGCGGCCGAATCGCGTCGGTCGTTACCGAGCACGGACCGATCGCCTGTGCGTCGGTGGTGGTGGCAGCTGGCGTCTGGTCGCGGCGACTTCTCAGGGACGTCGACGTCGACCTTCCGCAACTGAAGGTCCGCGGGAGCGTCGCGCGCACGTCGCCGGTCGTGGGCGGCCCGGAAGCCGCCCTGTGGGACGGCGCGTTCGCGTTCCGAAAGCGAGCGGACGGCGGCTACACCGTCGCCGACGGCCATACGTCCGTCTTTCCGATCACGTCCGACTCCTTTCGGCTGTTCGGAAGCTTCCTGCCGGCGCTGGCGACGGACTGGCGATCAGTCAGGCTGACGCTCGACGGGCGATTCCTGACGGAGCTCGGCGAGAACAAGCGCGTGCCTTTCGACCGTCCGTCACCGTACGAAGCGGTGCGCGTTCTCGATCCGCCGCCGGACCTGCGCTACCTCGAATCGGCCATGACAGAGCTCAAGCGTCGCTACCCGGTATTCCGCGCGGCGCGCCTGGAGCAAAGCTGGGCTGGCTACATCGATACGACGCCCGATGTCGTGCCCGTGATATCGGACGTTCCGGCGGTCTCCGGGCTCGTCGTCGCGAGTGGATTTTCTGGCCACGGATTCGGCATTGGCCCGGGTGCCGGCTGGCTCGTCGCCGATCTCGTCGCGGGAACCAAACCGCTCGTTGACCCACGGGCGTTTCGACTCTCGCGTTACGTCGACGGCACCAAGCCGCGTCCGAGCAGCGGACTCTGAGCGGCTACGCTGCGAGCGGTGGTGCGACCTGCACGCGGTTGCGGCCGGCGCGCTTGGCCGCGTAGACGGCGGCGTCGGCACGCGCGATCAGTTGTTCGTCCCAGACGCCGAGCATGTCGCTGCCGGCAACGCCGATGCTGCAAGTCAACTGGATCGGCGCACGAAAGCCGTCCACGCGGATGCTGGCAACGCGACTGAGGATACGCTCGGCGATCGGATGCGCCGCGGCAGTGTCGGCGCTGCTCAGGATGACGACGAATTCCTCACCGCCGTAGCGCCCGATGACGTCGGACTGGCGCAGCTCCGCCTGGATCGGCTCGACGATTGCTCGCAGACAGGCATCGCCGGCCGCGTGCCCGTAGGAATCGTTGATGTCCTTGAAGTGATCGAGGTCGATGAACAGCAGGGCGATCGGCAGGTCTCGCGCGCGGGCGCGCAGGCATGCGGCCTCCAGGCGCTCGATCAACGAGCGGCGGTTGAGGACGCCTGTCAGGGCATCGGTCTGCGCCCGTCGCTCCGCGTCACTGAGTGCCACGCGCTGGTCGCGCAAGCGATCGGCCACGCCGAGCGCGATCAGGATCGCGGCGGTGACCATCGAGAGCGGCAAGCCGAAGTAGAGCAATCGCTCGGCATTGCCGTCGTCGGCCATGAGGAGCCGAACCGCGGTCGCGATGGTCGACGCCTCGAGCAGACCCCAGGCTAGGAGGAACCAGCCAGCCGCGCGGATCCCGCGGCGCCAGGAGAAAAAGGCGACCACCAGCGTGAATACCGCCGTTCCCAGAAACAGCAGGTTGCCGATGCCGGAGACAACGGCCGCGAGGCCGATGAGTTTCGCGACGTTCGATAGCGCGAGCAGCACGAACGCGCCCGCCAGCCACGCGAAACCCTTGTAGAGCCGCGGCCACACGTGCTTGAGCTCGGTTATCTCGCGCACGAACAGGCACGCGATCGCGCCGCTCAGGGCGACGGGCACGTTCCATGCGTGGGACGTCAGCGGTCGCGCCCACGCGAGCCATGGCCAGTCGAAGCCCTGCCCCGAGAGATAGGCGATGTAGAGCGCCTGCAGCGTGAAGAATCCCGCGTACAGAATGAAGACCCGGTCCGAGAGTACAAACCAGATGAGCAGCGCCGCGAGCGATACCGCCAGCAGCGCGCCGAATGCAAGCGCGATCATCCGCGCGTGCTCGGCGCCGCGCGCAAGCACCGCCGCCAGCGTCGAGCCCGTGACCAACAGTTCGCCGCGGCTGTCGCCGCGCGTATCGACGTGCGCGTAGAGCGTCTGGCCGCGGCTCAAACCGTCAGGTAGCGCAAACACGACCGCCTGCGCGCCGCGATACTCGAAAAGTTCGAGTGCGCGGAGAACCGGCACGACGGAGCCGCCCCGGATCTCGAAAAGCTCGAAAGCGGTGCTAGTGGCCTTGCGGACGAGGAGAACGGGGACGCCACCGGGGGCAAATCGTCCGGCGGAGCGGATCCGAATCCACGTCGTTGCCGGGCCGACGCGCGCTTCGCGTCGCGCGAACTGCGCATCCAGCATACCGCTCGTGACGGCGTCGGCCGTGGCGTCCGGTGCGGTCAGTGTCTCAACTTCGAGTTCCGGCACGTCGGCGGTCGCAGTCATCGATGCGACGATCAGCGCCAGAGCTCCTAGGCACGCTACCAGTACACCCCGCACGGTCCCGTCTCCGCAGTGGCCCTCCTTGCCCGGCAGGCGGGTGGGCACATTAGTGGTTGCTCGATAGAGTATCGTAAGCACTCGGACACCCGTCAATGAACTTCACGCGGGTGAAAAAACGCTGGCGGAATAAGGTTTTTTCGACCTGCAAGACCGACCGGCGCCAACCGTCGTCGTCGCCACCTCTGCCGCCGCCACCTCTGCCGCCGCTCTGTCACAAGAATTGTTGCGCGGCGTGACTTTTTGCTCGAGCACCAGGAACCCCCCCCCCATGATTAAGATTGCACATAAGACTCTCGCCGCCCTTTCGTTCGCGTGGGCGGTTCTAGGGACCGCGGTGGCCGCCGCCGCCGTACCCGCCGATCTCGTACTCACCGACGCCAAGGTCTACACCGCGAACCCGGCGCGAACGATGGCCGAGGCGATCGCCGTGCGGGACGGCAAGATCGTGTTCGTCGGTTCCCGCGCCGAGGCAAGGAAGTGGGTCGGGCCCAAGACGCGGATCGAGCGCGCCGAGGGGCGCCTGGTTCTACCCGGGCTCTACGACTCGCACATCCACCCGGCCGGAATCGTCGACCTCGATGTTTGCGATCTCAAGAGCGCGAGCAAGTCCCTCGAACAGATAACCGCGTTCGTGCGCGCCTGCATCGCCCGCTACGAGGTACCGGTCGGCCATTGGGTCAACGTGCGCCAGTGGAACTTCAGCAACGGCAACGAACCAGACGCCGCCCACCCGACCTTGCGCGCCGCTCTCGACCTTGCTTCGCTCGACCGCCCGATCCAGCTCCTTGGCAACGACGGGCACCACGGCGCCTTCAATAGCGTTGCCCTCGCGCGCGCGGCCGACGCTACCGGCAAGGCCGTTGGCTACTCGAAGGCGACCCTCGAGGGAAACCTGAGCTCGTATCGAAAGCTGGTCGGCGTCGATGCTGCCGGCGAACCGAACGGAACGGTGAACGAGGAGGCGCGTCGCAACATGGGCACGCCGTCGATGCTCGGGATGGACTTCGCCGAGCTGATGAAAGCGCCGGAACGGGTGACCGCGCGCCTCAACAGCGTTGGCATCACCGGCATGATGGACGCGGCGGTTGAGCCCGAGACGCTGCCGCTCTACGACGCCCTCGACAGGAGCGGGAAGCTGAGCGTGCGCACCACGCTCGCGCTCTACTTCGACCCCGACACCATCAAGACCGCGGACGGCAAGCCCGACTGGGACCGGATGGTCTCGACGGCAACGGCTATTCGCGCCAGGTACGCGCACAACCCGCTGCTCCACGCTGATGTCGTCAAGCTGTTTGCGGACGGCGTGCTGGAAGGCAACGCCTACGCGGTGCCACCGACGCTGCCCGAGGTCGGGGCGCTCAAGCCGTACTTGCAGCCGATCTTCGCTGCCACGAAGGACGCGCACGTCGCCGTTATCGGCTACGTCGAGACGGGCTCGCCCCTATGTGCCCAGGTGCGCGCCAATCCGGAGAAATACGAAACGGCTGCGGCGACGGCCGAGTTCACCAAGGCGAATGGCTACCATCCCGGTCAGTGTCAGATCTCGAGCGGTCAACCGCAGCACGATCGCGCCGTCGTTCTCGAATTCGTAAGACGGTTCCACCTCGCGGGCTTCCCGGTTCACATCCACGCGATCGGCGATCTCGCGGTGCGGACGGCGGTCGACGCGATCGAGGCGGCGCGCGCGGCGGATGGCGTTTCCACCGAGCACGACGCGCTGGCGCATGTCCAGCTGGTGCATCCCGATGAGATCACGCGAATCGGCCGCGACCACCTGTATCTGGCATTCACGTACTCCTGGGCGTTCACCGATCCCGAATACGACGCCTCGGTCATCCCGTTTATCGACAGGGTGGCAGGCGCGGACGCGGCGGCGTTCCACCCGGCGACTGGCTACTACGAGAAAGGCGCCTACCCGGTGCATTCGCTCAAGAGCGCGGGCGCCATCCTGCTCGGCGGCTCGGACGCGCCGGTCGATACGCGCGACCCGCGGCCGTTCGTCAACATGGCAATGGCGGTCACGCGCAGCTTGCGCGGTCAACCGCCGTTGAGCCCCTGGGAGAGCATTCCGATACGCGACGCGCTCGATGCGTACACGATCAACGGCGCCACGTATCTCAATCGAGCGGCGGAGGCGGGTTCCCTCGAAATGGGGAAGTCCGCCGACTTCATCGTCGTCGATCAGGACATTCTGGCGCTCGGCGACGCGGGCAAGGCGGCGGAAATCGCCAAGACCAAGGTCCTCGAAACCTGGTTCAAGGGCGAAAGAGTATTCAAACGCGCGACCGACTGACGTCGAATAGACTGGTCGCGATCATTTCGAGGACCGGCGTACCGGCCTGATTCGCGAGGCGCCATCGCCAGCGGACGATTCCGGTTCGCCTCGATGACGAAAGTCGACTGTCGAGGACCTCAATGCGCAGCCTGAGTGCATCACCCGGTCGCACGGGTTCCAGCCAACGCAGCTCGTCGACGCCAGGGGAACCGAAGGACTCCGACCCCTGAAGGGCGGACTCGACGGCCAGCTCCATAGCGATACCGCACGTCAGCCAGCCGCTGGCGATGAGTCCGCCCCAGCGGCTCGCGGCGGCGCGCTCCGCGTCGACGTGGAACCATTGCGGGTCGTAGCGCTCCGCAAATTCGACGATTTCCTCTTGAGTTACGCCGCGCGCACGCGATTCGATGACGGTACCGGCGGTTAGTTCGGCAAAACGCATCAGATCCTTCGCTAACAGCCAGCGGGGCGCGTGCTCAATTGAAACGCACGTACTCGCATTCAACTGGTTGACCGTTTATTCCAGACGCCGGCGGCGAGATCCAGTTTGCGAATTGACCTGGCGTGACGACTCGACCCATCAACGACTGAACGAACTGCCGGTCGCCATCGGTCGGCAGCCAGCTGTCGACCTGCGCCTGCCAGTCGGCAACTGATATGACCTGCCCAAGCGGCGATACCTTAAGCTCGGCGAGCGGTCCGATCTGCCGGTTGAACGCCTTGTGCGGCACCCGCAGTCGAAAGCCGATGCCACGTTTCTCGAGCGCCGAGTTCCAGGCCTCGACACCCGAGATCGAGTCGCGAACGAAATCGTCGCGCAAGCGCTCGTTGAGGGCATTGAGTGCCGGCGCTTCCTTCGCACCAAGTGTGCCGTCCCTAATCTCGAGCACGGGATAGCTCGCGTCCTTGAGCGAGTGATCGTCGCCGATGTGGTCCTCGCGGAAGCGACCCTTGAGACCGGTCGTGTAGAACGTCGCCGCGTTCGAGGAAAGGTCGGCGCCGAAGAGATCCACCGTGACGCTCGAGTGAAAGTTGAGGTAGCGCTGGATCGTCGGCAGATCGATGACGCCGAGCGCGCGAAGCCGGTCCGGATCCTCGGTCCTCTCCTGGACCATCACGTCCGCCGTGCGCTCAATGATGCGCCGCACGCCGTTCCGGCCGACGAACATGTGGTGGCCTTCTTCAGTCAGCATGAAGCGCGTCGTGCGGGCGAGGGGATCGAACGCCGACTCCGCGAGCGCGGACAGCTGGAATTTTCCATCGCGATCGGTGAAAAAGGTGAACATGAAGAACGCCAGCCAGTCCGGCGTGCGTTCGTTGAAGGCGCCGAGAATACGCGGATGGTCTGCATCGCCCGAGCGGCGGCCGAGCAGGGCATCGGCCTCCTCGCGACCGTCCCGGCCGAAAAAGCGGTGCAACAGGTAGACCATTGCCCACAGATGCCGGCCCTCTTCGACATTCACCTGGAAGAGGTTCCTCAGGTCGTACATCGACGGGCACGTAAGCCCCAGGTGACGCTGCTGCTCGACGGAGGCAGGTTCCGTGTCACCCTGCGTCACGATGATCCGCCGCAGGTTCGCGCGGTACTCTCCCGGCACGTCCTGCCAGACCGGCTCGCCGCGGTGCGCGCCGAAACCGACCTTGCGTTCGGCTTCAGCGGGGTTCAGGAAGATCCCCCAGCGGTAGTCCGGCATCTTGACGTAGCCGAATTGCGCCCATCCCGCCTTGTCGACACTGACGGCGGTGCGCAGGTACACGTCGAGGGCGTGCGATCCCTCGGGTCCCATCTCGCCCCACCAGTTGAGGAACTGTGGCTGCCAGTGCTCCAGCGCGCGCTGCAGTACCCTGTCACCGGCGAGTTCCACGTTGTTGGGAATCTTGTCGTTGTAGTTGATGTTCATTGCGTCCGCCTAGATTCGGTCCCAGTTGAACGACGCCTTGTGGCCGGTTCCGAAGACTTTGAGCGCGCCGGCGTCACCGACCGCATTCGGACGGATGAAGATCCAGTTCTGCCACGCCGACAAGCGACCGAACACCCGCGTTTCGAGCGTCTCGTGGGGCCCGAACCGCAGGTTCGCCTCCATGCCGGTCAGCGCGTCGGGAGACAGGCTGCCGCGTTCCTCGAGCGCGATCCGGAGCTCGTCCGCCCAATCGAGCGAGTCGGGTGCCGAGGTCACGAGGCCGAGCGCGTTGGCGGCGCGCGTATCGAGCGGCGCCCCGATCACGGCGCGCAATTTCGCGATCGCCTCGTTATCGCCCGCAAACCGCGCTGCGAGGCGCGTCAGGCCGTGCACGGCGGGGTACAGGCCGAAATTAGCCTCGGAGAGCGTGACCGACGGCCCACCGTCGGCCGACGGCTGGTTCAACATGTAGGTGCGATCGGCGGCGAGGGCGATCTCGAACAGCGTGCCGGCGAAGCAGCTGCCGCCATCGACCGAGGCGAACAACGACCGCGAGGAGACGTCGAGGCGCGCGAGTGTCCGCCTGAGTTGACCGATCACCTCGCGGACGAACCAGTCGGTGCTGTGGTCGACGAGCGAGCGGTCTACGGCCTCCACGCGCTGCGCCTCACCCTGCGTCTTGAGCACCCAGACCCCGTAGGCAAGGTAGTTGGTTCGCAACGTGAGGATCGCGTCGTCGAGCTCCCGGGCCATTTCGAGTGGCCACCAGCGCGCGCCTGTCGCAAGAATGTCCGCAAGCGACTCCGGCGGCGTCGACGCGGGGGCGGACACCACAAGCTCGGCGCGGCGCGCGGCGTGGTCCAGACGCACTTCGACGTTGCGATAGCGGAAGCCATCGCTGCCATCGACCCGATCGAGGCGCGGCAGCACGATGCCTACGCCGTCGAGCGGTCGGTGACTCCCACACGCCAAAGCGGCGGCACGCTCCTGAACGTGCGCGTGAAATGCCTGCGGCTTGACGACCGCATCCACGAGCCGCCAGTCGCGGGCCCGCTGCCCGCGGACACCCTCGACGGTGGTGCAGAACACATCCGCCAGGTCGCGGCGCACCCGCCTCTTGTCGGTCAGGCGCGTGAGGCCACCGGTGCCCGGCAGCACACCGAGAAGCGGCACCTCGGGAAGGCTTACCGCCGAGGATCGGTCATCGACCAGGACGATCTCGTCGCAGGCGAGCGCGAGCTCGTAGCCACCGCCGGCGGTCGTACCGTTGCA
This sequence comes from Pseudomonadota bacterium, assembly GCA_025355245.1. Classification (GTDB taxonomy): domain Bacteria; phylum Pseudomonadota; class Gammaproteobacteria; order Steroidobacterales; family Steroidobacteraceae; genus CAIKZZ01. The sequence goes on along the minus strand of JANXZZ010000052.1, from coordinate 5,126 downwards.
GGCCGCGATGAACTTGAGGCCCGAATGCGCGCTCGAGTCCTCGATGCCGTTGCGCGTCTCGTTCGTGAACTTGCAGAAATTCACTTTCCACGCGTGCGAGGACTGCCCGAGCATGAAGATGTTCGCGCCCGAGCAGAATAGCCGGTCCTTCGCGCTCGTCAGGACAACCGTGCGTACCCGCGGGTGCTCGAAGCGGATTCTCTGGAGCGCGTCGTAGAGTTCGATGTCGACGCCGAGGTCGTAGGAATTAAGCTTGAGCGCGTAGCCGGGCCGGATCCCCGCGGCCTCGTTCACGTCCATCGTCAACGTCGCGGTCGACCCGGAGCAGGTGAGCTTCCAGTGGCGGTACTCGGTCGGGTGCGTCTCAAAGCTGACGGGCGTCGGCGCCGCGCTGCCGGCTGTGGATTCGGGCTGCGCCATGCTCACTCCAAGCCGACCGCGAAATGCCGGCGCCGTATTGATTTATGCATTATAATGCATTTTCCGATAACGCGCTGAGACTGTCAAGCATCGGCTAATTCTTAGCCTCGCTGACTATGCCGTTCGAGTGTATGCATTATACTGCGTAACGTGACTCAAACTCAGCGTCTTCAACCGCCTGGATCTGCCGGCTTCCTCGCCCTCGGTGAGCGCCGGATTGAGTATCGATTTTTCGGCTCCCCGGGCGCGATCGCGGGCGACCTCGTGATGCTTCACGAAGGTCTCGGTTCGGTCTCGATGTGGCGGGAGTTTCCCGCGGCGCTTGCCGCTGCGACGGGCTGCCGCACGCTGGTATTTTCGCGGCACGGTTACGGCCGATCCTCCCCGCTCACCGCACCTCGAGACGCCGAGTTCATGTACGAGGAGGCCCGCGTGTGGCTGCCCGCCGTCCTCGACGCGCTCGGAATCGAGCGGCCCGTGCTCCTCGGCCACAGCGACGGCGCGTCGATCGCGCTGATTCACGGCGCGCTGCCAGCCGCGAGGATCGCCGGGATCATCGCTCTCGCGCCCCATATCAACGTGGAGCAGACCGCCATTGACAACATCCAGCGCGCGAAGGCGGCCTACGAAACGACCGACCTTCGAGTGCGACTGGCGCGTTACCACGACGACGTCGACTCCGCGTTCTGGGGCTGGAACCGAATCTGGCTCGACCCGAGCCTTCGGTCGTGGAACATCGAAGGCTTGCTGTCGGCGATACGCGCACCGATCCTTGCGATTCAAGGCCGCGGAGACGAGTACGGGACGCTCGAGCAGGTAGAGGGGATACGCCGGCTGGTCCCCTCCGCTGCCACCCTCATTCTCGAAGACTGCGGACACTCACCTCACCGCGACCAGCCCGCCGCGGTCACCCACGCTGTAACGGCTTTTGTCGAGAACGTCGCTGCGCGCGGCGACTCAGCCTAGTTGCCGATTCATGCCTCGACTCCCGACCGCGAAACGTACGACCTCCGAAGACACGGCCTATCTGCGTCGCCTCGGCAGCAAGATTCGCGAGGCGCGCGCGCAGCGCGGGATGACGCGGACCGCGCTCGCCGCCGATTCGGGGGTCTCGCTGCGCTTTCTTGCGCAACTCGAAGCGGGCGAGGGGAACCCGTCGCTGCTCGTGCTAAGACGAATCGCCACCTCCATGAGCTTCTCGCCGGATACGTTTCTGGCCGAACAGTCGGTCGAGGGTTCCGAGAGAGCGGCGATCCTCAGGACGCTGTCCCGGCTCTCGGACGGGGAATTGATTGCCGCGCGCGAGCTTCTGACCACGCAATTCGTGACCGGCGCGTCGGCGGCGCCCGCCGTTCGCTACGTCGCGCTCGTGGGTCTGCGAGGGGCAGGAAAGACGACACTTGGTCGTCAGTTGGCAAATCATCGAGGAGTGCCGTTCTTCGAACTCGATCGGGAAGTCGAACGGGAATACGGTGCGAGCATCGGAGAGATACTGCAGTTGCACGGTCAGCCGGGCTATCGACGATTCGAACGCGAAGGATTGCGCGCGATTTTGGCTAGCAACGAGGCGGCGGTCATCGAGACGGGGGGCGGGCTGGCCGCTGACCCAGAAACGCTACCGGCGCTGCTGGCAAGCGCGTTCACGATCTGGCTCCGCGCATCGCCCGCGGAACACATGCAGCGGGTCGTCGCGCAGGGTGACCTTCGTCCGATGGCCCGCAGCCGGCTGGCGATGCAGGAGCTGACGGAAATCCTGCGAGCGCGCGAGCCGTTCTATCGCCAGTCGCACCGGCAACTCGATACTTCGGGAAAGACCGTACAGCAGAGTTTCAGCGAGCTCCTCGACCTGCTTGCGATGGAGTCGGCGGCTCCCGCCACCGTCGGCTGCTGATGGCGGGGACCGCGGACGCGTACAGGGCCGTGCCCCGGACCGGTCGCCGGGGCGTTCGCTCATCCGCCGTGAACGCGACGTACGACCTCAAGGAATCCAAGTTGGTGCGCGGCGAACGCGAGCGCGGCCAGTGCGAGGAGGACGACGGCAACGATCAAGAAGGTCTTCTTCACGCGGGGACGCCTCTCATTGGTAGGAAAGTGCTTCGCGAATTGTCAGTCGCGACGCTTGCCACGCAGGCAGAACGGTCGCCGCGACTGACGCACAACCGACTACAGCCAGCCAGAGCGGCAGTGCCAACGGTGAGACGACGGCATCGACCGACGGGCCGAGCGAGGCGGTCCCGACCACCCACACGACCGCTACAGTCATCGGCACCGACAGAACGAATCCGACGGCGGCACTGATGAGCGCAACGAACACGCCCTCGGCGATAACACTGAGACGAATTGTGCGCGAACGAGCGCCTATCGCGCGCATGACCGCCAGCTCCCTCGTTCGTTCGAGCACACCCGTCGTGATTGCGGACGCGAGGCCGAGCACGCCAACCAGCGCCATCAGGATCGCGGTAACCACTAGCACGAAGATCAGGATGAACAGGTGGCCACCCAGCGCGCGGCCGAGCTGAGCCTGGGTGATCGAGAGCGCGGTCCTGGATCCGACCGCTGCTAGTGACTTTTCCACCGCCGCAATTGCGGCGAATGCCGATTGCTCGTCCGACTTGTATAGCCCGATGCGCAACCCGGAAATCGATTCTGGTGTCGAGGTCAATCGCTCGTAGCCAATCGGCACGGCGTAGACCGTTGCGGCGGTGAGGTGCTCGCGGATGACGCCGAGAATCACCAGCGCAGCGGCATTGCCGCGCACATCCACGCGAATCGAGTCGCCGACTCGGGACCGCGGAAACATTGCGCGCGCCGCTTCATTCAGAACGACGCCGTCCGGCTTCGTCGGATCCAGCCAGCGGCCTTCAATGACGTTCGGGGTGACGAACGCGCTCGGTGCAGGGACGCCCATCAGCTGCAGGCTCCCGTGCCCGCCGTCGGGATACGTCGAGACTACGTTGAGACCGTCCGCGCGCGCCGGCGAGATTGCCTCGGCTTGAAAGGGCTCGACCACCCGCACGGCGCTGACGCGCGCAACGGCCGCCACTGCACCGGCCGTCGGTGCTGGCTTGGCAAGGAAGATCTCGGCGTCGAAGTGCCGCTCTCGGGATGCCGCGCTCAGGTTGCGCTCCCACGCGGAGCGCACATTCAGGCTCGTCATGAACAGCGCGCCGGCCGTCGCGAGCAGACCGACCGTCAGCGCTAGTCGTCCCTTGCGCCGAACAGTGTTGCGCGCGGCGAGGCCGAGCGCGGGCCCGCCGGTGATACGGCTCAATACCCGGGCCCAGACGCTCGATCGGTCCGACGGCGCAGCGACGCCGTAGTCGCCCAACGTTTCGCGGACGGTCCGCCGGGTTGCTGCTCGAATCGGCACGAGCGCCGCTGCGAGCGGCAGGACCACAGCTGCAATTACCTCGCAAAGGTAGACCCACGGCGACACCGCAACACTCTCCAACTGCAGATTTAGGAGATGCGCGGTATTCGCCGCCAACGCGCGGCCGGCGAGGACGCCGGGGGGCAGCCCGATGGCGACTGCCAGGAGTCCCACGAGTAGAACAAGGGCGGCGTATGGAACGAGGATCTGCGCGCTCCGCGCGCCGATTGCCTTCATCACTCCGATCTGACGGACCTGCGGTGCCAGAAGACTTGCGGTGAGAGTGCCGGTGAGGACTGCACCCAGGACAAGCGCCAAGACGCCGAACACCAGTAGCATGCGCACAACGCTCGTCATTTGCGCATCGTGGGGATGGCGGTACGGCGGTATCCGGATCTCCGATGGCGGCCGGCCGGCCGATCGCAGCCAGCTTGCAACGCCGATTGCGGTTCGCTCCAGCCCCGAACGGTTGCCAACCGGATCGGCTACCGAAATCTTGAGCGTCCGCATTGGGTTGGCGTACCCAAGAAGCCGCGCTGCAGCGGGGGTGACGTATCCGTAGACCGTCTGCTCCTGCCAAGCCGGCGCGAGACTGGCATCGTATACGGACCCGGCGACCCTGAGGTCGCGTGGCGTACCGCCAGGCAGTTCAACCCTGACGCTACCGCCAACGGCGGCGTTCGCGAAGGGTAGCGCGGTTCGTTCAAGGTCGATTTCTTCGGCGGCTGAAGGCCAGCCCCCCGATTCAAGCTGCACGGTAGAGATCTTGGACACGGCGAAGTCCGGCACCACGAAGAGCAGAAGCGGAAGCCACTCGTTCGGACGCACCTCGACGCGCCCGCGAACGCGCCCCGAGGCCTCGGCGCCGACGACGCCGGGCTGCCGAGCCGCACCCGCGACCGCATCGAGGTCCAGCGCCTCCACCTCAAACAGCGCCGCGGCGGGGTTCGTCGCAAGATAGCCCCGGCCAATCTCCCTCGCCAGAATCGAGTAACCCGTTGAGAGGGCCCCAACCGCGAAGACACCGACGGCGATCGCCAGGATCATGATCGCGAGCCGTCCCTGCCAGCTCTCGGCATCGCGCGCGATCTTGCGCCAGCGGGGGCTAAGACTCATGCGTCGCCCGCGTCTCGCGCACCCGCCATCCCGTCCGCAAGCGTGATTGAGCGGGCAAAATAGCGCTCGAGCTCCCGCTCGTGCGTAACCATTACCACGGTTTTCCCCGCACTAACCAGCCTAGCGAAGAACGACATGACTTCTTCTGCCGTCCGGGAATCAAGATTGCCCGTCGGTTCGTCCGCAACGACGAGCGGCGGGTCGTTCGCGAGCGCGCGCG
>JANXZZ010000010.1 GCA_025355245.1 Pseudomonadota bacterium | reverse complement strand
GCCTGGCAGCGCCACGGCGAGGAGGGTCGTCCCGACCTCATGACGCTCGCCAAGGGTCTCACCGGCGCGCACCTGCCGCTCGGCGCGGTCGTGCTCTCCGCGACGATCGCGCGCGCGCTCGAGCGCGAGACGCTCTACACGGGGCTCACCTACTGCGGTCATCCGCTCGCCTGTGCCGCGGGCGTCGCCGCGGTGCGCGCCTACGAGGACGAGGGGCTGATCGAGCGCTCGCGGCGCCTGGGCGCGAGCCTGCGCACCGAGCTCGACCGGTTCAAGGCGCGGCACGCGGTCATCGGCGACGTGCGCGGCGGCGACGGCCTGTTCGCGATCGTCGAGCTCGTGCGCGACCGCGAGAGCCGCGCCGAACTCGCGCCGTGGCCCGCGACGCACCCCTCGCTCAAGCTGCTCGTCGACCGCGCGCGCGCGGCGGGCGTGTCGTTCGCGACGCGCGGCAACCTCATCATCCTCGCGCCGCCGCTCGTCATCGGCGAGAAGGACCTGGCGGAGGCCCTCGGCCTCCTGGATCGACTGCTCGGGGAGCTCGACTGGACATGAGTTTCAAGCTGACCTACGCGACGATGTTCAACCCGCCCGAGGAGATGCACGTGCGCTTCGAGGCGGCGCTCGCCACGGTGCGCGCGGGTCTCGGCGCCCACCACCGCCTCGCGATCGGCGGTGCCGACGTCGAGGGCAGCACCTCGTACGTGAAGAAAAGCCCGATCGACGGCGCGCCGCTCGGCCACTTCCCGGTCGCCGACCGCGCGCAGGTGGCCGCCGCGGTCGCCGCCGCGAAGGCCGCGTTCCCGGACTGGCGCGCGACGCCGATCGCCGAGCGCGTGCGCCTGTCGCGGCGCGTAGCGGCGCTCATCGAGGAACGCGTCTACTCGATCGCGGCGGCGCTGTGCCTCGAGGTCGGCAAGAACCGCATGGAGGCGATCGGCGAGACGCAGGAGGCGGCGGACTTCTTCAGCGGCTACGCGGACGATTTCCTCAAGAACGAGGGCTTCAACCGCGCGCTCGCGGACGACCCGCTCGCCGACTTCAAGTCCCACAACCGCAGCGTCCTGAAACCCCACGGCGTGTGGGCGGTCATCGCGCCCTTCAATTTTCCGCTGGCGCTCGCGGCAGGCCCGGTCGCCGCCGCGCTCGTGACCGGCAACACCGTCGTCGTCAAGGGCGCGACCGACACGCCCTGGTCGGTGCGGCTGCTGGCCGACTGCGTGCGCGACGCAGGCTATCCGCCCGGCGTCTTCAACCTGATCGCCGGGGAGGGCGCCATCGCGGGCGAGGCACTGGTCGGCCACCCCGACATCGCCGGCATCACCTTCACGGGTTCCTACGGCGTCGGCATGGACCTGTGCCGGCGCATGCTGGCAGGCCCCTACGCGCGGCCCTGCATCGCGGAGATGGGCGGCAAGAATGCCTGCATTGTGACCGATGCCGCGGACCTTGATCGCGCCGTCACCGGCATCGTGCGCTCGGCCTTCGGCATGGGCGGACAGAAATGCTCGGCGCTGTCGCGCGTGTATGCGACGCCGGGCGTCGCGGATCATCTGGTATCCCGCCTCCTGACCGCGATCGCCGCGATCCGCATCGGCGACCCGACGCGGCGCGAGAACTGGCTGGGTCCCGTCATCTCGGCGCGCGCGGTCGGCAACTTCACCGGCTTCGCCGCGCAGCTGCGCGGGCAGGGGAGCGAAGTGAAGGCCGGCGGTGAGCGGCTCGACTCGGGTGCGCTCGCCGCAGGCTGCTTCGTCGCGCCGACGCTCGCCATCGCGCCGCCGCTGCACCCGCTGTTCGGCGTCGAGATGTTCCTGCCGATCCTGATGGTGGCCCGGGTCGCGACTGCGGCCGAGGGAATCGCGCACGCGAACGATTCCGCGCTCGGCCTCACAGCGGGCTTCTACGGCAGCGCCGCCGAGGCGAACTACTTCCTCGAGCACATCGAGGCCGGCACCACCTACATCAACCGGCCGCAGGGCGCGACCACCGGCGCCTGGCCCGGCTACCAGGCCTTCGTCGGCTGGAAGGGCTCGGGCTCGACCAACAAGGCGATCGGCTCCTTCTACTACCTGCCGCAGTACCTGCGCGAGCAGTCGCAGACGGTGGTCGAGTAGCCGTGCGCGGGACAGTCTCGCTTCAACCACAAAATGACGGGCGAACGCGTGTCGCCCACAGCCATCCGGCCGCCGCGCCGGCAGAGGGGACGACATGAAGAACCAGCGAATCCTGACCGAACTGCGGGGCCCGAAGGCGCGCGCACTGCTGGCGCGCGATGCGGCGGTCGTCTCGCCGTCCTATCCGCGCGACTACCCGTTCGTGATGTCGCACGGCAAGGGCGCGGAAGTCTGGGATGTCGACGGCAACCGCTTCCTCGACTTTGCCGCGGGCATTGCAGTGTGCAGCACCGGCCACAGCCATCCGGTCGTCGTCGCGGCGATCAAGGCCGCCGCCGACAAGTTCCTGCACATTTCCTCCGACTACTGGCACGAGGGACAGGTGCGGCTCGGCGAGCGCATGAACGAGCTTGCACCGATGAAGGAGCCGGTCATGAGCTTCTTCGCGCAGTCGGGCACCGAAAGCGTCGAGGGCGCGCTCAAGCTCGCGCGCTACGTGACCGGTCGACCGCGGTTCATCGGCTTCATCGGCGGCTTCCACGGCCGCACGATGGGCTCGCTGTCCTTCACCTCGAGCAAGTACACGCAGCAGAAGGGCTTCTTCCCGACGATGCCCGGCGTCACGCACGTGCCCTATCCCAACAACTACCGCCCGCTGTTCGCGGGCCCGGACCAGGGACAGGCGGTGCTGCGCTACATCGAGGAGGTGCTGTTCACCAGCAACCTGCCGCCGAGCGAAGTCGCGGCGATCCTGATCGAGCCTATCCAGGGCGAGGGCGGCTACCTCGTGCCGCCGGACGGTTTCCTGCAGGGCCTCAGGGCGCTGTGCGATCGCCACGGCATCCTGCTCATCTTCGACGAGGTGCAGTCCGGCATCGGCCGCACCGGCAAGATGTTCGCGACCCAGCACTGGGGCGTCGTGCCCGACATCATGACGCTCGCGAAGGGCCTGGGCTCGGGGCTCCCGATCGGCATGGTGGTCGCCAAGAAGACGATCATGTCGAAGTGGGCGCGCGGCGCCCACGGCAACACCTACGGTGGCAACCCGATCTGCTGCGCGGCGGCGCTCGCGACGCTCGACCTCGTCGAGAAGGAGTACGTCGCGAACGCGCGCACGGTCGGCGACTACTTCTTCGTGAAGCTGCGCGAGCTCGCGACCCGGCACCGCGTCATCGGCGAGATCCGCGGCAAGGGTCTCATGATCGGCATGGAGCTCGTGACCGATCCCGAGAGCCGCACGCCGGCGCGCGCGCTTTGCGATGCGCTCGTGACGCGCGCTTATCACAACGGCCTGATCCTGTTGCAGTGCGGCCAGAGCACCGTGCGCTTCATGCCGCCGCTCATGATCAGTGCGCAGGACGTGGACGAGGCCGTGCGGCTGCTCGAGGCGAGCCTGCTCGAGGCGCTCGTGCTGCACCCGGCCGCCTGAACGTGCGCGCACCGCTCGAGGAGGCCTGGCCGTGCCGGGCGCACTGACCGTCTCGGCGCCCGCCGAGCGCAACAAGGAACCGATCCTCGGAATCCTGCGCGCGGTGCTGCCATCCGCGGGCACTGTCCTCGAGATCGCCTCGGGCACGGGTCAGCACGCAGTGCACTTCGCCGCGGCGCTGCCGGCGCTGACCTGGCAGCCGTCCGAACCCGATGCCACGCGCCGCGCCGTGCTCGCCGCGCGCGTCGCAGAGGCGGGCCTTACGAACGTGCGCGTCCCGCTCGCGCTCGACGTGACCCGGGAACCGTGGCCGCTCGAGGGTCCCGTCGCGGCGATCGTCGCGATCAACCTGATCCACATCGCGCCGTGGAGCGCGACCGAGGCGCTGATGGCGGGCGCCGAGCGTCACCTCGCCGCCGCGGGGCCGGGCGTCCTCGTGCTCTACGGTCCTTACAAGGAGGGCGGCGTGCACACGGCGCCCTCGAACGAGTCCTTCGATGCCTCGCTCCGGGCGGACAACCCGGCGTGGGGCGTGCGCGATCTCGAGGCAGTCGCCGCGCTCGCGGCCGTGCACGGCTTCGGCGCCCCGACGGTGTCGCGGATGCCCGCGAACAACCTGACCGTGGTGTTCCGGGCGTCCGCGAGGGCGCCGCGAGGTCGCTGAGCCCGCGGGGCCCTGCTGGGCGGGTCCCGGCCGGATTCTGTCAAATTACCGGGGCCAGCCGCGCGCCGCTCAACCCCGTTTCGCCGCCACGGCCGTTTCAACCACCGGGACCCTCAACTACCGGAGCCACCATGAAACGCCTTGCCGTGACCGCCGCGCTTGCCCTGCTGTCGCTCGATGCGACGGCCGTCGGGCGCGCCGCCGATGTAACCGTGCTCGACCGCGACAGCGGCCGGATCCTGCCCACGTACTACTCCCGCGGCGAGTACTGGGTGGCCGGCACGCCGGGTGCGCGCTATGGCATCGAGGTGCGCAACCACACCGGCGAGCGCGTGCTCGCGGTCATGGCCGTCGACGGCGTCAACGTCGTGACCGGCGAGACGGCCGGCTGGGGCCAGAGCGGCTACGTGTTCGCTCCGCGCCAGAGCTACGACATCACCGGCTGGCGCAAGTCGAACTCCGAAGTCGCCGCGTTCCTGTTCTCGACGCCGCCCGATTCCTACGCCGCGCGCACCGGGCGCGCCGCCAACATCGGCGTGATCGGCGTTGCGCTGTTTCGCGAGCGCCTGCCGATCGCACCGCCGCTCTCGATGTCGGTGCCGGCGCCGCGCAGCGCCGCTCCGACCGAGCAGGCCGCGAACGACGCCGCGACACGCGGCTTCGCCGGCGCGCAGGGTGCGCAGAAGCAGGCGCAGGCCGAACGCAATCGCTCGGAACTCGCGCCCGCCGCGCCGAGTCCCGCGCTCGGCACCGGCCACGGCGAACGCGAGGGCTCGTACGTCGAGAACACCGAATTCGAGCGCCGCCAGGCGACGCCCGACGAGGTCATCCGCATTCGCTACGATAGCCAGGACAATCTGGTCGCGATGGGCGTGTTCAGGAAGCCAATGCGTCCGCCGACGAGCCCGAACGCCTTCCCCGATTCGACGGGCGAGGGCTTCGTTGCGGATCCCCCGGGCTATTCGGGTCGCGGCTTGCGATAATCGGAGTCGATGGCCGATGCCGCGGAGACCGACGAGTTCCTGATGCAGCGCTTTGCCGCGGGCGAGGCGGAGGCGTTCGAGGAGCTTTACCGACGGCACGAGCGGCGCGTGTGGCGCTACCTCGAGCGCCTCGTGCACAACCGCGCCGCGGCGGACGAGCTGATGCAGGAGGTCTGGTTCGCGGTCGCGCGCGAGGCCGGGCGCTACCGGCCAACCGCGCGCTTCACGACGTGGCTGTTCACGATCGCCCGCAACCGCACGATCGACTGGCTGCGAGCGTCGCGGCCGCAGGTGCGGCTCGACGATCCGGATGAAGCGGCGTCGGTCGAGGAATTCACGGCGGACACGCGCCCGGGGCCCTTCGCGCGCGCCGCCGCGAGCGAGGAGGGCGCGGCACTGGTCGCGGCCCTCGGGCAGCTGCCGCCGCCGCAGCAGGAAGCGTTCCTGCTGCAGGTCGAGGGGGATCTCAGCGTCGCGGAGATCGCCGCCGTCACGGGCGCAAGTTTCGAGACGACCAAGAGTCGCCTGCGCTACGCCCGCGCGCGATTGAAGCAGCTCTTGTGGGAGCACGCATGACCGACCCCTGTCCACCGGATGAGTCCGCCGATCCGCTCGACACGGCCTACCGCCGCGCGAGCGCGGCGGATCCCAGCCGTCCGAGCGAGGCGACCCGCGCGGCGATCCTGGCCCACGCGCGCGCGGTCGCCGCCGCGCGCCGCGCCGAGGCGCGCCCTGCATTCGACCGCGCACGCCGCGCCGCGAACGATCGCTACTGGTGGCGTTCCGCCGCGGCCGGCGTCGCGATTGCGGGAATCGCGCTCATGATCTGGGCGCCGCGCTACGGCTCCGACCTGCAGCGCGTGCCGGAGGCAGCGGTGTCGCTCGAGATCGCGACCCCGGAAGTGACGCACGCGCCGGCATCCGCGCCGCCGCCGGGAGCGCCGGACACGGCCGCCAACGCGACGACCGAGTCGCCCCCGCGGGCCGCGTCGATGGCGCAGGCGCGCCCGCTTGCGCGGCGCGCGCCGCCGGCGGCCGCTCCCGCGTCCGCACCCGAGCCAGCGCGAGCGCCGCCCGGCATCGAAGCCCTGAGCGTCGTGTCGGCACAAGCAACAGCGCCGGCGCCGAGCGCGCTTGCCGCTCGTGCGAAGTCCGCAGCGGCCGAGGAGGTCGTCGTGACGGGCGCAAGGCGCAACGCGAGCGCGCTACCGGCCGCGTCGGACGCGGCCCGGCAGGCCGCCGGTGCCTCAGCGTCGTTGGCGGACAAGGCGCAGATGGGTTACGCGGCCGCGCCGCAGGTTCGCGACCTCGCCGGCAGCGGCGGCACGTCCGCCTCGCTCGGCGCGGCGATCGCGGCGGGGGATGCGAATCGAGTCCGTGCGCTCGTGGCGACGGGTGCGCCGCTTGAATCCCGCGACTCGCGCGGCAGCACGCCGCTGATGCTCGCGGTCGATCAGGGCCAGATCGCGGTCGTCCGGGCGCTGCTCGATGCCGGTGCCGACGCGAACGCGCTCGATGCGGCCGGTGCGAGCGTGCTCGATCGCGCGCGGGCCGCAAACCGCCCGGAAATCGTGGCGCTGCTCGAGAGTCGCGGCGCGCACTAGCGGTGCTGCTAGTGCGCCGGCGGCTGGCCGATGCGCCGGATCTCGGCAAGGAGCGCCGCGCTCGACACCGGTCGACCGAGGAACTCCCGCAGCAGCGCGGGGGTCTCGACCGAGGAGCCGACGCGCAGCAGGTGCGCCGAGGTGTACTCGTACCAGTGCGGGTTGCCGGCGCTGAAGTCGCCCGCCTCGGCGCGGATGCGGGCGCGCATGTCGGCGGTCAGGATCGCGCCGAGACCGTAGTTGATCATGTAGCCCGGCACGTCGGCGAGCTGCACGCGCAGCGCCCACCACGAGAGTTCCGGGTGCGGCACGACGTTGAGGTAGCGCGAGGTGATGTCGGTCCACACCGCGTTGGGGTCGGATTCGGGCGCGCGCAGCATGCGCGCCTCGAACAACCCCCACGCGACGTCGAGCATCACGTTGCCGAACAGCGCGCGCAGCGAAGTGCGCTCGTCGATGCTGGTCCCGAGGTAGCGGCGCTGCCAGGCGGGCTCCGCGACGCTCCACGAGGGCACGTCGGCGAAGGCCTCGAGGAACAGGTCATCGCCAAGGTCGAAGAAGGCCGGGCGCGTGCGCACGGCCGCCATGTGCACCGCGTGGCCGTCCTCGTGCACGATCTCATTGAGCACGAACAGGCCGCCGCGCTCGACGTTCGCCGAGACGCGACCGATCGCCGGCTGCCAGCCCGCCGGCCCCTGCCGGCCGGTGCGCACGAAGTCGGCGTAGGCGAGCGGCGCTTTGCCGGGTCGCACCTCGAGATCGTGGAGGACGCCGAGCGCATCGAGGTCGGCGCCGAGGTCGCGGTAGTACCGCTTGCTCAGGGGCAGAACGCGCCCGATCGGAATCCGCGCATCGAGCGGCGCGACGCCGCCGGCGTAGTGGTGCCAGTAGTCCCAGGGCTCGAGCGGCGCCCCGGGGTTCGCCGCACGCCACGCCTCGAGGACCTCGACGAGCCAGTGCTCGGCCTCGGCCGGCGTCGCGCCCACCGTGCGCGCGCCCTCGGTGATCGGCGAGGAACCCTTGGCGCGGGCCTCGGCGCTCGCGAGTCCGATCAGGCGCCGGTAGGGACTGCCGGCTTCGTCGCTGCCGTTGATGTGGCGCCACAGCGGATCGAGCGCTGCAAACAACGCGCGCCGGCGCGAGTCGCTGTCGAGTTCGGCGAGCAGCTCGAGCACGCTCGCGCGAACGATGGTCTTGCCCTCGAAGGACACGTGATTGCCGAAATGCTCGAAGCAGGCGTAGAGCGCGCGCGACAGCGCGGTACGCTCGGCGGTCCGCTCGGCCGCGGTCGCGCACAGCGCCGCGGATTCCGCGGCGCTCGCGGCAGCGGGCACCGTGGGCGGCTCGGCGAGGTTGCGTTTCATGACCGTGAGGGCGCGCGTGTCCTCGGGCGCGAAGCTCACGCGCGCGAGCGCGTCGAGGCGGGTCCCGAGGAGCGCCTGCCGTTCGGCGCGCGCGCGCTCCCAGGCCGCGCGCCCGCGCCCGTCGACCTGGGTTAGCGGCCCCGCGGCGATCGTCATGACCGCGTAGCTCGCATCGATCCAGTCGGCGTAGATGGCTTCCGCCGCCGCGACCCGCGGGTCGGGACTTGCCGCGGCGACGCTTACCAACGCGAGGCCGAGCAGGGCAGAGCGGGCGCAGGCAGTGGACGCTCGAGTCACGCAATGCTCCTTCGAAACACGGCCGGGGGGGCGCTAGCTTAACGCCCTCGGCTGCTAATCATGCACTCGTTCAATAGCCGTTGTACGGCGCCCCGGGCCAAGGCATAGTGCGGCGGGTGCCGGGCATTCCGGCCCCCGTGGTACCGACGAGGCTGGAGCCAGCACACCGTGACCGACACCGCCACCACGCCGCGCCGCGGCCGCGACATCCGCCGCGCCCGCGCGCTGACCAAGAGCGCCAAGTACCCGTACATACGCCGCAAGCTGCCGGTGGTCGAGCTCTTGAACTCCGAGGCCGTCGAGATCATCGAGGCGAACGCCGAGACCATCCTCGCCGAGATCGGCATCGAGTTCAGGCGCGATCCCGAGTCGCTGCGCCTGTGGCGCGAGGCGGGTGCGGAGGTCAGCGGCGAGCGCGTGCACATCCCGCGCGGCCTCGCTCGGAGCCTCCTCAAGACCGCGCCCCGCGAGTTCGAGCTCTTTGCACGCAACCCCGAGCGCAACGTGCGCTTCGGCGGCGATGCGACGGTGTTCTCGCCGGTCGGCGGGCCGCCCTTCGTCTACGACCTCGACCGCGGCCGCCGTTACGGCTCGCTCGAGGACCTCCAGAATTTCATAAAGCTCGCGCACATGGCGCCGGCGATCCATTTCTCGGGCGGCTGCATGTGCGAGCCGATGGAGATCCCGCCCAACAAGCGCCACCTCGACGTGCAGTACTCGTTCTTCCGCTACTCGGACCAGGGCTGCGAGGCGACGCCGGAGACGCCGGGCCACGCGCGCGATGCCATTGGCGTCGCGCAGGCGGTGTTCGGCGCGGAGTTCCTCGAGACCCATCCGGTCGTGCTCGGCAACATCAATTCCAACTCGCCGCTCACCTTCGACGGCCGCATGCTCGGGGCGCTGCGGGAATTCGCTGGCGCCAACCAGGGCACGATCATCGTGCCCGCGGTGCTGGCGGGTGCGATGGGTCCGGTCACCGCGGCCGGCTGCATGTCCGAGATCCTCGCCGAGACCATGGCCGGCATGGCGCTGACGCAGCTGGTGCGGCCGGGTGCGCCGGTGATCCTCGGCTCCTTCGTGGGCGCGATCTCGATGCGCACCGGCGCGCCCACCTTCGGCACGCCCGAGGCGACGCAGATGATCTTCGCGACCGCGCAGCTCGCGCGCCGCCTCGGCGTGCCCTGTCGCAGCGGCGGCTCGCTGTGCTCCTCGAAGATCGGCGATGCGCAGGCCGCCTACGAGAGCGCGCACACGCTGTTGCCGACGCTGCTCGCGGGCGTCAACCTCGTGACCCACGCGGCGGGCTGGCTCGAGGGCGGGCTGGTCGCGGGCTACGAGAAGTTCGTGATGGATGCCGACCAGCTCGCGATGATGCAGGTGCTCGCGCAGGGCATGGACCTCTCCGCGCGCGGCCAGGCGCTCGATGCCTTCCGCGAGGTGGGGCCCGGCAGCCACTTCCTCGGTTGCGAGCACACCCAGGCGAACTTCGAGACGGCCTTCTACCAGTCGACGATCGCCGACTACTCATCCTACGAGCAGTGGTCGATCGAGGGCAGCCTCTCGGCGGAGCAGCGCGCGAACCTGCTCTGGAAGAAGATGCTGGCGGAGTACCAGGACCCCGGCATCGATCCGGCGGCGGACGAGGCGATGCTCGAGTTCATCGCGCGCCGCAAGCTCACGCTCACCGACGCGGTGGAGGAAGAATGAGTCCGCGAACCCGCCGGCGCCTCGCCGCCGCGCTCGTCCTCGCGTCCACGCTGCTCGGGCTCGGCGTCGCGACGCCGCTGCGCGCCGAGCGCCGGGCGATCTTCGAGCAGATTGACCTGCCGCATCCCTACTACTACCACGAGATGTACCTGCCGCAGCTGACCGGGGGGCCAAGCAGCGTTGCATTCGCGCCCGACTCGCGCGAGGTCGTGTTCTCGATGGCGGGGTCGCTGTGGCGCCAGCGCCTCGACTCGACGACGGCGGTGCAGCTGACGGACGGTCCCGGCTACGACTACCAGCCCGACTGGTCACCGGACGGGCGCTCGATCGTCTACACGTCCTACGCGCACGATGCGCTCGAGCTCAGGCTCCTCGATCTCCCGAGCGGGCGTTCGCGCGCGCTGACGAGCGGCGGTGCGGTCAACGTCGAGCCGCGCTTTTCGCCCGACGGCACGCGCATCGCGTTCGTGTCGACCGCGTACATGAAGCGCTTCCACGTCTTCACCGCAAGCGTGACTGCGGACGGGCTTGGCTCGGTGGTGCGCCTCACGGGCGAGAACAAGAGCCCGCTGCGGCGCTACTACTACAGCGCCTTCGACCATGAACTGAGTCCGGTGTGGACGCGCGACGGCCGCTCGATCCTGTACGTATCGAACCGCGGCCGCATCCACGGCACCGGCGGGTTCTGGCAGATGGAAGCGCAACCCGGAGCCGAACCGCACGAGCTCCATTACGAGGAAACCAACTGGCGCGCGCGCCCGGACGTCTCGCCGGACGGCAGCCGGCTCCTCTACAGCTCCTACCTCGGGCGCAACTGGCACCAGCTGTGGCTGCTGCCGCTCGCCGCGGGCGGGGATGCGCTGCCGATCTCCTATGGCGACTTCGACGCGGTCGGCGCGCGCTTCGCGCCCGACGGCCGCGAGATCGCCTACATCTCGAACGCGAGCGGTGGCACCGAGCTCTGGCTGCAGACGGTCGCGGGCGGAGCCCAACGCGCACTCCCCGTCGCGAGGCGCGCGACACTGCGCCCGAGCGGGCGTCTCGAGCTCGCGATCGTGGGCGCGAACGGCGCGCCGGGCGATGCGCGCGTGTCGGTGACCGACGCGGCGGGTCGCTTCTACGCGCCTGCCGGCGCCTGGATCCACGGCGATGACGGCTACGACCGCGCCGAGCGCCCCTTCGAGGCGCACTACTTCCACGCGCACGGCGATGCGGTGCTCGAGGTCCCGGCGGGGGAGGTGCACGTCGAGTTCATGCACGGCTTCCGCGAGGCGCGCGTGCTTGCGACCGCGACGATCACCGCCGGGGCAACCGCGCGCGTCACGGGCGCGTTCGCAGCCGTGTCCGCCGCCGCGGCCGGCGGCGGACACTGGGTCAGCGGCGACGTGCACGTGC
>JANXZZ010000345.1 GCA_025355245.1 Pseudomonadota bacterium | reverse complement strand
ACGCCGACCGTGACGCTGATGACGGTCAGGTACTGCTGCGAGTAGCTGTAGATGATCCAGGTCGTGAACGCGCTGGTCGCATAGATAATCACCGCGAGGAAACTGCGGCCGCGGTTCTTGAGGGTGCCGCTGTTCATGTAGAACCAGAACAGCATGAACGCGGCGAGCACAACCGACACTGCGGCGAGGATCTGCCACTGTGGCGTGCGCACGATCGGCTTCGTGAACTCGAACTTCGCGTGGCGGTCGGCGTCGTAGACGCCCCAGTAGGCGCCGACGCCGCCTTCGCTCTCGCGCTTCCACGGCTGGTCGAAGGCTTCCTCGATGTAGTAGGCCACGTGTTCCTTCTCGGCCCAGGCGAGGAAGCGCCTGAGGAACAGCGCCTCGTTCGCATCCGAGGCCACCGCCTTCTCGCGCGTGCGGCCGTTCGAGGGCCAGCCGACCTCGCCGATCACGACGGGCTTTTCCGGAAAACGTGCCTGCAGCTCGTGGAACTTGTCGATCGAGTACGTCACCGAGTCATCGACCGCGATGCCCTCCCAGTAGGGCAGCAGGTGCACCGCGAGGTAGTCGACGTGATCGACGAGCTCGGGGTTCTTGAGCCACACGTGCCAGGGCTCGGCGGTGCTGATCGGCTGCTCGATCTGCGCGCGCGCGCGATCGAGCAGCATCAGGAAGTCCTCGAGCGGCAGGTCGCCGCCCAGCACCGACTCGTTGCCGACGATCACGCGGACAATGTTGCGGTGCTTCTTGGCGAGCTCGACGGCTTTGGCGAGTTCCTCCTCGTTGCGCTCGCGCCGGGAGTCGATCCAGACGCCGAGCGCGACGTTGAGGCCGCGCTCCGCCGCAAGCTCGGGCACGAGGCCAATGGTGCCGGCGACCGTGTAGGTACGGATGGCCTGGGTCTTGCCCTTCAGGATGTCGAGGTCCGCCGCGATCTGCTCGCGCGTGGGGTACTCCTCCTTGATGGCGTTCTGGTCGGCCTGGTAGGGCGAGAGCGCGAAGCCCCAGACCTTGTGCGGCCACTCGGGCTCGGCCTCGGGCCGATTGAACCAGGCCCACGTGCCGACCGTCACGGCGGCGAAAACGCAGGCGATGATGAGCGCCGGCAGGCGCAACTTGAAGGAAGTCATGGGCGCGGCAGGATACCGCGCCGGGGCGCCCGGGGTCGCCCCGCGAGGGGCGGGAAGTCGCCTCGGCAACGCCCGGAACCGTCCCGGACACCCCCGGGGCCGCCCGGCCGCGGCCGGGCCGGGCGGGCTCGCCCCCGTTCCGTGGCCCGGCGCGTTCCGAGAGGCTATGATTCGGTCCGCCGGCTCGAGCCCCAAGTTGCCGGTTTCCCGAGGTGATTTCCCGATGCCGCGCCGACGTCGACCGCCCCCGTCACCGCGTTTCGAGGGCGTTTTCGCCCGGCTCGTCGTCGCGCTGCCGCTCCTCGTGCTCGGCGCCTGCCACGGACGCGGCGCGGCCCCCGACATCGCAACCCCGGTCCGCCTCGCGAGCGTCGAGAACGGCACGGTCCCGGCCGAGATCAACGGCATCGGCAACGTGACCCCGATTACGAGCGTCGCGGTCAAGTCGCGCGTCGACGGCCAGATCGTGCTGGTGCCGGTGCGCGAGGGCAGCGACGTCAAGCGCGGCGAGCTCCTGTTCCGGATCGATCCCCGGCCCTTCAGCGTGCAGCTCGACATTGCGAGCGCGAACCTCGCGCGCGACCAGGCGCTGCTCGAGAAGGCGCAGGACCTCCTGAAGCGTTCCGACGATCTGATCGCGAAGGGCTACATCTCGGCGAACCAGTACTCCGACGCGCAGGGCGATGCGCGCGCCGCCGCGGCGGGCGTCGCCGCGGATCGCGCGGCTGTTGCGAACGCACGTCTCAACCTCGAGTTCACCGAGCTGCGCTCGCCGATCGACGGCCGCGTCGGGCGCGTGACGCTGCAGCAGGGCAACCTCGTGAAGGCGAACGACACGGCGGCGCTATTGACCGTGAACCAGCTCGATCCCATCTACGTCGATTTCTCGGTGCCCGAGCGCTACCTCAATGACCTGCGGCCCGCCGCGCAGAGCGGCAACGTGCGCGTCGCGCTCAGCGTCGACGGCGTCGGCGGCGCCCCCGTCGAGCGCACCGGGCCGCTCACCTTCGTCGACAACCAGGTTGACCAGCCGACGGGCACGATCCGCCTGCGCGCGACGCTCGGCAATGCCGACCGCGCGGTGTGGCCGGGGCAGTTCGTGCGCGTCAGGATCAGCGTGCCGACCGCGGGTCCCGCGCTTTGGGTGCCGGCGAGCGCGATCGGGCAGAGCTCCGAGGGGCCCTACGTGTTCGTGGTGGGCTCGACCCTCAAGGCAGAGCAGCGCCAGATCACCGTCGAGCGCACCGAAGGCGACCGCGCGGTGCTTTCCGGCCACATCGCCGCGGGCGAGCGCGTGGTCGTCGACGGCCAGTCGCGGGTGATTCCCGGGAGTGCCGTGACGCTCGCCGCGGATCCCGCCGACGGCGCCCGCGGCGGCGGCGTCGCTGCCGGGCCGTCCGGCCGCTGAGCGAAGCGCGATGCACATCAGCAAGCCGTTCATCGAGCGGCCGGTGATGACCGGCCTCGCGATGCTGTGCGTGGTCGTGTTCGGCCTCGCGACCTACCGGCTGCTCGCGGTTTCGGACCTGCCGGCCGTCGATTTCCCGACCATCAGCATCGCCGCGACCTTCCCGGGTGCGAGCGCCGAGACCATGGCGAGCGCGGTTGCCACCCCGCTCGAGAAGCAGCTCTCGACGATCGCCTCGATCGACTCGATGAGCTCGACGAGCTCGCAGGGGGTCACCCGCATCACGCTGCAGTTCGCGCTCGATAGGAATATCGACGGCGCCGCGCAGGACGTGCAGTCGGCGATCACCGCCGCCTCGCGCCAGCTGCCGGTCGAGATGACGACGCCGCCGTCGTTCTTCAAGGTCAACCCGGGCGACCAGCCCGTCTACCAGCTCGCGCTCGGCTCCGACGTGCTGCCGATGTCGGACGTCGATGAATTCGGCGAGGTGCGCCTCGCACAGCGCCTGTCGATGGTCCCGGGAGTCGCGCAGGTCGCGGTCTACGGCACGCAGAAGTACGCGGTGCGCATCCAGCTCGACCCCGCGCAGCTCGCGGTGCGCGGCATCGGCATCGACGAGGTGCAGAGCGCGGTGCAGGCGCAGAACGTAAATTTGCCCTCGGGGCAGCTCGAGAGCCGCACCCGCATTTACACGATCGACTCCAAGGGGCAGCTGTTCAACGCCGCCGAGTACAGCGGCATGATCGTCGCCTACCGGAACGGCGCCCCCGTGCGCCTCGGCGACGTCGGCCGCGTCATCGACAGCGTGCAGGACGATCACGTCACGGCGTACCTCAACGACCACCGCGCGATCTTCCTCGCGGTCATGCGCCAGCCCGGCGCCAACACGGTGCAGGTCGTCGACTCGATCAAGGCGCTGCTGCCGACCTTCCAGGCCTCGGTGCCGACGGGCATGACGCTGACGACCTTCCTCGACCGCTCGGAGCCGATCAGGAAGTCCGTCCGGGACGTAAAGTTCACGCTGATGCTGGCGATGGTGCTCGTGGTGCTGGTGATCTTCCTGTTCCTGCGGCGCTGGTCGGCGACGCTGATTCCGGGCATCGCGTTGCCGCTGTCGCTGCTCGGCACGATGCCCGTGATGTATCTGTGCAACTACTCGCTCAACAATCTGTCGCTGATGGCATTGACGCTGTGCGTCGGCTTCGTGGTCGACGATGCGATCGTGATGATGGAGAACATCGCGCGCCACATCGAGGGCGGTAAGACGCCGCTCGCGGCAGCGCTCGCGGGCTCGCGCGAGATCGGCTTCACGATCGTGTCGATGACGCTGTCGCTGGTGGCGGTGTTCATTCCGGTCATGTTCATGAACGGGATCGTCGGCCGGCTGCTGCACGAGTTCGCCGTCACGATCGTTGCGGCGGTGCTCGTCAGCGGCTTCGTTTCGCTGACGCTGACGCCGCTCTTGTGCGCGCGGCTCCTCAAGGCCGAGCATGAGACTGCACCGGCGCTGGGTACGGCGTGGTTCGATCGCCTCTTCAGCCGCGGGCGCACGCTCTACGAGCGCGGCCTCGACTGGGCGTTCGCGCATCGGCGCCTCGTGCTCGCGACCTTCGGGGGCTCGCTGGTCGCGACCGGGCTGCTGGCAGTATGGATCCCGAAGGGCTTCATCCCGACCGACGATTCGGGACAACTGTTCGGGCTCACCGAGGCTGCGCAGGACACCTCGTTCGCGGCGATGAAGGAGAAGCAGGCGCAGCTCGTGGCGGTGATCCGCAAGAATCCGCACGTCGAGGCAGTCATTTCCGCGATGGGTCTCGGCGGCTCGAGCCAGGTGCTGAACCAGGGCCGCATCGTCGCGCGCCTGACCCCGGCGGGCACGCGCCCTGACGCCGACCACGTGCTCGCGGAGCTTAGGCCCGAGCTCCTCAAGGTCCCCGGCATCCGCCTCTACCTGCAGTCGCCGCCCACGATCCGTCTCGGCACGTACATTTCGAAGAGCCTGTACGTCTACACGCTGCAGGAAGCGGACACGAACCTGCTTTACACCTGGGCGCCGAAGCTCGAGGCAGCGCTGCGCGTGCTGCCGGAGCTGCAGGACGTGACCTCCGATCTGCAGCTGAACTCGCAGCGGATCGCGCTGACGATCGACCGCGCACGTGCCGCCGCGCTCGGCGTCAGCGTCAGCCAGATCGAGAACGCGCTGTACAGCGCCTACGGACAGCGGCAGGTCGGCACCTTCTACACGCCGACCAACCAGTACTGGATCGTGATGGAGGTGGCGCCGCAGTTTCGCGAGTCGCCGGCGGCGCTCGGCGGCCTCTACGTGCGCTCCGACAGAGGCAACCTCGTCCCGCTCAGCGAGGTCACGATCGGCTCGCGTGGCGTCTCGCCGCTGTTCGTGAGCCACACGGGCCAGGTACCGGCGGTGACGATCTCGTTCAACCTGCCGCCGGGTGTCGCGCTCTCGCATCGATCACCAAGATCGAGGCGGAGAAGGCGCGCCTCGGCCTCCCGGCCAGCATGACCGGTTCCTTCCAGGGCACCGCGCAGGCCTTCCAGAGCTCGGTGTCGGGCTTGGGGCTGCTGCTCTGCTTCGCGGTGTTCATCATCTACGTGGTGCTCGGCATCCTCTATGAGAGCTACATCCACCCGCTCACGATCCTGTCCGGCCTGCCGGCGGCAGGACTCGGCGCGCTGCTGACGCTGTTCGTGTTCGGGCGCGAACTCGACCTCTACGCCTTCGTCGGCGTGATCATGCTGATCGGCATCGTCAAGAAGAACGCGATCATGATGATCGACTTCGCGCTCGCGGCGGAGCGCATGCACGGCAAGACGCCGCACGCGGCGATTCGGGAGGCCTGCCTCGTGCGCTTCCGCCCGATCATGATGACGACCTTCGCGGCACTGCTCGGGACGCTGCCGATCGCGCTTAGCCTGGGCTCGAGCGGCGGGCCGCGGAAGGGGCTTGGGCTTGCGGTCGTCGGCGGCCTGCTGGTCTCGCAGTTCCTGACGCTGTTCCTGACGCCGGTTGTCTATCTCGCGCTCGACCGTTTCGTGCGCCGGGAGCCCGGCGCCGCGCTCGCGCCGACGCCCGCGGAGCCGGGCGAGCAGCCGGTCGGCGATGCGCACCGGGCGTGAACGGCGCTGACGGCCGCGCTCTCCTCGCGCGCATCGCGCGGTGCTGCGTCATCGGCTGAGTGCCGGCCGCGGCCTCAGTGCGCGGCACCGAAGTCGAACAGCGTCGTCAGATCGCCAATCGCCGGCGCGTTCCCGGGCTCGTAGGGACTGGTCGCCGCGGCCACGGGGTTCGGCAGGCGGTCGCGGCTGCGCCGCGACAGCGGCGCGAGGCGCCAGTTGTACTCAATGAACTTCAGCACCGAGGCATGATCGGCGTAGGTGTGATCGACGAATCCCGCGCGCGCATACGGCGAGACGACCAGGAACGGGATGCGCGGGCCGTCGCCGAAGAAGTCGAGCGTCTGGATGAAACCCGAATCGAAGTAGCCGCCACCCTCGTCGGCCGTCACGAGGATCGCGACCGAACGCCAGAGCTCGGGATCCGCCTTTACCTTGGTGATCAGGTCGCGAACGAAGGCCTCGTAGCGCGCCGGCGCCGAGTAGCCCGGGTGACCGCTGTCGATGTCCTTGGGAACGACGAACGACACCGCCGGCAGCGAATGGGCCGCGAGCGCCGCGTAGAACGCGTGCAGGCCCGCCAGACGCTTGGCCGTGCCCGTGCCGACGATCGCCGGAAACGCCGTCAATGGGTCGCCGATGTTGTTGTAGACGTAGTCCTGGCCCTTCGCGAACGCGGCCGCATCGATCTCGGCGGCGCTCGCGGTCGCGGGCAAGGCCGCAACGACCCCGCGTCGCGCCGCCGCGAACAACGGATCCGGCGTCAAATCCTCCAGGTCGCGCCCGCCCGTGTACCAGCTCCAGCTGAGGCCCGCGGTCTCGAGCAGCGTGCCCACGTTCGGCATCGACTGCGGCGGATAGACGGCGAGGTCCGGGCCGAGCGCGACCGCGCGGCCGTCGGCGGTGAAGGGTGGGTTGTAGTTGTTGACGAGGTAGTAGGTCTTCGGCGCGCAGTTGCTGTCGCGACGCAGGGTCGCGAGCACGGTCAGGATCGGCGCGACGCCGGCAGCGGAGGCATCCGAGCAGTTGACCCAGCTGCCGCCTGCGTAGCCGTCGTGCACGTAGAAGTTGGCGGTGCCGGGCGCGGGCGAGGGGTCCTCGATCTGGCGCGCCGGCGGCACCGCCCGTGCGCCCTTCGTGTTGTAGGTGGCAACGTCGCCGGTTGCGAGTGCGAAGAAGTTCGCGCCGGTGCCGCCCATGATGGCCTGGTGGTAGTTGTCGCTGAGCGCGTAGTGCTCGGCGAGCTCGCGAAAGTAGGGCGCATCGCCCGACTGCATGTTGAAGAAGCCCATGAGCTCGCCGCCCTGGCCGGTGGCCTGTGGCGTGGTCCCGTGCGTATCGCCGCCGCGGCCGGTGCTGCTCGCGACCCAGGCGTAGTGGCCGAGGTCGTGGTTGTCGCCACCGGTCTGCTGCCACATCTGGAAGAAGCGGTGCACGGGATCACCGGTCTCGAAGCCGAAGGCATCGCCGTACTTCGCGAAGCGCGTGATCTGGAACGGTCCGTTGGCGGCGAGCGTCGCGAAGCGCGGGTCGGGAATCGCGCCGACGGCGGCGAGCGTGACGGGGTCGTGGACCCCCGCGAGCGTCGGCTGCGGCAGGCGCGCGTAGGGAGCCTGCGGCTCGAGCCGCAACGTGTAGTACTCGCTCGTGCTGGTGTACTCGTACTGCACCGCGCGGGCGTAATTGGGTCCCGGCTGTCCGTCGGCGAGCACGATGCCTTCGGAGAGGAGGTTCCTGACCGAGACGCCGGCCGCGGGCGGCGCGTAGGTCGCGAACAGCGCGTCGAAGGAAACGTTCTCGCCGATCACGACGATTACGTGGCGGATCGGCGAGCGTGCGGTGGGCTCGGCGCTGAGGGGCGCCGCGAAGGCGAGGATGCCGAGCGTGACGAGCCCGAGTGCGGCAGCCGGAAACCTGATCCTCATACGCACCTCAGTCTTAACGTCCGCCGGACGCAGCCGCGGCCTCAGTGGCGCTCCGCCTCCGCATCCTCGTCGGTCAGCCGCGGGACCGCCGCGGCGGCCCGCATTTCTTCCGCCTGGATCTCGCGCGGCAGCTGGTCAAGCGGCGCGGGCGCCTCGATTTCCCTGGCATCGGTGCCGACGTCGAGGTCGCGAAAGCGCCTTGCGGTCGGCAGCACGCGCGACTCGAGCGAGCCGACGGCGTCGTTGTAGGCGACCAGCGCGCGCTTCAGGCCCTGGCCCATGCTGCCCCAGTGGCCGGCCATGACCTGGATGCGCTCGTAGAGCTCCTTGCCGAGTGCGGCGATGCCGCGTGCGTTCTCCGCGAGCGACTCCTGGCGCCAGCCGTAGGCAACGGTGCGCAAGAGCGCGATCAGCGTCGTCGGCGTCGCCAGCAGCACCTTGCGGTTCATGCCGACCTCGATGAGCGCCGGGTCCTGCTCGAGCGCGGCGCTGTAGAACATCTCACCGGGGATGAACAGCACGACGAAGTCGGGCGTGTTCTCGAACTGGTCCCAGTACTGCTTCAGCGACAGCTTCGCGATGTGGTCGCGGATCTGGCGCGCGTGCTGGACGAGCTTCGCGGTGCGCGCGGCCTCGTCGCCCATCTCGAGCGATTCGAGATAGGCCTCGAGCGGCGCCTTGGCATCGACGATCAGGCTCTTGCCGCCGGGGAGCTTCACCACGAGGTCGGGGCGGATGTCGCCCGATTCGCTCGTGACGTGCTGCTGCTCGACGAAGTCGACGTGATCGAGCATGCCGGCGAGCTCGACGACGCGCTTCAGCTGCACCTCGCCCCAGCGACCGCGCACGCTCGGCCGGCGCAGCGCACCCACGAGGTTGCCGGTCTCGCGCTTCAAGTCGGCCTGGCCGAGCGCGAGCGATTCCACCTGCTGCATGAGCTGGCTGTAGGCGCCAATGCGTTCCTTCTCGATCTCGCCGATGCGCGCCTGCACCTTCTCGAGCGATTCGCGCACCGGCTCGACGAGTTGCTGGAAGCCGGCCTGGCGCTTGTCGAGGTCGCCGCGCGCGGCCTCGCGCAGCGTCTCGAACTGAGATTTCGCGAGCTCGATGAACTGCTGGTTGTTGGCGCGCAGCGTTTCCGCGGCGAGCGAGCGGAACACGTCGGCCAGCTTCAGCTGCGCGGAGTCGAGCAGCCCGCGCTGCTCGGCCAGCGCGCGCTCGCGAGCTTCGAGCTCGGTCATCACCTGCTGGCGGCTCTCGCCGAGCGTACGAACCTCGGCCCTGAGGCGCGCGAGCTCGACATCGCGAGCCGCGAGCTCCGCGCGCAGGCCATCGAACTGGCGGGCGGTGGCCTCCGCCGCGGTCCTGAGGCCCGTTTCCGTCAGCAGGCGCCCCTCGAACTGGGCCGCCCGCCGGCTGGCGCCCCAGAGGTAGCCAATGAGTCCGGCGCCCCCCACGAGGAGGGCGACGACGAGGACTTGGATCACGAAACTCATGCGGCGAGTGTAATGGGGCCGTCGACGCGGCGCCCGCTTCCTGGCGCCTCAAGGGCGGCGCCGCGGCGCCGATAACTGTCACGGACGCACCCCTGAATCAGAAGGCCCGACCCATGGCGATCACCGCATCGAAGCCGCGCTCCGCACCCACCCGGGCGCTCGCGCCCGCCGAGTTCCTCAAGGAACTTGCGGCGGAGCTCGCCACGGGCGACGTACGCCTGCCCTCGTTTCCGGACGTCGCGCAGCGCGTGCAGCGGGTCCTCGAGGATCCGCGCGCGACTCCGGCACAGGTCGCCCAGGTCATCGGCATCGATGCCGCGCTGGCCGCGCGCATCCTCAGGCTCTCGAACTCCGCGTTCCTGAACCCGTCCGGGAAGCCGATCACCGAGCTGCAGCAGGCAGTCAATCGTCTCGGCCACCAGTTGGTGCGCTGCTCGGCGGTCTCCTTCGCACTGCAGCAGATGAAGGTCGGCGAGGGCGAGGCAGTGCTGCGGCCGCAGCTGCAGGAACTCTGGCGCAAGGGCACGCTCGTCGCCTCGATCGCCTACGTGCTCGCCCGCGAGACCAAGGCGGGTAACCCCGACGAGGCGCTCGTCACCGGCCTCATGCACAACATCGGCAGCCTCTACGTCACCGTGCGGGCCTACCAGCACGGCGCCGCGCTCGGCAGCGACGATGCCGCCATGCGCATCCTCAACAAGGGGCATCCGCGCATCGCGGCGGCGATCCTCGGCCACTGGAAGTTCGCGCCGTCGATCGTGTCCGCGGTCGGCAACCAGAACGCCACCGACGGTCCGGGCGGCGACCGGCTGAGCGACGTTCTGGTCGCCGCGATCGCGCTGGTGCCGTGCGTGTTCTATCGGGCGCTGCTCGATGAGACCGTCACGGCGGTTGCGCCCTTCGAGCGGCTCGGGCTCGGCGCGGAGGACTGCACGCGCCTGCTCACCGCGACCGCGCAGCAGATCAAGTCGCTGCACACCGCGCTCGCCGGCTGATCGCGCCCCGCCCGACGAGGGGCTTGCTAGACTGACCGCCGGGCCTGTAGCTCAACGGTTAGAGCAGGGGACTCATCGACTCGAGGTCGAGAAGGTGCCTTCGCGCCGTAAGGCGCGAAGTGGACGGGATGAATTCAGGGAAACCTGCTCCTGCACGCCGCAGGATGGCAACCCTGAGCCAAGCCGGCGGTAGACCGCCGGAAGGTGCAGAGACTACCTGGGGGCTGGGTTGCGGCGACCCGACTGCCCTTAATGACAGGCTAGAGCGTCCCGCACCCCACCGCACGCAGTGCCGCGTGCGAGGGTGAAGAGATAGTCCACTCCCACCGGAAACGGTGGGGACAAG
>JANXZZ010000289.1 GCA_025355245.1 Pseudomonadota bacterium | reverse complement strand
GATCCGTGGGCGCGCTACGGAGTCGTGCCGTGGCCGAACAGTCGCCTCGACGCCGACGGCCGGCTCACGCACGCCCGCTACGTACTTGCCGACACCTACGGTGACGGGCTCACGGACTGGAGCGTGACGCTCGCCGATACTCCGCCCGGTCACGCGTACGTCGCCTGCGCGATGCCGACGACGCTGCGTTCGGCGCTCGATGAAGTCCTGCTGCCGGCGCGTCTCAACCTCGTCTCGCTGCAGCCGCAGCTAGTGGTCGCATTCAATGCGTGGCGCCACCGCCTGCCGCCCGACGACGCGTGGTTCGTGAGCCTCGACGACGGCTCGCTGTCTGCAGTTCACCTTCGAAATGGCGCCTGGGACCGCGTGCACATGGCGCGCCTGTCCGCGGACTGGACCGTCGAACTCGAGCGACTGCGCGCCTTCGGCAAATTGACCCGGGCCACGGGCGGCGTCGGCCGCATGTTCGTCGACGCGCCGGTGTGGATGCGCCGCGACGCGATACGCACCGGCGACGAGCTCGAATGGCTTGACGATGACGAGGTCACGACAGGCCAGGCGCACGAGCTTGCGCTTCTGCAGCGGATTTACGCATGAAGGCGCCGCTGCGCCTCCGGCTCGATTTCGTTGCGCCGGTGAACACCGCGCCGCGGACGGGCACCGCATTGTGCGTCGCGGGACTGGTCGCGGCGATCGCGCTTGGCGTCTCCTTCGATGGGGCACTCACCGAGCGCAACCGCCTCGATGCGCAATTGAACGTCTTGACTCGACCCGCCGGCGCCACGACGCCCACCGCTACGCGGTCGGCCGAGGAGAACGCAGCGATCGAGCGCGAGCTGTCGGTGCCGTGGTCGCAGCTGCTGTCCGAACTCGCGCTGGCGAGTCGTGACACTGCCTCGACGGTCGCGCTGCTCGAAGTCCAGCCGGACCCCGTGAAGCATGTCGTGCAAATCACTGCGGAAGCGCGCGATCTGCCGGCCGCACTCGCGTATTTGGAGCGCCTGCAACTGAGCAAGGTGCTGAGGTACCCGATGCTCGAAAGCCACGAGCGCAAGAAGGACGATCCCGAGCACCCGGTGCGCATCAAGCTGGCAGCGGAGTGGCGCTCGTGAGCAGCGAACGCAGCGCGACGTCCCTGTCGATTGCGCCGGCGCCGCTCGGTGCGCCGCCAACCATGCCGGCGGCCGTGCGGCGCTCGAGCGCACTCGTACCGGTGAAGCGCCTGGCGCTGCGCCTTCGGAACGAGGCTCTGCCGCTCATCGGCTGGTACGTTGGGCGCACGGGACGACCGGGCCTCATTGGCCTTGGACTTATTGGGGCGAGCGCGCTGTTTCTCTTTTCGACACACCTGCAGATGCTAGGAGAGGCGGGGGCTCTACGCGCAGAGCTCGCCACGGCGCGCGCGCACGCGGCCGCTATGCCGCAGACGGCGGTGAGCGATGCGAGCGTCGTCCTGCACGCGCTGCCGAACCGTGCCGACATGCCGGCGCTCCTCGGAGTGTTGCTGAAGCAGGCCGATGCGGCGGGTCTGTCGGTCGACACCGGAAAATACGACAGCGCGGCAACCAAGACCGGGACGATCACCCGCTATAGCGTCGCATTTCCAGTGTCGGGATCCTACACGCAGGTTCGGCAATTCATCGATGCAACGCTAACCGCGCTGCCTGCGACTGCGATCTCGAACCTCAGCATCCAGCGCAAGACCATCGGCGACAGCGCCGTTGAGGCGCAGATCAATCTCACATTTTACACTCGGAGCGCGACATGAGCAGCCTCTTGAGCGTGGTATCGCTCCCGGCGCGCTTCGAGCTGCCGCGAATTCCGCCGCGACGACTCATCGTTGGCGCGGTGTTGCTGCTCGCCGTCCTTGTTGCGGGCGCGTGGTACATCAGCCGGACCGTCGCCGCGACGAGCGCGCGCGAGGCGGCGATCGCTGCCGCGCGCAGCCGCGCCGTCGCCGCGGCACGCGCACACCACACCGTGGCCGCCAGCGGGCGTCCTGCGACCAAGGTGCCCGCGCGGCCGGCGCGCGTCGCCGATGCGAAGGGACTCGACCTGTTCGCGGTGCATTCCTGGTATGTGCCGCCGCCGCCGCCGCCGCCGCCTCCGGTGGTGGCACCCGCGCCGCCGCCAGCGCCGGTCGCGCCGCCGTTTCCGTACGCATTCCTAGGCAGCTACGCGCCGGGTGGCGACAAAACAGTCTATTTCCTGTCGCGGGACGACCGCGTGATCGACGCGAGTATCGGTGACCACCTCGACGGGGTTTATGAATTCGAGAGCGCGGACGGAAGCCAGCTCGTATTCAACTACCTGCCGCTCAATACCCGGCAGGCTTTGGCGACCGGAGCGACGCAGTGAAAAAAACAATGACTCGAACCCTCATCTTTCTGCTCGCGGCTTTGGTCGCGGGATGCGCTGCCGAGCGCCTCCATCGCGACGGCATGGTCGCGATCGACCAAGGAAACTACGAGGAGGGGATTGCTGCCCTTCGCCAGGCCGTCAAAGACGACCCAGGCAATTTGAACTTCCGGCTGGACCTGCGTGCGCGGCAGGAAGGCGTAGTCCAGCAGTTGGTCGCCGCCGGTGACGCCGCGCGTTCCAAGGGCCAGAGCGAGCTCGCCGACGCTAGCTACCGGCGGGCGCTCGCAATTGAACCCGGCAATGAACGCGCGCGCCGCGGCCTCGAGGGAGTGGAGTCGGACCACCGCCACGCCGAGCGGATCGCGAGCGCGGAGCAAATGCTCGCGCGCAAGGAACTCGACGCCGCGGATATCGCCGTGCGCGGAGTGCTAGCCGAGGACCCGGGCTTCGAGCCGGCGACGGCACTCGCCGCCAAAATCGACCTCGCGCGCGGGCCGATTAACGCCTCGCCGAAGCTCAAGACGAATGACAATCGCCCGGTGACGCTGCAGTTCCGCGACGCGCCGACCAAGATGGTATTCGAGGTGCTGGCGCGGCAGACTGGCATCAACTTCATCTTCGACAAGGAAGTGAAGTCGGACGGCAAGACGACAATCTTTGTCAGCCAGGTACCGGTCGAGCAGGCGATAGACCTCATCCTCGGCCAGAACCAACTGTCTCGTCAGGTGCTGTCCGCGAACATGGTGCTGGTCTACCCGAACACGCCGGCGAAGCAGAAGGACTACCAGGACGAGATCGTTCGCACCTTCTACCTTGCGAACGCAGCGCCAAAAGATGCCGAGTCGATGATCAAGACCGTGCTGGCCACCAAGACGCTGTTCATCGACGAGCGCGCCAGCGTGCTCGTGATGCGCGACACGCCCGAGCACGTGCGCATGGCGGAGAAGCTGATCGCCTCGCTCGACGTGCCGGAGGGCGAGGTGATGCTGGAGGTGGAAGTCCTCGAGATCACCCGCAGCGCCATGGATACGCTCGGCATCACGTATCCCGGCAGTGTCTCCCTTGGCATGACCTCGGCCACCGGAGGTTCGAGCCTGCTGTTGAAGGACCTGCACAAGCAGAACAGCGGCACGATTACCGTGTCGCCGCTCGGTGTCAGCGTCAACGCGCTCAAGACGACGGGTCTCACCAATACGCTGGCGAGTCCGCGTATTCGCGCGAAGAACAAGGAGAAGGCGAAGATCCTGATTGGCGATCGCGTGCCGGTCATCACCTCGGGGACGACGGCGACGACCGGTGGCTCCTATTCGACCAGCAACGTGCAGTATCTCGACGTCGGACTCACGCTCGACGTGCAGCCGACCATCCACTTGGACGGCAACGTCGGCATCAAGATGGCGCTCGAGGTGAGCACCATCGTTAAGGAAGTCGACGTGGCGAGTGCGAGCGGCACGACGGTCGCCTACCAGATCGGCACGCGCAACGCGACCACCACGCTCGAACTCCGGGACGGCGAGACCCAGGTGCTGGCAGGGCTGATCCAGGACTCAGACCAGCGGAATTCCACGCACATCCCCGGCCTCGGCGACCTGCCGATGCTCGGGCGCCTGTTCGGCACGAAGACCAATACGGCCGACAAGACCGAGATCGTGCTATCGATCACACCCCGCATCATCCGCGCGCAGCCGAGGCCCTCGAGCGAGGCAACGGAGTTCTGGTACGGGACCGAGAGCCAGACCCGCTCGGCGCCCCTTGGCTCCTCGATCGGTGGCGGCTCGATGGGCGCGGGCGGCGTAAGCGGCGGCGCGATGGGTGGCACCGCGAGTGCCGCCGCCCTCGGTGCACCGCGCGCACTGCCGGTGCACATCGAGGCGGCCGCCGTAACGCCTCCGCCGGCGTTGTCGACGCCGATTGCCTCGAGTGTCGCGGGGGCGGTGCCCGCGGCAGAGGCGCCCGCCAAGGCGCCCGGCGGCGACGGCAGTCCGACCCTCAGCATCGACGGGCCGTCGACGGCCAAGATTGGCGAGGACATCACGGTGAGCGTGCGGCTCTCGTCCGAGCAGGCGCTCGGCCATGTCCGCGCCCAGGTCCGCTTCGATGCGAGTGCCTTGCAACTCGTCAGCACCACTCCGGGCGACCTCGCCTCGGGCAGCAGCGAACCCAAGATCGATGTGCGCCCCGGCGGCCTCCTGCTCGAGATTGCGGGCAGCTCGGACGCGCCGATCGCGGGCGGCGGCAGCATCGTGATCATGCACTTCCGGCCGGTACTCGAGCGCGCGGCGACGGTGATCGCGACCCAGGTCACGCTGGTCGGCGAGGACGGCGTGGCGGTGGCGGCAACCGCGCCGACGCCGCTCAAATTGGCCATCACCCCCTGAACGGACCGGATGCGAAAGCGACGGCACGGCGCATGAAGAGTCGCGGCTTCACACTGATCGAGCTCGTCATCACGGTTGCAATCGTCGCCTTGCTGGCGACCGCGGTCGTGCCGTCCGCGCAGCTCGTCTACCAGCGCGAGCGCGAGAGTCAGCTGCGCGATGCGCTGCGCACCATCAGGAATGCCATCGATTCGTACAAATTCGCGTCCGACCAGGGGCGAATCAAGCTGGACATGACGCAGACGGGATACCCGCCCGATCTCAGCGTGCTGGTCGATGGGGTCGACGACCTCAAGAATCCGAAGGAAGGCAAGAAGGTCTACTTTCTACGGAGCGTGCCGCGCGACCCGTTCTATCCGGGTGCCACGACACCGGCCGCGGAAACCTGGAACTATCGATCGTACGCCAGCCCCGCTGACGATCCGCAGCCCGGTGATGATATCTACGACGTCCACTCGCAGTCATCGCGAACGGGCCTCAACGGAGTGCCGTACCGTGAGTGGTAGGCGGCGCGGTTTCACCCTGCTGGAACTCCTGGTTGTGATGGCAATCATCGCGACCTTGCTGACGATCGCCGTGCCGCGCTACTTCCGCTCGCTGGAGCGAAGCCGGGAGGCCGTGCTCAGCCAGGATCTGAGTTCGCTGCGCGAGTGCATCGACAAGTTCTACGGCGATACCGGCAAGTATCCCGAAACGTTGATTGTCCTGGTCGAGAAGCACTACCTGCGGAGCATTCCGATCGACCCGATCCTCAAGGCTGCCGACAAGTGGATCATCGTGCAGTCCGACGACCCGGATGATACCGGCGTCAAAGACGTGCACAGCGGCGCGCCCGGCCTCGGTGAGAACGGCATCCCGTATGTGGCGTGGTGACCGCATGTGCCGTCGGCGCCAAGCCGGCTTCACCTACCTCGGCCTGCTGGCGCTGATTGTGCTCATCGGGATCCTGCTGGCTGCGGCCGGTCAGGTGTCGGCGACGAACACCCGGCGCGAGCGGGAACGCGAACTGCTGTTCGTCGGCCACGCCTACCGGGTCGCAATCCAAAGTTATTTTCAGAGCGGCCACCGCTACCCGGTCAAGCTCGCCGACCTGCTCGACGACACTCGCAGCGGCGCGAGGTTGAGCCACCACTTGCGCCAGCTCTACCGCGACCCGATTACCGGGACGAATGGCTGGACGCTGCTGCCGGCGCCGGACGGCGGCATCATGGGCGTCGCCAGCCCCTCGAACCGCGCGCCGCTCAAGCAGACGAATTTCGACGACGCCGACCGAACATTCTCGGACGCCACTACCTACGGCGACTGGCAGTTCGTGTATTT
>JANXZZ010000201.1 GCA_025355245.1 Pseudomonadota bacterium | reverse complement strand
CTTCCAGGAGACCTTCGATCGGGTCAACGGCGGCCTTCAGGAAAAGTTCCCGCGGCTCTTCGGCGGCGGCAACGCCTACCTCGAGCTCATCGGCGAGGACGTGCTCGCGGCGGGTGTCGCGGTCATGGCGCGACCGCCCGGCAAGCGCAACTCGACCATCAGCCAGCTGTCGGGCGGCGAGAAGGCGCTGACCGCGGTCGCGCTGGTGTTCTCGATATTCGAGCTCAATCCCGCGCCCTTCTGCCTGCTCGATGAGGTTGACGCACCGCTCGACGACCAGAACGTCGGGCGCTTCTGCGACATCGTCCGCGACATGTCCGAGCGCGTGCAGTTCGTATTCATCACCCACAACAAGAACACGATGGAGCTGGCGCGCCAGCTGATCGGGGTCACGATGAACGAACCGGGCGTTTCGCGCCTCGTGTCGGTGGACGTCGATGAGGCCCTCAGGATGGCGGCGGCAGGGTAGGCGACGATGGCAGCGGAGCTGCGGCTCATCCTTCTCGGGCTTGGCGTCGCCCTGGTGGCGGGCCTCTGGTGGTGGGAACGGCGGCGCTCCGATGCGCCGCGGGGCGAGGCGCCGGCGCGGGGTAGCGAGCTCTTCGAGCCGCGCATGGAAGCGGATGAAGGCGCGCGTGCGGCCGGGCCTGCCGAACCCGGGCCCCTCACGACCGAGATGGACACCCAGGAGCTGCCGGCACGCCGGGCGCCGACACTCGATCGTCCGGTGCCGCGCGGCGACCCGCCGGTCGTCACGATCGACAACCTTCCGGACAACACGATCGACGTCGTGCTCGAGGATCCGGAGGTGCCGTCGGACCCGGTGCCGACGCTGCGCGGCGCGTTGCCGCCGCGCGTCGGGAACGACCAGCGTCGGCGCGTCGCCGACCCGCCGATCGTCGCCGAGCGGGTCGAGAGCGTGGTCGAGGTTCACGCCGGGTCCGGGGTCGACGCGGATGCGTTTGCGGACTCCGACTCGGACGCGAATCAGGATGCGGAGGAGCCCGCCGAGATACCCCCGCGTCACCAGCGCATCATCGCGGTACGTCTGATCGGCCGCGACGGCCAGCGAGTGGAGGGCCGCGATCTCAAGGTGGCCCTCGGCAGCGAGGGTCTCGAGTTCGGGCGCTACTCTATATATCACCGCGTGGTCGAAGGCGGCCGGCCGCTCTACAGTGTGGCGAGCCTGGTGGAGCCGGGATCCTTCGACCCGACGCAGATGGAGACGCTGCGCTTCCCGGGAATCTCGCTGTTCGCGGTCTTTCCGGGGCCGCTGCCGGCGCCGCAGTGCTTCGATGAGCTGCTCGCGACCGCCCGGCGGCTCGCCGATCGCCTCGGCGCGACGCTGCAGGACGACTCCGGGAGCAGCCTGACCGGCCAGCGCGTACTCAGCATCCGCGAGGACCTGGTGCACTTCGAGCACCTCGTGTCCTTGAGCCGGACCCGTCCGCGGATCTGACGGCCGCCCCATGGCTGCGGCCGCCGAACGGGTCAATGCGCTTCGCGCGAGCATCGCGCAGCACGACTACCGGTACTACGTCCTGGACGACCCCGAGGTTCCCGACGCCGAATACGACCGGCTCGTGAAACAGCTCAAGGCGCTTGAGGCCGAGCATCCGGAGCTCGTCTCGCCGGATTCACCGACCCAGCGGGTCAGCGGCGCGCCGGCCAGTGAATTCGGCGAGGTCGTGCACCGCGTGCCGATGCTTTCGCTCGACAACGCCTTCGAGCCCGACGACATCGAGCGGTTCGACCGCCGGATCCGCGAACGACTCGAGACCGAGGATTCGATCGCCTACTCCTGCGAGCCCAAGCTCGACGGACTCGCGGTCACTCTGCTCTACGAGAACGGCCAGCTCGTGCGCGGCGCGACGCGCGGGGACGGGATACACGGCGAGGACGTGACCGCGAACCTGCGCACCCTCCCGACCGTGCCGCTGCGCCTGGTCGGCGACCGCTTCCCAGCGGTGCTCGAGGCGCGCGGCGAAGTGTTCATGTCGCTCGATGGGTTCGCACGGATGAATCGCGAGGCGCTCGAGAAGGGCGAGAAGGTGTTCGTCAACCCACGGAACGCGGCGGCGGGGAGTCTGCGCCAGCTCGATCCGCGCATCACGGCGACACGGCCGCTCGAGATCTTCTTTTACGGGGTCGGCTTTGTGGAGGACGCCGAGCTTCCGGGTCGCCACAGCGAGCTTTTAGCCCAACTCCGGGACTGGGGACTGCGCGTCTCGGCTGAGACCACCGTCGCGCGCGGCGCGGAGGGACTGCTCGCCTATTACGCCGCGATCGGGGCTCGTCGACCGACCCTCAAG
The DNA here is from genome assembly GCA_025355245.1 of Pseudomonadota bacterium. GTDB lineage: Bacteria > Pseudomonadota > Gammaproteobacteria > Steroidobacterales > Steroidobacteraceae > CAIKZZ01. The sequence continues at coordinate 3,130 of JANXZZ010000201.1, read as the reverse complement.
TACCAAATCGACGGGGTCGTCTACAAGGTCGACTCGCTTCTTCAGCAGCGGGAGCTCGGATTCGTGGCACGCGCGCCGCGCTGGGCGATCGCGCACAAATATCCCGCCCAGGAAGAGATGACCACGGTCCGCGACGTGGAATGGCAGGTGGGACGGACGGGTGCCCTGACCCCGGTGGCGCGGCTGGACCCGGTGTTCGTGGGTGGCGTGACGGTGAGCAACGCGACTTTGCACAACGTCGACGAGCTGCGCCGAAAGGACGTCCGCGCCGGCGACTCGGTGATCGTGCGCAGGGCGGGCGACGTGATCCCGGAGGTCGTGCGCGTTGTAATCGAGCGCAGGCCAGCGGGCGCCGTCGACGTGCAGGTGCCCGGGGTCTGCCCGGTGTGCGGGTCGGAGGTTCGCCGTATCGAAGGCGAATCCGTCTTACGCTGTACCGGGGGGCTCGTGTGCGCCGCGCAGCGCAAGGAGTCGTTGAAGCACTTCGCGGGCCGACGCGCGATGGACATCGACGGGCTCGGCGACAAGGTGATCGAACAGCTTGTCGATACGAAGATGGTCAAGAATGCCGCTGACCTCTACAGCCTCTCGGCGGAGCAGCTGGCGGGCCTCGAGAGGATGGGGGAGAAGAGCGCCCGCAACCTGGTCGACGCGATCGAGAGGAGCAAGACCTCGACGTTGCCGAGATTTTTGTACGCGCTGGGAATTCCGAATGTGGGCGAGTCGACCGCGCTGGCGGTCGCCGAGAGCTTTGGCGATCTGGAGCCTCTGCAATCGGCCGACGTTGAGCGAATTATGGAGGTTCCGGACGTTGGGCCGGTTGTCGCGGCCGCAATCCGCGAGTTTTTCGGCGAGGCTAGGAATAGGGCTGTGCTCGATGGACTTCGCCGCCGAGGCGTGTCATGGCCAATCGTCGAGGCCGAGCGTTCGACGCACCAGCCGCTTTCAGGAAGGACATTTGTGCTTACGGGTACGTTGCCATCGCTAAGCCGCGCCGACGCCGCTTCCGCGATTCGCAAGGCCGGTGGGAGAGTAACGTCATCGGTGACGAAAAAGACTGACTACCTGTTGGCAGGTGACGACCCCGGCTCCAAGCTCACTGCCGCGAACGAGTTGGGCGTTCGAATTATTACCGAGGCCGAATTCTCGGTGCTGATCGTCGCGCGTTCGCCAAGCTAGCGCGCGGCGCGTCGACCCAAGCGAACGCGCCGACACCAACGGAAACTCGAATGCCTTTACCTGCTGGGGTTGCCGCTCGCTTGGCCAACCAGTCATCAACGGCGTCGATAAAATATTGCCCCTGCTGTGCCACGAATCGCTGAAAAATTGGCAAGTCAGAAGCAAGGATGTCCACGTCCGAGACCTGCCTTTCGTACCGCGGCAAATCGGGACCCGAGAAGTTGTACGCAATCGTTCCTATAAGTCGTGAAATCGCTACAGTCGAATATGCAAGAGACATTGAGTCAGCTGATCGGAGTACCGCCGATCGATTTTTCGGAGAAAAGGACTGGCTGCGCCGATGGAGACGATTGAGTCGCTCAAGGTCGGACTTGAGCGCAGCAAGTGCATTCCGACGCGTGGTGACCGCCTTCGCAAGTGACGATAGGGAGATCGGTCCTTCTCTTCCGAGAACCTTCGGTATCCCCTCGCTCGTCAGGAATTCATCTGATGTGTGCCAGACTTTTAGCGCCTCCGCAACATTTCTCAAACGCTCGTACGATCCGGCGGTTGTGCGCTCTTTCGTTAAGAGTGCGCGCGGCCCAGCACCCGCCCTGGAGAAGACTCCAAGCAGGGCGTCCAACGACGCAACGAGGTGAGCCCGCGCAAGTGGCACGACGTCACGGAGTGGCGGACCTTTTCTCTTTCTATTCTTTGCTTGAGGCATTGCTATGTCTCAACGGGGGCGGGCTCCGTTGCTAGGCTCAGCCGCGTCGGTCTCAGATTGAGCGAGCACTACTTGGAATGACACCCGCTCGCGTTCATCGCTGGGCGAGCGATAGGCAGCATCGGACGCCGCATGTAGGTATTCGGACAACGCATCCAAAAAGCGCTCCGCGCGAACCGCTACGTTGCGGCGAACCGCGGCCGAGACCGGTTTTCTGAAGGCGACAGCGACGCGTCGGCGCGTGGCTGTGGAGGTGTCTGAGGCTCCGAAGGCGCTGCTCAGCAAAACGCTAATATCGGTTGCCAACGACTCGAGGTCGGTCGCCGAAAGGCCCGTTGCCTTGGAGTGGCGCCTCAGAGGAAGGGCGCGCCCGCCCGACCCCAGTTCTACCATGCCGGCCGCGACCAGCTCTCGAAGCACCGCTTTAGGAGGCACGTCTCCTGCGAATTTTTTGACAAGTCGTTCAAAGGAAACCGCCCCTTTAGCGGGAAGTGCTTTTGGGTTTCCTTCCGCGTCGACAAAGTCCGCGTCGGTGAACCACCCGTGCATCACGCGAGCGGTGCGCTGTTGCCCCCTAACTCGGACAGGCGACTCGTGGCTCGAGCGGATTTTGGCGACTTCCGCCCTGGGGAGCCCTGTAATGACGGCGATTCGGGATGCCGAAACGCGGTCGCCTTGCGATCGAATCTGATCGCTAGCTGCTTCAGCGAACGCAATTTTTGCGGTTCGAAGAAACTCCTCCAGACCGACCCCTCGAGGAAGCAACATAGCCGCCAGCCGCTTCACGAGCGCGAATACGAACGTTCGCGCAGAACCCGCATCTCCGATTTCCAATTTTGCGACCGTCGTCTCTAGCGCCCGGACAGAGCGTGGCGGATTGTTACGCCGATGCTAGGTTCGCGGCAATCTGACTAATTGAGCAACTCGCAGACTTTCGGACCGTTGACGCGAACCGGTCGACTGAGAAGAGATCCGAAATACGGGCGCTCAAGCGCGACCGACCCGTGCATTCAGCGCGGAAAATGTTTGGATCGGAGTACCGGACGGGCACCTGAGCGCCTTGATCCGTCGCGCGAAAGCTCAGGCCGTCGCGCCGATGCGACTCGCCTAAATGCGAGTTGGCTAGTTCGTCGCGCTACCCGTAATTCCGCTGGTCTGCGCACTTCCGGTGATCCCGTTCGAGCGCGCGCTGCCCGTAATGCCCTGAACTGCGCTGCCCGTGATGCCGTTGAGGCGCGCGCTGCC
>JANXZZ010000193.1 GCA_025355245.1 Pseudomonadota bacterium | reverse complement strand
CCGCAAGTCCGGGCATCGGCGACGCCGCGCACCTAACTTATCGCGACGATGGCGCTCATTCAACGGCCGGTCGGGGTAAATCCTTCGAATGCCAGCGGAACTGCGCGTGATCACGACGCGCGCGACGCCCGTGGCGAGGAGCACAGTATCGATCGCGTGGGCGGCGAACTTTGCGGGGAGACGCCTTTGGCCATTGTGTGCTCGCCGGCACTCCGACCCCGCGCGAGCAGTAGCCCGGCGGTTGCCACGCGCGCCGACGTGCGCGTCGAGGATCTCGGGGTAGAACTTCGGGCCCATCGGGACTTCTTGGAGACTCGCCGACGGGCGGCTGATGATGATCATGTTGCGAAGTGGACATTTCGCCAATCCAAACGTTGCTCTTTCGCCCTACCGCGTAAAGGCAGCGCAGCCAACGTGTGCAGCGACACAGATTAGTTGGCGGTGGATTACGCACATCATCTGGCGTAGCGGGAGGGTCTTAGTCGAAGGCTCGCGGGGCTGAACGTGACGGAGAGGGCACGTTTCGGCGCCGCCGCACGGGAAGTGCTGGTGATCGGAACGGCCTAAGGGTCGCGGGTACGCCATTTACCGTGCGTAAAGCAGCGCCATTTAATGTGCGACGTCATACCCCACGTCGACGGCAGGCGCGCGCGGCGGCCGTGCTGCATCGCAGCGCAGCTGCGTCCGCCAACTCCCGACGGAGGCGGTGAAACTCACTTATATTTAGCTTGAGGCGCCAGGCCTCAGCGTCAGCACCTTGCTGGATGAACTTCTGCCATGAGTGACACGTCCCCCGCCACTGCCACGCTCGTCGAGGAACGCTACCGCTCCATGACCGCTGACGAACGGTGTGACGCCGCACGATGGAGTCGATCCTGACGATGGCGGTCAGAGGCCGACTTGCAGCCTATGCGCTGCTCGCCGTAGTAGCCCTTTGCGCGGCGCCCGCCGGATCCGCTGCGGATGCTGCGTCGCCTGCTTCGCAGGCCATGGGCAAAATGCCTGCGGCACCGGCCGACATGGCGTTTGAGAACGGCATCGTCTACACGGTCAACGACCGTCAGCCGTACGCTCAGGCCGTTGCCGTCAAGGACGGCAAGATTATTTTCGTTGGCTCGACCGAGCAAGTAGCCGCGTTCATCGGACCGAGTACGCGCGTGATTGATTTGCAGGGGATGACGCTACTCCCCGGCATCATCGATTCGCACATTCATACGGCGAAAGGCGAGTTCTACAATCGCAGGCTGTGCAATGTCCGTAGCTTCACCGTCGAGGAGGGCTATTCGAAGCTCGCGGAATGCGCAACGTCGGCCCCACCCGGTGACTGGGTGGTGGGCTTTGGCTGGTACTCGACGGACAACCCAAAGCTCGATGATGTGACACTAGCGCGCCTGGACGCGATCGTCCCCACGCGAAAGCTCGCGGTGATATCCCTCGACAATCACACCGTGTGGGTCAATACGAAACTGATGAGAGAGTTTTCGATTACCCGCGACACTCCTGACCCGCCAGGCGGCAGAATCCTGCGCAATCCCCAGACGCAAGAGCCGACCGGAGTCTTGCAGGACGCCGCCGGCTTTCGAATTGCTAGCGCCGTCAGGACAGCGTCAAGCTATGCGGCGACGGCGAAGGACCTTCATCGGAGTGCCATCCCCTATTTGAATGGCCTGGGCATCACTTCGCTGCTCGACGCCAGCGTCGATGACGACCTCGAGGCAGGCTACCGCGATCTCGACTCCTCAGGTTCCCTTCCGATGCGCGTGTCCCTTGCCTTCAAAGTATTTCCGGACAATTACCGGAGTTTGATTCCTAAAATTGCAGCGAAGCGTGGATCGAGATCGAAAAACGTTCGAATCAATTTCATTAAGGTTTTTGCAGATGGCAACCTCGAAGACGGTCTGGCGAACATGCTGGGCGAGGACGGCGCGCCAGGGCACGGCTACTACACGCAGGAGCAGATGAACGAAGTCGTGCGCCTTGCCGAGAAATACGGTCTCAGCGTATACGTACATTCGATCGGCGACGGCGCCGCGCGTCAGGTGCTAGACGCGGTCGCCGCCGCCCGACAAATCGCGCCATGCCCCCGATGTCGGCACACTCTCACGCACCTCCAGTGGGTCGCCCCATCCGACATCCCGCGCTTCAGGCAATTGCACGTCATTGCAAACATCCAAGAGGGGTGGCTTGCGCCACGGTCGATCGGCGGGCCGCCAGGCTACGACTACGTGCAGGCAACCGCCGCCGGGCCAATCGGACCAAAACTCGCGCTTCGAATGTATCCGTTCCGTCAGCTGCGTGATGCCGGTGCGCGACTATCCGCCGGCAGCGACTGGTTCTTTACGGATGAGAACCCCTGGAACGATATTGAAGCGGGCACGACGTCGCGCGATCCGGGCGTAGTCGACCAGAAACCGATGCTGCCGGCCAGCGCACTCGACCTGAACACACTGGTTCGTGCGCGGACGATCGGTGCGGCCTACCAAATGTTCAACGAGAAGATCACGGGCTCGATAGAGGTCGGCAAGCAGGCCGACCTCGTCGTGATCAACCAAAATATCTTTGAGGTGGCGGTCGAGCGGGTTCACGACACCAAGGTGCTGATGACGTTCCTCGCCGGCAAGCAGTTAGAAGTTCATTGAGGTCCCTGCATCAAGATCGTTCGCGGGTGCGACCAGCGAGCGAACACTGCGTGGCCATAACGCAAATCCTTGCGTAATGATCGCGGGGAGGGCGGATGCCGAGGAAAGTCTTCCGGGCTATCGAACTCCCGTCGGAACGGTATGAGCAATGAGTTCGGCAGGGTGCGATGAAACTGCGAGGGCGCAGCTCCAGCGTCCCCGCAAAACCCCCGGGGAGCCGGAAAAGTCCCTATATTCAACGACGGATCCGATTACACACGATAATGGGCATGAGCCCCAGGCCATCCGCGCGGGAGTATCGCCGTGATATCCAGTCGACGTCTCGCAGTCCTTGTCGCCTCGATCGCTGTCGTCTCGGGAATTTCTGCGTCGCGCGCAGAGCCCCGGGACTCCGACGATGAGTCCCAGTTCAAGTTTCGCTTCGTCGGCCCGAAAGTCGGGAATCGCATCGCCGCGATAGCGGGCGTCCCCGGCGACCCCAGCACTTACTATGCCGGCGCGGCGTCCGGTGGCATCTGGAAGTCCTCCGACGGCGGCAATCGCTGGCTGCCGATCTTCGACAAGCAGCCCGTCGCCGCGGTCGGCTCCCTTGCCGTGGCACCGTCCGACCCGAGCATCGTGTGGGCGGGGACCGGGGAGGCGTGGGCGATTCGCGACAGCGACGTGATGGGCAACGGGATCTACAAGTCGACCGACGCCGGCAAGTCCTGGACCAACATGGGATTGCCGGACTCCGGCCGGATTGGTCGGATCGTGATCCATCCGTCGAATCCGGACATCGTCTTCGCCTGCGTACTGGGCCGCATGACTGGCCCGCAGCAGGACCGCGGCGTGTACCGCACCACCGATGGCGGCCAGCACTGGGAGCGGACCTTGTTTGGAGGCGAGAACACAGGCTGCTCCGGTTTGTCGATGGACCCGCACAATCCGCGCACGCTGGTCGCGGGTCTCTGGCAGGTGGAAATGCACACCTGGGGCGAGTTCAGCGGCGGCGTCGGCAGCGGCGTGTATGTCTCGCACGATGGGGGCAGCAAGTGGGTTCGGATCGAAGCGCACGGGCTGCCGACCGGACCCGTCGGCAAGATCGACGTCGCCGTCGCCCCCACGAATTCGAATCGGATCTTCGCGCTGATCCAGACCAAGGACCAGGGCTCGGTCTGGCGGTCCGATGACGCCGGCGACAGCTGGCGGGTCGTCAACCACCAGCGGGCGCTGACCGGGCGCGCGGGCTACTACATCCGGATTGCCGTCTCGTCAGGCAGCGACAACGAAGTGCTGGTCGCGAATTCCTCGTTCCACCAGTCCCTCGATGCCGGACAGAACTTCCACGAAGTGCGCTGGGGCGGCGACACGCACGATATCTGGATCGATCCGAGCAACCCCGACCGGTTCGTGATCACGGATGACGCGGGCCTGATCATCACGACGGTGCACGGCAAGGGCTTTCATCGCGTGAACCTGCCGATCGGGCAGATGTACCACGTGGCGGTCGACAACCAGATTCCCTATTACTTCTACAGCAACATGCAGGACGACGGTAACCTGCGCGGCCCGAGCGTTCCCGGCGACTCGCCGGAATTCGGATGGGACCGTCACATGGGCGGTTGCGAGTCGGGTTATACGATTCCCGACATCACTGACCCGGATGTCGTCTGGGCGACCTGCTACGGAAACTCGGTGACCCGCTGGGATGCGCGCTACAAGGAAGCGCACTCGGTGAGCCCGTGGATGCACACCCTCGACTCGCCCCCGAACACGCTCAAGTATCGATGCCACTGGACGCCGCCGCTGGCCATCGACCCGTTCGATCACGACACCGTCTACTACGGATGCCAGGTGATCTTCAGGACCACCAACGCAGGCCAGAACTGGAGCGTCGCAAGCCCTGACCTGTCGACACAGGACCCCAGCCACGTAGTCCCGTCGGGAGGGCTCGTCGGCGACAACCTCGGCCAGTTCTACGGAGAGATAGTCTTTTCCATCGCGCCCTCAACACTGCAGAAGGGCCTCATCTGGGCCGGGACCAACGACGGGCAGGTCTGGGTGACCAAGGATGGCACCGCGACCTGGACCAACCTCACGAAGGCGATTCCGCGACTGCCGCCGCTCGGTACCGTCACCAGCATCGCGCCGTCGACCTTCGACCCGGGCACCGCATACATAAGTGTCGACCTGCACCTGGCCGACAACCGCGACCCGTTCGTCTACACGACGACCGACTTCGGCAAGACGTGGAAAGCTATCAGCGGCAATCTTCCGAAGCATGCGCTGTCGTACGTGCGCTCGATCGTCGAGGATCCCAACTGCGCAGGACTCCTCTTTGCCGGCACCGGGAACGGGCTCTACTACTCGCCCGATGACGGCGCTCATTGGAGCGCCCTTCAGACGGGCCTGCCGCACGCACCCGTGAGCTCGGTCGTGGTCCAGAAGGCCTTCCACGATCTGGTCGTCTCGACCTACGGGCGCGGACTCTACATCCTGGATGACATTTCGCCGCTCGAACAGCTCGCCAAGAGCCACGCGGAGGCGCCGACCACACTGTTCGAGCCGCGCACGGCGTACCGCTTTGTTCGCAACGCCACTGCGACTCTCAACTTTTCGCTCAAAGGCGCCCCCAAGGCGCCGGCGACCCTCGAGATCCTCGACTCCCACGGTAGCGTCATCCGCACGCTGGAAGCAAAGCGCACCGGTGGCGTCGACCGGGTGAAGTGGGACATGCGCTACGAGCCGCCGCGAGTGGTCGCGCTGCGAACGGTCGCGCCCGGCAATTCCCACATATGGAATGAGCCGCGCTTTCGTGACGCCGATTCCCGCCCGATCACCCACTGGGGAACGGAGTCGGCCGCGGTGGGCCCGATCGCCGCACCGGGCCAGTACACAGTTCGGCTCAAGGTCGACGGTGAGTCGTTCACGCAGCCC
>JANXZZ010000172.1 GCA_025355245.1 Pseudomonadota bacterium | reverse complement strand
CGGCAGCGGTACGCCGACCACCGGCAGGATGCCGGCCACCATGCCGGCGTTGACGAAAGCGTAGACGAAGAAGGTCAGTGCGAAGCTGCCGCAGACGAGGCGCGCGTAGGTGTCCTGGGCCTCGGAGGCCATGTAGAGCGCGCGACCGATGACGGCCAGGTAGAGGCCGATCAGGAACAGCTGGCCGAGCAGCCCCAGTTCCTCGCCGATGACCGCGAATATGAAGTCGGTGGAGCGCTCGGGCAGGAACTCGAGCTGCGCCTGGCTGCCGTTCATCCAGCCCTTGCCGAACATGCCGCCGGAGCCGATCGCGATCTGCGACTGGATGCTGTGGTAGCCCGCGCCGAGTGGATCCTGCGAGGGGTCGAGGAACATGAGCACGCGCTGGCGCTGGTAGTCGTGCATGAAGTGCCAGGCGACCGGCACCGCAGCACCGAGGAGCGTGAGCCCGGTGACGATCACCAGCGTCGACATGCCGGCGAGGAACACGACCAGCAGCCCGGCCGAGCCGATCAGCAGCGCGGTCCCGAGATCAGGCTGTTTGGCGATGATGAGCGCGGGGACCGCGATGATGACGAGCACGACCGCGACGTCCCGGAGCGACGGCGGCAGCGGCCGCTCGTGCAGGTACCACGCGCACATCATCGGCACGCCGAGCTTCATGAGCTCGGAGGGCTGGAAGCGCAGCGGACCCAGTACCAGCCAGCGCTGCGCACCCTTGCCGACGTCGCCGTGCACCATGACCGCGAGCAGCAGCAGGATGCCCGCCGCGTACAGCACCGGCGACATGCGCTTAAGCCAAGCCGGCGGCACCTGCGCGAGCAGCACAAGCAGCGCGATCGCGAGCGCGAGCCGCTCGAGCTGGTTGGTCCACATCGGCAGGTTCTCGCCGGTGGCGCTGTAGAGCACGAACAGCCCGAAGGCGACCACCGCGGCGAGCGAAGCGAGCAGGGGCCCGTCGAGGTGCAGCCGGCGCAGCAGGCGCGCGGACGCCGTGAGTGTGCGCCGTGCGGTCGAATTTTCGCCGCCTTCGTAAAGCACGCTCAGTTCACCTGCGGCTCGGGTGGCGCGTTCTTCGGCGGCGCCGGAACGGGCGAGCTGTCGTACTTGCCGAGCAGGAAGGCATCAAACACGCGCCGCGCCATCGGCGCCGCGACGCTGCCGCCGTGGCCGCCGTTCTCGACCAGCACCGCGATCGCGAGCTTCGGTGCCTCCGCAGGCGCAAAAGCGATGAACAGCGCATGGTCGCGCAGCCGCTCGTCGATCGCGCTCGCGTTGTACTTCTCGTTCTGGCCGAGGCTGAACACCTGCGCGGTGCCGGTCTTGGCGGCGATCTTGTAGCTCGCGCCGCGCTGCACGGCGGCGGCAGTGCCGCCCGCCTCGGTCACCATCTCCATGCCTTCGATGACGACGTCCCAGTTGGACACGTCCTTGAGGTCGACCGCGGGTTCCGGCACCGGCGGCAGCGTTTTTATGTCGCGGGTGATCGCATCACGCACCGCCGTCACGAGGCGCGGACGAAACCCGTGGCCGCGCGCGGCGACGACCGCGACCGCGTGCGCGAGCTGCAGCGGCGTCGCCAGCAGGTAACCCTGGCCGATGCCGACAATGATCGTGTCGCCCGGATACCAGGCCTGCTTGTAGGTCTGGCGCTTCCACTCCTCCGAGGGCATGAGGCCCGGGCGCTCACCGACGATGTCGATGCCGGTCGCCTTGCCGAAGCCGAGCGCGCTCAGTGCATCGTGTATGCGTTCGATGCCGAGGAGCTCCGCGAGTCCGTAGAAGTAGACGTCGCAGGACGTTGCGATCGCGTGGCGCATGTCGACATTGCCGTGGCCCTCCTTCTTCCAGTCGCGGTAGTGGCGCGAGGATCCGGGCAGCGTGTAGAAGCCGCGGCAGAAGCGCGTGGCCTTCGGGTCGATCGCGTTGTACTCGAGTCCGGCGAGCGCCATCATCGGCTTCACCGTCGAGCCCGGCGGATAGGCGCCGCGCAGCGCCCGGTTGAAGAGCGGCCGGTCGAGATCGTCGCGCAGGCTCGCGTACTCGGGAGTGGAAATGCCGCGCGTGAATTTGTTGGGATCGAAGCTCGGCACCGAGGCGAGCGCGACCACGTCGCCGTTGGTCGTGTCGATCGCGATCAGCGCGCCGCGGCGCCCCGCGAGCGCCTCCTCCGCGACCCGCTGCACCTTGATGTCGAGGCCGAGGAAGATGTCGTTGCCGGCGCGCGGCTGGTGGGTGTCGAGCTTGACCGCGGCGCTGCCGAGCCGGTCGACGTGCCGCCCTTGAGCATTGACGAGCACCTGGCGGAAGCCGACGCTGCCGTGCAGCTGTTCCTCGTAGGTGTTCTCGAGGCCGAGCTTGCCGATCACCGAGGAGCCGGCGTAGTCATCGGCGTTGATGTGCTTGAGGTCGTCCTCGGAAATCGCCGCGACGTAGCCGAGCGCGTGCGCGGCGACGCCGCCGTAGGGATACCAGCGCGCGAGCCGCGTCTGGATCTCGACCCCCGGGAACTCGAACTGGCGCACCGCGAAGGTAGCGATGTCGGCATCGGAGAGCGACAGGCGCAGCGGCACCGCCTCGAACTTGCGCCCCGCGCGGATCAGGCGCTCGAGCGCCGCTACCTGATCCGCCTCGATCATGCCGATGGCGGCCAGCCGGCGCAGCGTGTCGCCGACGTTGGTGACGCGTTCGGGCGTGAGTTCGAGCTGGAACGCGGGCGTGTTCTCGGCGATGACGATGCCGTTGCGGTCGTAGATGAGGCCGCGGTCGGGCGGCAGCGCCTCGAGGCGCACCTGGTTGCCCTGCGACTGGTCGGTGAAGTAGTCGTGGCGGATCACCTGCAGCCAGAACAGGCGCCCGATCACGACGAACAGCAGCACCACCGTCGCGATGCCGGCGAAGATCGTGCGGCCGATGAACAGGCGCTGCTCGCCCCAGTGATCCTTGATGCGTACCGAGCGGCGCATCGGTTCAGCCGCGACTGGAGAAGCGGCCGAGCAGCCCGGCGATCGGCGGCCACAGCAGCGCGCCCGTGATCACCGGCAGCGAACGCGTCCAGTCGGTGAGTGGATGACCGGTCACGCCGTCGATCCAGAACAACAGGAACTGGTAGATCGCGAGCAGCAGGAACACCACCAGCGACTGGTGCATGAGCGGGAACATGCGCATGCGCAGGTGGAAGCGGTGCGCGAGGTAGGCGACCGCGACGAAGGCGAGCGCGTTCTCGCCGAGAATCAGCCCGCGAAAGGAGTCGAGCGCTAGACCGGCGCACCACGCGAACAAGAGCCCACCCGCGCGCGGCGACATGACCGCGAAGAAAATGACGACCAGCAGCAGGAAATCGGGCCGCAGCAAGTCGAGGAAGTGCGGCAGCGGTATCGCCGAGCAGACGAGCGCCGCGAGCGAGCACCCGTACAGCGGCCAGCGTGAGTCGCGGCTCGTGCTGTTCATCGCTTGGGGATCTTCGCCTGCGCCTTCTCGGGCGCGACGGCGACGGGCGGCGGTGGCTCCGAGGCGGGCAGCGGCACGCGCGGGTGCAGCCACAGCAGCATCACCTCGCGCGCGCGATCGAGGGCGGCGGCGGGTTCCGCCGTCACGGTCGCGAGCGGCTGGCTGGGATCGCGCTTCACCTCTGCGACGCGCGCCACGGGGTAGCCGGCCGGAAACACCCCGCCGAGGCCAGAGGTCACGAGCCGGTCGTCGACGCGCACGTCGGCGTTGCGCGGCAGGTACGGCAGCGCGAGCCGATGCGCATCGCCGGTGCCGACCGCGATCGTGCGCAGGCCATTGCGCTCGATCTGCACCGGCACCGCGTGCGTGGGGTCTGACAGCAGGATGACTTCGGAGGCCTTGAGGCCGACGTTGCTGGTCTGGCCAAAGATGCCGTGGCTGTCGATGACCGCCTGCGCGCGCGTGACGCCGTCGGTCGAGCCGCGATCGATGAGCACGCGGTGCCTGAGCGGATCGAGGTCGACCCGCAGGATGCTCGCCACTTTCGAGGTCTCGACGTCCCGCGGCGCCGCGTTCAAGAGTTCGCGCAGGCGCAGGTTCTCCTGCTCGATCGCCTCGAGGCGCAGCAGCCTCAGGTCATTCTCGCGGTTCTCCGCTTGCAGCGATTCATTGTCGGCGAGCAGGTGCGTGCGGGTCGCGAACGAGGTCGCCATCCAGTTCCACACCGCGACGGGCGACTGCACCAGGACCTGCAGTGGATAGGCGGCGGCCGAGAGCGCGCTGCGGATCGCGGTCAGCTCGTGCTGGCGGTGATCGACCACCATCACGGCGACCGAGGCCGCAATCAGGACGAGCGCGCGCAGGCCGAGCGCCGAGACGCGCGGCGGAGCATAGCGGGCACCGGGCTCTCTCAGGAGCGACAACCGGACACCCCTAGTCGATCACTGCAGGCCGAACGCGCCTGGGTGCTCCTCGGACAACTCCAGGATCCGGCCGCCGCCGCGCGCGACACAGGTCAGGGGGTCCTCGGAGATGATGACCGGCAGGCCGGTCTCTTCCATCAGCAGTTTGTCGATGTCCTTGAGGAGTGCGCCGCCGCCGGTCAGCACAATGCCGCGGTCTGCGACGTCGGCGCCGAGCTCGGGCGGAGTCTGTTCGAGTGCCTGCTTCACCGCGCTGACGATACCCTGCAACGGCTCCTGCAGCGCCTCGAGGATCTCGTTGGAGTTGAGCGTGAAGCTGCGCGGCACGCCTTCGGAAAGGTTGCGTCCCTTGACCGACATCTCGCGCACCTGCTGGCCGGGATACGCCGAGCCGATCTCGATCTTGATGCGCTCGGCCGTGGCCTCGCCGATCAGGATGCCGTAGTTGCGGCGCACGTAGTTCACGATCGCATCGTCGAAGCGATCGCCGCCGATGCGCGCCGAGGCGGCGTAGACGATGCCGTTCAACGAAATCACCGCGACCTCGGAGGTACCGCCGCCAATGTCGAGCACCATCGAGCCACGCGGCTCGTGCACGGGCAAGCCCGCGGGTGCTGGTGTGCGTGCCCTACGGCTCGACGCAGGTAGAACGCCGCGCGATCAAGGAATCCGCCGAGGGCGCGGGCGCGCGCAGCGTGTTCCTGATCGACGAACCGATGGCCGCGGCAGTCGGCGCGGGCTTGCCCGTGCACGAGCCGCGTGGCTCGATGGTGCTCGACATTGGCGGCGGTACCTCCGAGGTCGCGGTGATTTCGTTGAACGGCATCGTCTACGCCGCCTCGGCGC
>JANXZZ010000043.1 GCA_025355245.1 Pseudomonadota bacterium | reverse complement strand
CAAGAACGCCATCACCGAAACGGACATCTACGACCCTAAGCAGGAGCTGCGCGTTGACGAGCGTCAGCTGACGAAGGCCCTTGGCGTCAGCCGCACGCCCGTGCGCGAAGCGCTGGCGCTACTCGAACAGGAAGGGTTCCTGCGCACCATTCCACGGCGGGGGATCTTTATCGTCCGCAAGTCGAAGCGCGAAATCATTGAAATGGTCCAGATGTGGGCCGCGCTCGAGAGCATGGCCGCGCGACTGGCGACCGTGAGCGCGCCGGACGTCGAGATCGCGAAGCTCCGGCACTTGTTCGATTCCTTCGAGCACTCGCCTCCTTCGGAGCACATCAGCGAATACTCGGACGCAAACCTGGCGTTCCACCAGGCAGTCATCAAGCTGGGAGGCTCGCAGCTCATCGAGGACGCGACGCGAAACCTCCTGATCCACGTCCGCGCGATTCGTCGCGCGACGATCTCGCAAAGCGATCGAGCCGCGCGTTCGATCATCGAGCACCTTAGGATCATCGAGGCGCTGGAGCATCGCGACACCGAGCTCGCCGAACGGCTCACTCGGCAGCACACGCTAGACCTCGCGGCGCACGTCGAACGCTACTGCGACTTTCTGGACTAGGCCTGTGGTGCGGGCGGCCCGTCATGAAGCCGCGCCGCCGCATTAGGCCTATTCGCCCGGACGGTGAGTCCCGATGACCGCGGCAGACGTGGAAAGCCGTGCGGAAGGCCCCTGGAATCCGGGCGTCCTCTCGCAGATTCCACCGGACCTTCAGCACCTGAGGACGATCTGCCGGCCCGAGCACGTGTCCACGAGCTTGCGTAGCGCCGAGGAGCTGGCCGAACTCACGGGCCTCGCGCTCGGCGAGCTGGTCGAATTCAAGCCCCGGCGTCTGGTACTCCATGAACTCCTGATCCGCGTCACCGCGGACGTCTCCGTGCCCGACGGTCTGCACATCGGCGACCTCGGCATCAACTTCCGGCAGATCACCGGACGAATTCTCGGCGGTCACGTCGAACCGCAGATGGAGGCGATCTCGGCAGCGTTCGCGGCGGCGCGCGCCGAACTCGCGGCGACGATTCGGGCCGCCGTGCAACCGACGACCGCGCCGGGCGCGCGAGCGCCGCCCCCGTCGACGCGCAGGGCCCGGGCCTTCGCGATCCTGCACGGCCGTCGTGCAACGGTCACTCAGAGCCCCGCGGTGACCTGGGATGCGGCGCAGATCTTTGAATTTGAGCGTCTGGCAGGCGCGGCGGGCACGCCGATGCAGCGCTCGGCTTACCGGGCCCTCGCGCGGGCACTCACGGGGCTGTATACCCGGCACGGTGGCGGGTGGGGCACGGCAGAGTTCGTCGCCGGACTCGCCACGCAACTTGCCTGCAATGACTATTGCAGCGACGTCATCGGGACTTTGCTCGATCCGCTGCTCGCGCGCGCTGCGCGCGACGAGGGCTACCGGCTGCTGCCGCGACAGCACCGGCCGATCGTAATGAACACGAAGGGCCCGTCTGCCGCCGGCAAGAGCACGCTGCGTCCGCTGCAGAAGGGTCTCGCGGGCGCGCTTGGCGTCGAGTGGACCGACTTTGCGCTGATCAGCCCGGACATCTGGCGCAAGCAGCTGCTCGACTACCCGTCGCTCGGCCCGGCCTACAAGTATGCCGGCGCACTCACCTCCGAAGAGTTGCAGATCGTCGACCAGAAGCTCGATCGGTACATGGCGCGCAAGTACCGGCGCGGCGAGATGTCTCATCTGCTCATCGACCGATTTCGATTCGACAGCTTCGCCGCGGACTCGCACGAGGCGGGCAGCAACCTGCTCACTCGGTTCGGCCAGTCGGTCTACCTGTTCTTCGTGATCACGGCCCCGGATTCGCTGGTCGAGCGCGCGTGGAAGCGCGGTCTCGAGTTCGGACGCTACAAGGCGGTGGACGACACGCTTGCGCATGCGGTCGAGGCGTACACGGGGATGCCCGACCTCTTCTTCACCTGGATTCGGCGCACCGACAAAGCGGTGCAGTTCGAGTTCCTCGACAACAATGTGCCTTTTGGCGAGCCGCCCCGCACCGTCGCCTTCGGCGCGAACTCCGCCTTCAATGTTCTCGACGTTAAAGCGCTGCTCGACGTCGAGCGCTACCGTCGCGTAAACGTGGACGCGCCGTCGGCCGCGCAACTCTATCCAGACCGCCGGCTGCTGGCTCCCGAGCACAACACCGCCTTCCTTGAGCGCTGCCGCCAGGGCTTCCGCGAGCTGACATTCGCCTCCCAGGCCACCGGTCGGGTGTATCTGCGCATCAAGGGAGGCGCTGCCGCGTGGGTTGACCCGGAGGAGCTGCGTCGCGCCGTCGCCGACGCGGACACGCTGGCGGGCGTCCGAGCGGTCGCGCCGGAGGTTTTGAAAGGAGCTGGCGCGGTGGCAGGCGCGCCCCCCCAGTATCTGGGCGACCTGTCCGTCCGCGCGGCAACCTTGGGGCGGTGGGGAAGCCGGTCCGGCCCTTGAGCCGGAAGCGACGAGCTCATTCGGTCGGCGTGAACACCTCTCGCACGGTCAGAATCGAGCCCGCATCCTTTGCCTCGTATCCCGGAAGCGCCGAAATAGCGGTGCGAAACTCCTCGCTGCGCATGATCGAGAGCAAGGGTTGCATGGGTTCGGACTCGAGGAAGTCCTTGCGGCAGACGAAGAAGTAGTCTTCCGTGACGAGCCGAACGAAATCGAGATCGAAGTGCCGCGCAGCCGCTTCGACGCCAAAACTGACGTCGGCCATCCCGCTCGCGACATAGGCGGCGACCGCCGCGTGCGTGAACTCGATCTGCGCGTAGCCGTTGATACGGGTCGCGTCGATCCCGTGCTGCTCGAGCAGGAGTTCGAACAGCAGGCGTGAGCCCGAGTCGGGGTCGCGGTTGACGAAACGCACGGACGGATCGAGCAAGCGCTCCAGACTGTCGATGCGAAGCGGATTGCCGCGTTTGACCATGAGACCCATTTCGCGCGTCACGAAACTGATGACTCGATGCAGCCCGGGCACCAGCCAGCGTTTCGAGTCATCGATACTTCGTTGCCGGAGCACACCTTGCGGCAGGTGCATGCCCGCGAGGTCGCAGCCGTCGCGGGCGAGCGATTCGAGCGACGTCTGGTTGCTGACGTAGCGCAGGTCGACGCCGATCTGCGGTTCGTGGCTGAGCATTTCGCGGAGTTTCGCCACTGCGAAGCCGTGGCTCGCGTGCACGCGTATGACGGCGGGACCCCGCGGCAGGAACTGGTTGATCTCCGTTTCCAGTTCCTGTGCCAGATTGTCGAGTTGCGGCTTCAGGCGCGCGACGAGCCGCTGGCCCGCCCAGACGAGCCGGTCTCCGAACGGCGTGAGCGTGGTGCCTCGCCCCTGGCGGCGCTCTACCAGTGGCGCATCGAAGAATGCCGACCACTTCTCGATCAGGTTCCAGGCGTGCCGGTAGGACATCTGCACGCGCGCGGCGGCGCGCGTGATTTTTCCGGTCGCGCGGATCTCGTTGAGGAAGTCGAGCATCACGAGCGTCGACTCCGCGCCTTCGTTCTTGGTGAAGCGCCACACGGGCTCGATCTCGATCCTGATCACGCTGAGACCTCCTCAATCGCTCCATATATGTCCACGACTGCATATATAGCACTCCAACGCGCGGGGGTTGGTTTCCGGGCGCGCAGCCCCAAGTTCAGGCAATTCATATCATATTCCGCCGATGGAGAATCGGAATTACCATCCGCTTGCCCCCGGCATACGCGCATCAGAGTCAGGAGCCATATGCAATCTACAACATATATTCGTCGGGAGCTGGAACCCGCACCGGCCGTTCCGTTCACGCAGGACCTCCTCATCGACGGCCAGCGGGTGCCGGCGCTTTCAGGGCGGTATTTCGAGACTCGAAATCCGGCCACCGAGCAGGTCATTGCGCGTGTCGCCGAGGCGGACGCCGCCGACGTCGATCGCGCGGTCAGGTCGGCGCGCGCCGCGTTCGAAGGCGAGTGGAACCAGATGCGAGCGGCCGATCGCGGCGCACTGCTGCTCAAGTTCGCCGAGGCGATCCGGGGTGCCCAGGACGAACTGATCGAGCTCGAGAGCCTCGACTCGGGCAAGCCCGTCTCGGCCATTCGCCGGCAGGACCTGCCGGCCGTGCTCGACACGCTCGCTTATTACGCCGGCTTTGCCGACAAGATCAACGGTCAGGTCATTCCCGCTCGGAACGATGCGCTCACGTATAGCGTCCGCGAGCCGCTCGGCGTCGTTGGCGCGATTGTGCCGTGGAACTTTCCGCTGATGATCGGCATGTGGAAGATCGCGCCCGCGCTCGCCTGCGGCTGCACGGTCGTCCTCAAGCCCGCTGAACTCACTTCGCTGACCGCACTTCGGCTCGGCGAGCTCGCGATCGAAGCGGGTATCCCGGCGGGCGTACTCAACGTCGTACCGGGTTTAGGCAAAACTGCCGGTCAGGCCATCGTCGACCACCCCGACATCGACAAAGTTACGTTCACGGGCTCACCCGCCGTCGGACGCCAGATCTTGCGCGGCGCCGCCGGCAACCTGAAGCGGGTGACGCTCGAGCTCGGCGGCAAGTCCGCGAACATCGTGTTTCCGGATGCGGACATCGACGCCGCGGCGAAGGCAGCAGCTTCCGGAATCTTCTTCAACAGCGGACAGGTGTGCTCCGCCGGCTCCCGCATCCTCGTCCACGAGGACGTCTACGATGAGTTTGTCGCGCGCCTCGTCGCGCGCGCGCGCGCGGTCCGCGTCGGCGATCCGTCGGAAACGGCGACCGCGATGGGGCCGCTGGTGTCCGAAGCGCAGATGCAGCGCGTCCTCGACTACATCGCTATCGGGCGCAACGAAGGTGCCAGGCTCGTTGCGGGCGGCGCCCGCAGCGGCAATGTCGGCTACTTCGTGAGCCCCACAGTCTTCGCAGGCGTGAGCAACGACATGCGCATCGCGCAGGAAGAGATCTTTGGGCCCGTGGCGGCCGTGATAGCATTTCAAACGGAAGACGAGGCGCTCAGAATCGCGAACGGCACGGCGTATAGTCTGGCCGCGGGAGTCTGGAGCAGCGACATTTCGCGCGTGCATCGGTTCGCGCGTCGCCTCAAGGCGGGTACGGTCTGGGTGAACACGTACGGGCCGACCGACGTGCGGCTTCCCTGGGGCGGGGCCCGCGACTCCGGCTTCGGCCGCGAGCATGGCGACGCAGCGATCGAGAACTTCACGGAATCGAAGGTGGTCTGGATCAACACCGGACGCTGAAGACGCACCCTTCCCGAGTCGGAGCGGGGCGTCGCGCTAGCGACGGCACTGGGGGGCATTCATGCGAATCGCGATCATCGGACAGCAAGCCTTCGGAGCGAGCGTCCTCGAGGCCTTTCTCGGCCGTGGCGACGAAGTCGCGGGCGTGTTCTGCGCACCCGAAAAGCCGGGAGCGCGCCCCGACCCGCTCAGGGCTGCCGCGACCGACCGCGGACTCAAGGTCTTCCAGTTCCCGTCCCTGAAAGGCGAGGACGCGGCCGCGGCGATGCGCGACCTCAACGTCGACCTCGGCGTCATGGCCTACGTCCTGCAGTTCGTGCCGCAACCCTTCGTGAATATTCCGCGCCACGGCACGATCCAATTCCACCCGTCCCTGCTGCCGGCATTCCGCGGTCCGAGCTCGATCAACTGGCCGATCATCAAAGGCGAGACCGTCACGGGAGTCACTATCTTCCGGCCGACGGACGGGCTCGACGAAGGGCCGGTCGTTCTCCAGAAGGCGACGCCGATCCAGCCGCATGACACGCTGGGCACGCTCTATTTTGATCGCCTGTTCCCGCTAGGCGTCGCCGCAATGCTCGAGGCCGCCGACGCGGTCGTCGCGGGCCGGCACAAAGAGACGATCCAGGACGAGGGAGCCGCGAGCTACGAAGGCTGGTGCCGGGACCCGGAGGCTGAGATCAACTGGCACGCCCACCTGGATGCCGTCTACAACCTCGTCCGCGGATGCAATCCGTCGCCCGGTGCGTGGACCACGGTGCAGGGGCGCAAGGTCCGCATCCTGGACGCGCGCAAGCACTCCGCCCGCCGTTTTGCCGACGTCAGCGGCAACCCCGGCACCGTGAGCCGGATCGGCAGCGAGAGCGTCGACGTAACCGTGCAAGGCGGGCGGCTCGAACTACTCAAGGTCCGCCCGGACGGCGGCGCGAAGTCCTCCGCTGCGGAGTTTGTCGCCTCGGTCGGTATCGTTGTCGGCAGTCCGCTGGCCTGAGCGGCCGCGCCGCCGAAAAGCGAGCCGGCACCGCAAGCGGTGTCGCGAGGACTCAGCCGCCTGCGATGCGCCCCGCCGTCGTCGCGCTGAGGTCCGCGGCTGCCGCCGCGGGTGCGAGCGCGCGCTCGAGCGCTACGCGGAGTTTCGCGGCGTCGACCGGCTTCGACACGTAGTCGTTCATGCCGACGACGAGGCACCGTTCGCGATCTCCGGCCAGTGCGTTGGAGGTCATCGCGATGATCGGAACCCCCGCTCGTGTAGCGATGCGCCTCGAGCGCGCGCAACGCCTCCTCGACGCCCCTGGCGAGCCGACTGCGCTCGTCCGCCGCGTGATCGACCTCGGAGCGCTCGCGCTGCAGGCGGCGGATTACCGGCTCGAGCACGAGAGCAATCATTAGCGCCACGGCCAGCACGATGCCGATCGCCCAGCGAAGCAGTGCCTTCTGCTGCTCGGCGGCCTCCGTCGCGAAGTGCCTCGCAAGGTCGGCAACCCAGGTCTTCGCTGCGTCGAAGTGCTCGCGCTGCTGGGCCTGCAATCGCGCCAGTGCCTGCATTCGCATGCTTGCCGGCGCCTCGGCCGCGGCGCGCGCGGCGCTCGCGGTATCCCGCATCCGCGCCTTGAGCGACTGGAAGTCGCGGCAAAGCGATTCGTCATCACGGCAGACGCGGCTCAGGAATTTCTCGACTTTCTCGTGTTGCGCCGCCCAGCGATCGAGCGCCCCTTGGAGCTCAGTCTTGTTCGCGAGCTGCGGCGTCAGCGCCTGCACGAACGCGGGTAGGATGACCTCGGTCGATTGGCCGCGCAGGCGCCCCGCGGTGCTGACCATCTCACCGTGATCGGCATCGCGCGCCAGGAAGCCCTGTACGCCGCTCGCGACCCACACGAGCGCACCGACCAGCAGCAGCAGAACCGCCGCGTAGGCAATGCGGATCCGGCGACGAAAAAGCCGGGCGGCAGGCGTGTAGGGGGTGGGCAAAGGCGGTGTCTCGGGCGGCTACGCCGGCGTATCGGCCCGCTGGCGAACCCCTTGAGGAAACGGTGGTTTTTGGCCGGATACACGGCCGGGATTGCGGGGTTTGCCTACGCGCGCCGGGGCGCGGCAGCATTGCACTGCGACGCAGCACGGACCGCTAGATAGGCGTCAGGATCTATCCGAGCCCCGCGAGCGATCCGCTGCGCCGTATTGTCCGGCGCTCGGCTCCGCGGCGCGCGATCTGAGCGCCGTTACCGATCGGCTGTCAGGACGGACCGGCGGGCGCGGCTTGTACCGCCTTCACGATCGCCTGTTTGCAGGTCGGGGATACGACGTCCTTGTTCTGCTTGAGGCAGGCCAGTATTCGACCGCCGCCCGGCTGGATGCCGCCGCACAGCTTCTGAATGTCCGCGTCGCAGGCTGCGTGGAGCTCGGCAAGTGTCGGCGCCGCCGGCGGCGACGGCGGTGGCGGATCGGCAGCCGCGATTCGCGCAACGGCGAAGGCGGATCCCACCAGCAACAACTTGAGCGTCTTCATTTACGACCTCCCCCCGTGAAGTGGACCGAGCCGACCAAACAACCTTTGCCATCGTACAGGGCCGGCCACGGCCTGACTGTGGTCGCGACGTGATACGGCCTCCGACTCGCATACGACGTCAGCCGCGGGGGTTCCGCCGGCTCTGCTGGCCCTCATCGAGAGTAGTCGCAATGCAGTGCCGTCTCCTCGCTGACGATCTGATCGGTCACCTTCGACTGCAGCGCGACGACCGGCAGCAAGGAAATGCCAAGTGACTTCGCGAGACTTTGTCGGATCGGCTCACCGCCGTCGGCGGAGTTCGTGCCGTCCCCGATCCGACTGTGCGGGCTCGGAATTCCGATCGTGATGTGGACCGCGGGTGCGAGCGCGTCGCCCGCTGCCCGCGACACAGTGATTGTGCAACACGCGGCAACAACCGCGAGCGCCCAGGTTCCGAAACAGGCCTTCGATGATTTCGCGTCCATGATCCCCTCCCGCGCCGATCTGTTGAAGCGCACTTCCGGCGCTTGCGGGTTGGAGTCGGGAGATCGGCAACGGACGCGTCGATCGGTGCGGCGTGATCGCCGTAAGCTGTTGACTAAATTGACAAATTCTCGCGAATCATCGCGCCTGACTGACGCGCCGGCGCGCCACTCTATATATGCGCCACGTGACGGACGCGGGCGCGGCCGGCGCGAGGTGCCCGGAGGGTGGGATCGGCTAGACTCCCGAGTGTTGGCCTTATCGCCCGGCGCTCGCCCTCATCGCGTCAAGCAAGCGCTGCAGACCTCGCTCCGAATCGCAGCTGTGCCGGCGCGACCGACGCTTGCCGCTACCCCTGGATACCAGAGAGTGACCGAGAACATCGAGCGCGTGATGCGCACCATCGAGGAGCGCCGCGAGGAACTCGTCGCGCTGACTCAGGAACTGGTGCGGTTCCCGACCACCAATCCGCCCGGCATGGCCTACCGCGAGTGCGCCGAGGCGATCGGTCAACGCCTCAAGAAGCGCGGCTTCACGATCGAGTACGTGCGCGGCGAAGGCGCGCCCGGCGACAACGATCGCTATCCGCGGATCAACGTGGTGGCGCGGCGCGAGGGCAGCGGCGCAGGCCCCTGCGTGCACTTCAACGGGCATATCGACGTCGTCGAGACGGGCCGTGGCTGGAGCGTGGACCCCTTCGCCGGCCTCGTCCGCGAC
Source organism: Pseudomonadota bacterium (assembly GCA_025355245.1). Lineage (GTDB taxonomy): Bacteria > Pseudomonadota > Gammaproteobacteria > Steroidobacterales > Steroidobacteraceae > CAIKZZ01. The sequence continues at coordinate 123,375 of JANXZZ010000043.1, read as the reverse complement.
GGCCGCATATACGGTCGTGGCACCTGCGACATGAAAGCCGGTATCGCGGCCTCGATCGTCGCCGTCGAGGCACTGATTGATTCCGGCCTGCCGCTGCCGGGTGCGCTCGAGATCTCCGGCACGGTCGATGAGGAATCCGGCGGCTACGGCGGCGTCGCCTACCTCGCCGAGCGCGGCTGGTTCGCGCCGACCCGCGTGCAGCACGTGATCATCCCCGAACCCCTCAACGTCGATCGCGTCTGCATTGGCCACCGCGGCGTGTGGTGGGCGGAACTCGAGACCAAGGGCCGCATCGCGCACGGCTCGATGCCCTTCCTCGGCGACTCTGCCATTCGCCACATGGGCGCGGTCCTGGAGCGCCTCGAGCACGAGGTGCTGCCGAAACTCTCGGCGCGGACCACTTCGATGCCGGTCGTGCCGCCCGCCGCCCGCCATTCGACGCTCAACATCAATTCCGTGCACGGTGGCCAGTCCGAGGACTTCGAAGGTTTACCGGCACCTTGCGTCGCCGACTCCTGCCGCATCGTGATCGACCGGCGCTTCCTGGTTGAGGAAACGCTCGACGGCGTCAAGGGCGAGATCCGCGACGTGCTCGAGCGCCTGGTGCGCGAGCGGCCGGGCTTTGCGTATTCCATGCGCGACCTGTTCAAGGTGTTGCCGGTGATGGCCGACCGCAACGGCCCGGTCGTGAAGGCGACCGCCGCGGCCGTGCGCGCGGTGCTCGGCCGCGATGCCGAGATCGTCTGCTCGCCCGGCACCTACGACCAGAAGCACATCGACCGGATCGGGCGACTCAAGGACTGCATCGCCTACGGGCCCGGAATCCTCGATCTCGCGCACCAGCCGGATGAGTACGTCGGCATCGACGACCTCGTCGCATCGGCCAAGGTCATGGCACGCTCGGCGCACCAGCTGCTGACCCGCGGCGCGTGAGCTCAACGAGCCGAGCCTCGCGCGGCGGGGCCCTCGCGGCGCTCGCCCTCTTGCTCGCCGCTAGCGTGCTGCCCGCAGTGGCGTTCGCGGCACCGGGCGGATCGATCACGATCGGCATTGCGCTCGAGCCGCCCAACCTCGACCCGAGCGCCACCTCCGCCGAGGCGACGCAAGACGTTCTCTACGCCAACGTCTTCGAAGGTCTAACGCGGATCGAGGAGGACGGCAGCGTCGTGCCGGCTCTCGCCCGCGACTGGGACGTGAGCGCGGACGGCCTCACCTACCGCTTTCACCTGCGTGCCGGCGTCCGCTTCCACGACGGCACGGCGCTGACAGCCGAGGACGTGCAATTCTCGCTCGAGCGCGCACGCGCCGAGGGTTCGAAGAACCCACTCCGCGACCTCCTGCAGCCCGTCAAGGACGTTCGCGTCGACAACGAGCTCACCGTCACGCTCGAGCTCGCGCGCCCGGTCGCAGAGATCCTGACCTACCTCGGCTGGGGAAACCTCGTCATTTTAAGTCCGGCGAGTGTGAAGAGCGCCGCGACGGCGCCCGTCGGCACCGGCCCCTTCCGGTTTCGCGAGTGGCGCAAGGGCGATGCCATCGTTCTCGAACGCAATCCCAACTACTGGGGGGTGCCTGCGCTCCTCGAGCGCGTGACCTTCCGGGTCGTGCCCGACGCGAGTACCGCGCTCGCGGCGCTGCTCGCGGGCGATGTAGACGCATTCTCGAACTTCACCTCTCCCGAAAGCCTCGCCGCGCTCGCCGAGAACCCGCGCTTCAAGGTCGTCGTCGGCTCGACCGAGGGCGAGACGCTGCTCGCGGTCAACAACGCGCGGCCGCCGTTCAACGACCTGCGCGTGCGGCGCGCGCTTGCGTACGCGATCGACCGCGCGGCGATCATCAAGGGTGCAATGTACGGCTACGGCGAGCCCATCGGCAGCCACTTTCCGCCGCACGACCCCGCCTACATCGACCTCACGGCGCGCTACCCCTTCGACCCGGCCCGCGCGCGCGCGCTCCTTTCGGAGGCCGGCTACGCGCGGGGCTTCGACGTGACGCTGCGCCTGCCGCCACCCTACTACGCGCGCCGCAGCGGCGAGATCATCGCCGCCGAGCTCGGCGCGGTCGACATACGCGTGCACATCGAGAACATCGAGTGGGCGCAGTGGCTCGAGCAGGTCTTCAAGAACCACGACTTCGACCTGTCGATCGTCTCGCACACCGAGCCCATGGACTACGACATCTACGCGAGGCCCGGCTACTACTTCGGCTACCACAACCCCCACTACGCAGCGCTCCTCGACACGCTGTCGCGCACGCGTGATCCCGACTCGCGGCGCCGGCTGCTCGGCGACGTGCAGCGCACGATCGCGGAGGATTCGGTCAACGTCTTCCTGTTTGAGCTGCCGAAACTCGGCGTCTGGCGAGCGGACCTGCGCGGGCTCTGGCACGAAGCACCGATCCAGGGCATCGACGTCACGCGGGCCTACCTCGATGCACCCACCGCGAGCGAACGGGAGCCAGGCTCCGCGCACCTGCCGGCGACGCTGTTGGCGGTGGCGACGTTCGCGCTCTTCGCACTGGGGGTGGTGGCGCTGCGCCGTCACGTCAGCGCCTATTACCTCGCCGGGCGCGTCGTCTCGCTGACCCTGACGCTGCTGGTGGCGTCCGCGCTCATCTTCCTGCTCGTCGACGTGCTGCCCGGCGATCCCGCCACTTACATGATGGGTCTCAACGCGAGTCCCAAGGCGGTCGCGGCGCTGCGCGCCGATTACGGGCTCGACGCGCCCGCTTGGCGCCAGTACCTCGAGTGGCTCCTTGGCCTCGTGCGCGGTGACCTCGGCACCAGCTACACCTATCGCGTACCGGTCGCCGAGCTCGTCGCCGAGCGCCTCGCCGTGTCGCTGCCGCTCGCCGTCTACGCTCTTACGCTCGCGGTTGCGGTCGCGGTACCGATCGGGCTCGGCGCCGCGCTCAATCGCGGCCGGCGCGCGGATCGGGTGCTGATGAGCCTCGCCCAGGTGGGACTGTCGGTTCCCAATTTCTGGCTCGGCCTGCTCCTGATCCTGGTCTTTGCCGTGCACCTCAACTGGTTCGCGGCCGGCGGCTTTCCCGGCTGGGCGCACGGCGCCGGCCCCGCGCTCGCAGCACTGACGCTGCCCGCCATCGCGCTCGCGCTACCGCAGGGTTGCATCCTTGCGCGCGTGCTGCGGACCTCGCTTGGCGAGACGCTGGAGGAGGACTACGTGCGCACCGCGCGCGCCAAGGGTCTCTCGCCGCGTGCCGCGCTGCTGCGTCACGCGTTGCCGAACGCGCTGATTCCGGTCCTGACCGTGCTGGGCCTTCAGTTCTCGTTCCTGCTCGCGGGTGCCATCATCATCGAGACGGTGTTCGCACTGCCCGGCCTCGGGCGCCTCATTTTTCAGGCGACGGCGCAGCGCGACCTCATTGTGGTCCGCAGCGTCGTGCTCCTTCTGGTGGCCGCCGTCGTGCTCGTCAATTTCACGGTCGAGCTCCTATATGCCGTTGTCGATCCGCGTCTTCGGCAAGAGCGCGGCACGTGAACCCGATGCCAGGCTCACGACCTGGACCGGGCACGCTGCTCGGTATCAGCGTGATCGGCGCCTACGTGCTGCTCGCACTCGCCTCGCTGACGCCCGTGTTCGACTCGGGGCTCGCGCTCGACGTTGCGGGACGACTCGCCGCGCCCTCCGCGCGGCACTGGTTCGGTACCGACCCGCTCGGCCGAGACGTGTTTGCGATGGTCGCGGTCGGCGCACGCACCTCGCTCGCGGTTGCTTTCGGTGCGGTGCTGCTGGGCGCGCTCGTCGGCACGCCTCTCGGACTTGCGGCCGCGGCGCGCGGCGGCCTTGTCGATGAAGTCCTCGCGCGCTGCAACGACCTGCTGTTTGCATTCCCCGCCCTGCTGCTCGCGGTGCTGCTGTCGGCGGCACTCGGGCCGGGGGTCCTGACGGCGGTGATCGCGATCGGCATTTTCAACGTACCGGTGTTTGCGCGCCTCGCGCGCGGCAGCGCGCTCGCATTGATGCCGCGCGACTTCGTGCTCGCGGCGCGCCTCGCCGGGCGCGGCCCGTTCGCGATTGCCTTCGAGCATTTGCTGCCGAACGTCGCGGGCCTGCTCATCGCCCAGGCCGCGATCCAGCTCGCGCTCGGCATCGCGGCGGAGGCAGGTCTCTCCTACGTCGGGCTCGGCGCGCAGCCGCCCATACCGAGCTGGGGACGCATGCTGAACGATGCGCAGACGCTCGTCGGCCCGGCACCGTGGCTCGCGCTCTTCCCGGGGCTCGCGCTCGCGCTGGCGGTGCTGGCACTCGGTCTCCTTGGCGACGCGCTCGCGCGCGCATTCGGGTCGCGCGCGGGTACGGGGCGCTGACGGTGTCGCTGCTCTCCATCCGCAACCTTTCGGTCACGCTCGACGGCCGCCCCGTGCTCGAGTCGATCGATCTTGAGATTGAACGCGGCGAAATCGTCGGTCTGTCCGGCGAGTCGGGCTCTGGCAAGTCCCTGACGGCACTCGCGATTCTGGGCCTGCTGCCGACGGGAGCCGCGGTGCGCGGCAGCGTGCGCTTCGCCGACACCGAGCTCGTCGGCGCCGGCGAACGCGCCCTTGGCGAGGTCCGCGGCCGCGGCATCGGCATCGTCTTCCAGGAGCCCGCGACCGCTCTCAATCCGCTGATGACCATCGGCGCGCAGGTCGCCGAGACCGCGCGCGTGCACGGCGCGCTGTCGGCGGCGGCGGCACGCGAGCGCGCGGCGGCGACGCTGCGGCGTGTCGGCCTCGATCCCGAGCGCGTGAGCCTCGATCGCTATCCGCAGCAGTTGTCCGGCGGCCAGCGCCAGCGCGTCGCAATCGCGATGGCGATTGCGCTCGCACCGCGGCTCCTGATCGCCGACGAGCCGACGACCGCGCTCGATGTGACCACGCAGGCGCAGATCCTCGATCTCCTTGTCGGCCTCGCGACGGCGGATGGCATGGCGCTGGTGCTGATCACCCACGACCTCGCGGTCGTGGCCGGCATTGCCGCGCGCCTCGCGATCCTCGAGGCCGGCCGGATCGTCGAGCAGGGCGCGACCCGCGCGATGCTGAGCGCTCCGCGTCACCCCTACACGCGCGAGCTGGTGCGGAACTTCACGCTGCCGGACTCCGCGCCGCGGCCGACCCCGACCGCAGCGCCGCTCCTCGAGGCGTTCGGCCTCGTCCGCTCCTACAGCGCCGCGCGTACACGTTTCTTCGGCCGCCCCGCGCGTCGCGTCGCGGTGAACGGTGTGAGCCTCTCGGTCGCGCCGGGCGAGCGCGTGGGCTTGGTGGGTGAGTCAGGCAGCGGCAAGTCGACCCTGGTTCGCGCGCTCCTTGGTCTCGAGACCGCCGACGCAGGCGCGGTGCGCATCGGCGGCGAAAGCCTCACCGGCGCGACAGCGGCCGCGACCCGGCAACTGCGGCGCACGGTGCAGGCGGTCTTCCAGGATCCGTATGGAAGCCTGAATCCGCGCCACCGGATCGGACGGATCGTCGCGGAACCCCTCCACCTCCTTGCCGAGGCACCGTCGATCGCCGATCGCGACCGACGCGTCGCCGCGGCACTGACCGCGGTCGGCCTGGCACCCGCCGATGCCGCCCGCCGGCCGCACGAGTTCTCGGGCGGGCAGCGCCAGCGCATCGCGATCGCGCGTGCGCTCGTGGTCGAACCGCGCCTCGTGATACTTGACGAAGCCGTTTCCGCGCTCGATGCCTCGCTCCGCGCCCAGATCCTCACGCTGCTGATGGAGCTGTCGGCCGCCCGCGAGCTCGCCTACCTGTTCGTATCGCACGACCTTGCTGTCGTGCGCGCGGTTACCGACCGCATGCTGGTGATGCAGGCGGGCAGCATCGTCGAGGAGGGTCCGACGGCCGAGGTGCTCGACAATCCCCGACACGCGTACACTCGCGAGCTGGTCGCCGCGACGCCGAACCTCGAGCGTGCGCTGGCGGGAATTCTTCCTCGGGTGACTCCGGCATGAGCATTCCGTTCGCTTCGGAGCTGGCACTGATTGGCGGCGAGTGGCGCAGCGCCACCGGCAAGGGCACGCTGCCCGTCGAGGATCCGTCGACCGGCGCGACGGTCGGCGCGATCGCGCGCTGCCTCGACGCCGACGTCGATGCCGCCGTCGCCGCCGCGCGCGCCGCTTTCGAGGGCGCGTGGGGCCGCCTCGCTGCATTCGAGCGCGGCCGGCTGCTGAGCGCGCTCGGCCGTGCCGTGCTCGCGCACGCGGACGTACTCGCGGCGCTCGAGACGATGGACGTCGGCAAACCCCGCAGCCAGGCGCGCGCCGATGTCACGGCGCTCGCCCGTTACCTCGAGTTCTACGGCGGCGCCGCCGACAAGCTGCACGGCACGACGATCCCCTTTCTCGAGGGCTATACGGTCTATACCCTGCGCGAGCCGCACGGCGTGACCGGACACATCATTCCGTGGAACTACCCGATGCAGATCATCGGGCGATCGGTGGGCGCGGCCCTCGCGGCCGGCAACTCGGTGGTCGTGAAACCCGCGGAAGAAGCGTCCCTGACGACGCTTGCGTTCGCGCGTCTCGCAGCGGAAGCCGGATTCCCGCCGGGCACCATCAACGTGGTACCCGGCCTCGGCGAGGAAGCTGGCGCCGCGCTCGCGGCGCACCCCGGCATCAACCACGTCTCGTTCACGGGTTCGGTCGAGGTCGGGACCCTCGTGCAGAGCGCCGCCGCAGGGCATGTCGCGCCCGTGACGCTCGAGCTCGGCGGCAAGTCGCCGCAGCTCGTTTTTGACGATGCGGATCTCGAGGCGGCGCTGCCGGTGCTCGCGCGCGCGGGGTTGCAGAACGCCGGCCAGACCTGCTCGGCGAGCTCGCGCCTCCTGCTGCAGCGGGGCATCTACGCGCGCGTGGTCGAGGCACTTGCAGAGCGCTACCGCGCGCTGCGCGCCGGACCCGCGGCGCGCGATCTTGATCTCGGACCGTTGATCTCCGCCGCGCAGCGACGCCGCGTCGAGGCGATGCTCGAAGCCGGCATCAAAGGCGGCGCGCAGGTGCTTGCGCGCGGCGAAATCGTCGCGGATGCGCCCGCCGGCGGCCACTACGTCGCGCCGCTTCTGCTCGCCCCTCCCGGTCCCGGCCACGTGCTCGCGCAGGAGGAGATCTTCGGACCCGTGCAGGTGGTGCTGCCGTTCGACAGCGAAGACGAGGCCATCGCGATCGCGAACGGCACGCGCTTCGGCCTCGTCGCCGGCGCCTGGACGCGCGATGCGGGCCGCCAGCATCGTCTCGCGTCACGGCTGCGCGCGGGGCAAGTGTTCCTGAATGACTACGGGGCCGCCGGCGGCGTCGAACTCCCGTTCGGCGGCGTCGGCTGGTCGGGGCACGGACGCGAGAAGGGAATGGAAGCACTCTATTCGTTTACGGCCGTGAAGACGGTCGCCGCGCGACACCGATGACGCGGGTATGTCTTCGGACTCCGCACTAGCGAGGCACCATCGTGCGACTCTCGGGCAAGATTGCGATCGTCACGGGCGGAGCCTCCGGCATCGGCGCCGGCATCGTCCGGCGCTTCATCGCCGAGGGTGCGCGCGTCGCGATCGCCGACATCGACGGCCGGGCGGCCGCCGCGCTCGCCGCCGAGCTCGGCCCGGCGGCGCTGCCGCTGACCGCGGACGTGTCGAGCGCCACCTCGGTCGCGGCGCTCGCGGAGTCCGTCGGTACCGCGCTCGGACCCGTCGACATCCTGGTCAACAATGCCGGCATCGGTCACGTGCCGACCGCGCTCGAGGACATCGCCGAGCCCGAGTTCGAGCGCCTGCTCGCGGTCAACGTCCGCTCCGTCTACCTGACCGCGCGCGCCTTCGTGCCGTCCATGAAAAGCCGGCGTGGCGGCGCGATCCTCAATATCGCCTCGACCGGCGGCGTGAGCCCTCGTCCGCGCCTCACCTGGTACAACGCGAGCAAGGGCTGGGTCATCACCGCGACCCGCGCGATGGCGGTCGAACTCGCGCCCTTTGGCATCCGCGTCAACGCCTTGAACCCGGTCGCCAGCGAGACGCCGTTGCTCGCGACGTTCATGGGCACCGACACGCCCGAGATCCGCGCGAAATTCCTCGCGACGATCCCGCTCGGGCGTTTTGCAACGCCGGAGGATATGGCCAACGCCGCGCTCTACCTCTGTTCGGACGAGGCCTCGATGGTCACCGGCGTCGCGCTCGAAGTTGACGGCGGGCGCTGCATCTAAAGCGCGGCGCTGGCTATTTCGCGGGCAGGCGTGCCGCGCGCAGCGGCCAGGGCCCGGGATTGATCGTGAAACCCTCCACCCGGCCGCGCGGGTCGCGATCGATGTGCAGGCGATCGGCACGGGGCGTGCCGATCTCGAACTCATTCGCGGCAACCGCCGTCAACGCCACCGCCTTGCCGACCGGCAGGTAAAGGCTGTCGCGCCCGGTTACCTCGATCTCGAGCGCCTCGGCGCGCAGGCGGATCTCGGCCGTGACGCCCGGCACGAACTGGTAGCGACCGACTGCCTGAGCGAGCGTCGCGGGCGCCGGCTTCTCGGTCGTGCGCGGTGCCGGCGCGGGTTCGATCGGCGCGCTCGCGAGGATCGCGTCCCAGGCCGCTTCCGAGGCGAGCGAACCGACGACGATCGGATCGAGGGGCGAGTTCTTGACCTCGCCCGTCGAGATCGCAAAAAGCGTGTCACCGTCGACGCGCGTGCCGAAGGGCTGGATCGCGCGTCCCATGGAGTTGTGCACCTGGATCGCGAGACGCTGCAGCATGTGGTACGACATCGCCTGGTTGGTCACGACCGCAGTGATCGTGGTGTTCGCGGTCAGTCCGCCGTCGGCGGTGCCGCCGGCGTCGGCGGCCTTCGCGAGCCCGAGCATGGCGAGGTGGGCCTTCCACTTGTCCGCGATCGGCGGGCACTTGCCCTCGACGGGCTGCGAGCAGCGCAGCAGGTTGCCGCTGCGATCCACGATCGAGCCGACCGCATTGACCACCGTGATCACGAGCACCTTGGTGTCGCCCGCCTGCACGAAGGCCGCACCCTGGCCCGAGTGTTGGCGGTCAAAATAGCCGCCCTGCATCGCGAAGCGACCTGCGCCGCGGGCACCGATCGGCACCCACCCCGGTCGCGCCGCGTTGAGCGCGGCGCGACCGAGTGCGTCATCGGGCGTCACTGCGCTATAGCGGCGATCGCCGAGGTCGAAAATGATCGCGCCCATCACCACAGCGACGTTGCGCCAGTTGCCGGGATCGGGACTGCGCTCCTTGAGCGCGTTCGAGACGCCGGTGGCGGCCGAAAGGCCGTAGGCGGACCCGCCGGAGAGGACCACCGCACTCACGAAGCCCTCGTCCGCCGCCAGGCGCGCGGCGTCGCTATTGATCGTGCCGGGCGCGCCGCCGCGAACGTCGATCGCAACCAGCGCGTGTGCCGGGAAGTAGAGCACCGTCGTGCCGGTGGGACCCGCGTCGTACTCGGCGACCCCCACCTCAAGTCCCGGGAAGTCGAACTTTAGACCGGGGCCGCCTTCCGGGATGTGGATCGCGGGGGCCGCGGGCGCGGGTGCCACAGCGGGTGCGGCGCCCGCGACCACCGCGGCGGCGCAGGCGGCGCAGGCGGCGCAGGCGGCGAGAATCACGACACGGCGGATCATGCGGCGCCCCCTCGATCCCTCGCATGAAATTGCGAGGAAAACGAGTATGCGCAGGCGCGCCGAAGCGCGCAATGCCAGTACCGTCTAGTTGCCTTGGGTAGGTTCCGCGAGGAATGCGGCGGTGTCGCCGGCCGACTGGCCCGGGATTTCCACCTGCGGCAGGTGACCGACCTTCGGATAGACGATGAGGCGCGCGCCCGGAATGGCCGCGGCGAAGCGCCGGCCGCTCGCGAGCGGAATGAGCGGATCCGCCTCGCCGTGCAGCACGAGCGTGGGCACCTTGAGCGCTCCCAGGGTCGCCTCGTTCGCGCTCGCGAGTGAACCCAGGTCCGCCGACATCAGGATCTCGCGGTGTCCGGGCGCGCGCTGGAATTCCGCCCAGCGGTCGATGAAAGCCTCGGTGATGACCGTAGGGTCGTACACGTCCTTGCGCAAGCCCTGCGAAATCAGCGGCCGGTTGTCGATCTGCGCGAGCGCCCAGCGTCCGACGCGGTAGCGGAGGATCTTGAACGCGAGCGGCAAGTCGGCCGGTGGCGGCATCGGCCAGCCGGCCGCATCGACGAGAATGAGCGCGGACAGGCGTTCCGGGTGCGCAACCGCGTACTGCCACGCGACGCCCCCGCCCATCGAGTTGCCGGCAATCGCAAAGCGCGGGAGCCCCGTCGAGGTCGCGAACCCGTCGACGAGCGCGACGAAGCCGCTCGCCGAGGCCCGGTACCCATCCGGCGCGCGCGTGAGCCCGTGCCCCGGCAAGTCGATGCTATAGACCCGGTGGTCCTTCGCGAGCACGCGCGTCCAGCCCTCCCAAGAAGTGAACGAGTCGCCGTAACCGTGTACGAGCACAATTGGGGGTTTGGTCGCATCGCCGTCCGCCTGATAGTGCAGGCGCACGCCGCCCGGGAGCTCGACGAAGCCCGAGCCCGCAGACGCGTACTTGGCATCGAGCGTGGCGTACGGGATGTCCGGGCCGCGCAGTGCCAGCCATGCGATCACGACGATCGCGACCAAGACCCCGACGAATCCAAGCACGAATTTCTTAAGCACCGGCCTACTCTCCGCGCGACTGCCCGCCGACTCAGAACTTGCCCGAAAGCCGGATGCCGATCGTCGTCGGCTCGCCGGCCGCGGCGACGTTGGTACCGGGGAGGAAGAAGTTTTTCGTCAGGAAGTACTTCTGGTTGGTCAGGTTGTGCACCCAGAGCCCGACCGCCCACTTGTCGCCGGAATCCGGCAGCAGCGAGACGCTCGCGTTCGCGAGCCAGTACGCGTCGATCTGGTACTGCGGTGGTCCCGCCAGGTTTCCGGTCACGTCCTGGACGTTCTCGAGCAAGAACACCTGGTCGTATTTGTCGTGGTAGCTGTAGTTGATCTCGCTGCGCACTCGGTACCCGCCCGCCGGCAGCGTCAGCGCAAACTCGCCGCCGTAGCTCGTCTTCGGGAAATCGAGGTCGTGGCCGTTGAAGTCGGTCGGGACCGGGTTGCTGTTGAGCAGCTGGCTCGTGTACGTGCCCTTCTTGTAGCCCGCGTACTGCGTAATCTCGAGGCTGTCGAGCGGCCGCCACGTGAGTTCGAGCTCGACCCCGTCGATCTTCGAGTCCGCATTGACGAAGCGGCCGATGTAGGACTGGGAGACCGAGTCGAAGATCTTCGACAGGATCTGCTCGTCCTTGTACTTGTAGTGAAACACCGCGGCGTTCAGGCGCAGCGTCGAACTAAAGTCGGACTTGAGACCGATTTCGTACGCGGTCAGTCTCTCCGGCAAGAACGGGTCGACGGCCGCCTGGTTGAGCGTGTTGTGGGCGGTAAAGCCGCCCGATTTCACGCCGCGGCTGACGCTCGCGTACAGCAGCTCGCGCGGCGCGATCTGGTATTCGAGGCCAATCTTGCCCGACGGATCGGAATTCGTCAGTGACTTGTTGAGCGGCGTGATACCACTCAACTGGAAGGTGCCCGGGTCGGAATCGAATATCGGCGGGTTCCCGGTGGCGAACAGCGTGTAAAGATTCTTGAGATCGAGCGTTTCGTGCTCGTAGCGAAGTCCCAGGATGCCTTTCAACGCATCTGTGAATTGGTACGTCCCCTGCCCGAAGACGCCAAGAGTCTTGCCGTCCTGCTCGTAAGTGGTATCCGCCGCGCCGCCTAGGCGCTGCGCGAAATCGCTGTAAAACGACTCGTCCAACTTCTCGTCGGAATAGTAGACACCCGTCACCCAGCCGAATGGCCCGCTACCCGTCGATGCAAGGTGCGCCTCTTCCGAGAACACCTTGACGTGGTCGTGAAAAAACACATCCGATTCGACGTTGTCGCTCGCGTCCCAGTCGCCGAGCTCGCGGCGGATCAATTTGTTGTAGGCAGTGATGCTGGTGAACTTGACACTGCCAAGATCGACGTTGAGATCGATATTGGCGCCGAGGTTGCTGTTGTCGACACCGGGCTTCGTGGTCGGTGAGATACCTACGGCCGCGGCAAAGCCCGGCCTCAGGCTCCAGCCGGTCGCGTACACGCTCGTGTCCGCGGGCACGGCCGGCGCCGCGAAGGTCGCGGCCTCGGGAACCAGCAGCTGCAGGCCGTAGCCGTCGGACTTGTCCTGCGAGGCGTGCAGCGTGAGGCGCAGGTTCACGTTGGGAGCGCTGTCCCATTCGAGCTGCAGTCGCCCGCCGACCCTGTTCTTGTCGCCGAGCGACGCATTCGTCACGCGTTCGCGCTGCCAGTTACCGCCGTCCTCAATCGCAACCGCGAGACGCGCGCGAAAGCCCTCGCTGATCGGGCCCGACACATAGCCCTCGCCCACGAATGCGTTGTGCGTACCGTAGCTCACGTCGAAGCCGGCCTGCTCATCGGCGGTCGGGCGGTTGGTGATGAAATTGACGGCGCCGCCCGTGGTGTTGCGCCCGTAGAGGGTGCCCTGCGGCCCGCGCAGCACCTCGACGCGGCTCACGTCGTAGATCTGGCCCTGCGTCTGGATCGGAAACGGCAGCGCCACGCCGTCAAGGTTGACCGCCACGGGCGAGCTGTTATTGGCGGTGTAGTCGATGAAGCCGACGCCGCGCAGGCGGAATTGCGCCTGGCCGCTGCCGAAGGCGGGCTCGACCTCAAGGCTCGGCACCGTGTTCTGCAGGTCGTTGACCTTGGCGACGCCGGCGTCCTTGAGCGCAGCGTCCGTGAGCACCGTGAGCGCAATGCCGATGCTCTGCGCCGACTCCTCGCGTCGCTGCGCGGTGACGACGATGTCCTCGAGGTGCCCCGCATCGGTGACCTTGGGCGGCGCATCCGCGGCGCGGGCGGTACCCAGGACGCTCGCAATGGCGAGCGTGAGTGCGAATGAATAGTTGGTCGAACGGCTCATGTGGGGGGTTCCCGTGGTCGGCGCCTTGATTCGTGATGGACCGCCGCCGCGGGCGCGACCGCAAATCGGTGGTCCCTATTCCAGCGCGAGGTGATGTTGCGACTCCGCCACATCCCCGCCGGTGATGCCGTCCGCTTCCGGAAAGCCTCACCGTCGCATTGTTGTACTTACGATACCACCAAAAAAAACGTGTGACACCCGGGCGAAAGCCGTCGCCCCTGCGCAGGAGGGGTCACCAGTCATAATTTTTTCGTTGGCCGACCGAACGAAATTCGCCTCGCCACTTGCGCGATCGGCTATTGGTGGCGCCGCGGAGCCCGCGTCGCAGCGCCGTCATCGCTGCGCATGTTCCGCGTGTCTTCATATGCGGCCGCCGCGCGCGGAGGACCTGACGAATCTTCCGGCGACCTGTGTCGCGACCGGCGCACTCGAGCTGTTCGTCGACCAAAACTTGAAATGCGCTCAAACGGAGCTACGCGGCGGCGTACCCGTGCAACTTCGCGTCTATCCCGGCGCGTTTCTCGGAACGCGCGCCGCGACAGCCGCCACGTGCTGCGGCGCTCCCCCGCACGCCCGCGGCTGGCGCAGATCGGGGGCGCCCTACGCCGCGTCCGGCTGCCGGCGGCGCAACGGCAGGAAACGCGGATTGCGCAGCAGCGCCGCGGACACGACGGAAACGAGAACCCCGACCGGGAAGATTTCGGCGAACGTCATCGGCATCCGATAGAGCGGACTCGCGTACTCGATCTTGAACCGCTCCATGTCGGCGGTGAGCTTCGCGAGCGCCGCGCCCGTGACCCCCTTTGCCTGCTGCTCCGCGATCAGCGTTTTCGCGTAACTCGCCGCGAAGTCCATGTGCGTGACCGCAAGCGCCGCTTCCCAGGCAAGGACGTAGAAGACACCCGCGACCACGCTGATCGCGAGGCCGAGTCCGACCGCCGGCCAGAACGCGATGACTCCGCCGAGCTCCTCATCCCGGTGCCGCTTGATCGCCACGAAAACCGCGCTCAGCGCGACCAGCATCGTGGCGTAGCCGATGACGAGGCCGTAGGCCAACGGCGGGTGCCCGTCCATCAGGACGGGCATCAGGAAGGCCGGAATGCCAACGACGAGGCCTGCGATCGTGCCGTACTGCATTACCTTGCGAAGCATGGAATCTTCCTCTTTCGAGTCGGTTGGGACGCCATTGACGGTGCTGCGCCCGCCCGGAGCAATCACCCAGAAGGGTGATTCGACCAATTTCATCCGTTTTCGGCGCCGGTCACGGCAGGATTCCGAGCTCGCGCGCCCTGTTGATCGCATCCGTGCGCCGTTTCGCGCCCAGCGTCTCGAACAAGCGCGCGACGTGGCTCTTGACCGTGTTGGGTGACACGTTGAGGTGGGCCGCAATTTCCTTGTTGGAGCGGCCGGCTGCGATCTCGCCAAGGATCGTCAGCTCGCGCGGACTGATGCCGAGCGCCTCGCGGGCCTTTGGGTTGCCGTCGAAGGCCGCGGGCCTGGCCGCACCGAAAAGGCGCGCGCCCAGGAAGACCCCGAGCGCTAGGAACGCGAGCGCGACCAGGAAGATGTAGATCTCACCCGAACGTGCACGCGCGAGGCGCTGGTAGTCAAGCCATTGCAGCGCGAACGTTCCCGCCGCCAGCAGCGCACCATACAATGCCACCCGCCTCCACATCGATTTCGACCTCCGCTCCGGGAGGGCCACCGACGGTAGCCCCAGCCTCGGACAATCCTACCTTTCCTCCCCTGCACGTCCAGAGATGGATATCTGCGGAAGGCCGGTCGGGGCAACAAGATCCAGTCGGCGGATTGTACTTACGCAGGAACTCGATCGAGGTCGTCACCATCTGCAGACGGGTTGCGCTTTGAGAAAGGCAGTCGTCTTCATTCGCGAGCGCAACGAATTCGACCGACTTTCCGGCATGCTTGAGTGCGCGCGCCATGTCCGCGCTCTGGTCGACGGGCATAACGACATCCTCGCGACCGTGCACCGGCAGCACCGGCACGGTCCCCTCGGCGACGCGCCGCAGGGGCGAGATTTCATTGAGTTTCTTGTTGTCCGGGCCGTCGACTCCAAGGAACCGAGCCAGGTGCCGCCGAGTCGTCCGGTCGGAATGGAGGGTCCGTCCTAAGACCGAGTCGAACGTTGCGGATCTGCGGCGCTGAACGGCGTCACCGCTTGATGGCACATGCTGCCGCGATCGCGCCCGACCGTGCGCGCGCAGCGTTACCCGTATACTGGATGCGCACGAACGCGGCGCCGGCTTGTGCGGAAAGGCGATCCGACAGCCTCCCGCGCTGCCCGGGGAATCCAAGGAGTAATCGTGATGTATCCATACAGTCTCTGGGGTTTTCTCGTTCTGGTTGCGGATATCTGGGCGATCGTCAACATCCTGCAGAGCGGCGCCGACACGGCCAAGAAGGTCATCTGGACCGTGCTGGTGCTTGTGCTGCCCGTGGTCGGGCTCGCCCTGTGGTACTTCCTCGGCCCACGGACCGGGAGAAGCTAAGCGGCGGGCCTCCGTATCCGACCAACCCGTGCCGGCCGTCCCGCCGATGCGGGCCGGATGCGCGCGGATGCAGCTCACGGCCGGAGCGTGGCGAGAACCGCGCGCCGAGGCTACGTATCTCAGCTGCGGTGACTGCTCGCGCGATCCAGCGGATCGTCGCCGCCAACGCGAAATACCCAGCGATTGACCTCCTGCTCGAAGTTGATCGGACCTGGCGTGGTCCGATGGCACTTCACGAATTGAAATCCCGCCCGCTCGAGTACGCGGTTGGGTCCGGGATTGTGCGCGTACGGCTCGCAGATGACCTCTTTGAGGCGCAACTCCGTGGCGATTAACCGCACCGATCGCCTGAAGAACTCGAGGCCGAGACCCGAACGGCGCCGGACGCGATCCCAAACGTGGAGATGGACGAACGCGTGCTCCCCGTAAACGATGTGGGCGGCGTTCGAATGACCAATGGCCTCGCCGTCCAGGCACCAAAGCACGTGGAACCACTGCCTCTCGGAGGCGGCGCGCGCCGCGTCCTCCACGAGCCTCGCGACCCATAGGTCGCGCGCCGGGAATTTCGCGCGATCCGCACCCATCGCGAGCAGCGACTCATCGCTCGCTCCGTGGAAGTAGTCGACCGGGCGCTCGAAGTCGCCTTTCGCGCGGCACGGACGGACTTCGAGTGTGGAAGCGTTCACCGCGGCGCACCGACTTGCCTGGATCGAAGGAACTCGAACGGAGCTGCACGGCAGCGGCCGCGGCCCGCCTCCAGACTACAGAGGGCACGAAGCCGGCGTCCACGGCACGTCGCGGCCGGCGCAGCGTCCCGCGTCGAGCGTCGCGCGCGGTCGCACGCCGCAAGGCCAACACGGTTAGAGTAGCGGGCCAGCCCGCGGAGCGATCGCGTGAATTCCACCCCCTCGAAGCCCGTCGTGCCGAGCGACGCCGCTGCGCCAAGCTCGCCGGCACCGGCCCTGCCGTCCCGGCGTCCGCTCGATTCGCGGGCGGTCCTGCTGGTGCTCGGCTTGTGCGTGGTGTGGGGCGCGCAGCCGGTCGTCATGAAGGCGGTTGTCGCCGACGTCTCCCCGACCATGCAGCTCGGCATCCGGTTCGTGGCTTCGGCGCTCTTTTTTGGTACGTGGATGCTGATCCGCGAGGGCTCGCGCGCGTTTACCGACGGCAGCTTGCGCAGCGGCCTGCTGCTGGGCGCCATGTTCTCCCTCGAGTTCGTATTCATCGGCGAAGCGCTCGCACACACGAGCGCCGCGCACACGATCGTGTTCCTTTACTCGGCGCCGATCTTCACGGCCCTCGGCCTGCAGTTTCTCCCCGAGGAGCGGCTATGGCGCATCCAGTGGGCCGGCATTGCGGTAGCTTTTTTTGGCATCGTCATCGCTTTCCTGGGGCGCGGCAGTCGACCGGCCACCGACGTCGTTCTCGGCGATCTGCTGGCACTCTGCGCCGGCGCCTGCTGGGGGCTCAGCAACGTGGTACTGCGACGCGGCCGAGTCGGCAACGCCTCGACCATCAAGACGGTTTTCTATCAGGTCGGCGTCGCGGCCGTCACCTTGCTGCTGTTCGCCGCGGTCACCGGCGAGACGCGAGTCGTGATCTCGCCCGCCGCGGTCCTCGCGCTCCTGTTCCAGACGCTTTTCATAGCGATCGGCAGCTACCTGCTGTGGTTCTGGCTGCTGCGCCACTACCTGACGTCGCGCCTGATGCTGCTGTCGTTTCTGACGCCGCTGTTCGGAGTCGTGTTTGGAGCTTTACTGCTCGGCGACCAGATCGACGCGCGCTTCGCGCTCGGCGCGGCGCTGGTTATGACAGGAATCCTGGTCGTCAACGCCCGGCAGCTACTGCGGCGCTCTGCACGATCTCCCTAGGTGAACTGGCACGGTGGCGTCTCCGGCGCCACACCGGGCACCGGCGCCTTGTCCTACAAGACCGACCCGCGGGACTTTGCGCCGCGTGATGCGCGTCACGTTCCGCATCAGCTGTTGGTTCCCGTGTACGGGCGTTTCAGCCATTTCCGCACGAGTCCGGACCACTGTTGCTGGTTCACTGTGCTCGTACCAGACGCGCAAGATGCGCGGATGAGGCTGCAGTGAGGAATGTCCGAGTCGGCTGCATCGGCGCGTGTTCGCGAAACACGGCGTACTCGCGTGCCTGCGCCCGACCGCTGCGCGCGGGGGCAGCACGGTGACCGTCGCGTCGCACGCCGGGGACAAGCCGCCCATCAGGGTGTGCAGGCGGGCGCCGGCGCGGATCCTCTCCATCGCCGCAAACGACGGCATCGACGACGCCAACGAAATCCTGATCGGACACCCGACCGGCCGGACGCCGGCGATCTGTCGCGTGCGCGAGCTGATCCGGCAGGTCGCGCGATTCGACTCGACGGTCCTCATCAGCGGCGAATCCGGGACTGGGAAGGAAGGCGTCGCTCGCGAGCTGCACGCTCGGTCGAGCCGCGCAGCGAAGCCGTTCGTGCCGGTGAACTGCGGCGCGATTCCGGCGGAGCTCCTCGAGAGCGAGCTGTTCGGCCATGAAAAAGGTGCGTTCACCGGGGCGGTCTCGATGCGCCGCGGGCGCTTCGAGCTCGCTCAGGGCGGCACGCTGTTCCTCGACGAGATCGCGGAGATGAGTCCGCTGATGCAGGTGAAGCTGCTGCGGGTGGTTCAGGAGCGGGTATTCGAGCGCGTCGGCAGCTGCGACGTGCGGCCCTGCGACGTGCGCATCGTCGCGGCGACCAATCGGCGCCTCGAGGAAGAAGTGGCAGCCGGCCGATTCCGCGCCGATCTCTACTACCGGCTCAACGTCTTCCCGATCGAGCTGCCGGCGCTGCGAAACCGACGCGACGACCTGCCGCTCCTCATCGAGGAACTCAACCTGCGGCTGCAGTCACGGGGCTATCCGTGCGTGCAGTTTTCGTCACCCGCGCTCGCCGAGCTCGGCGGCTACTCCTGGCCGGGGAACGTCCGCGAGCTCGAAAACCTGATGGAGCGCATCGCGGTGTCGACCCCCGGTCGTCCGATCACCCCGGCCGACCTGCCGCTGCGGCAGCCGCCGATCGAGTCGGCGGCGGCGCCGTTCTCGGCAATGTCCGATTCGTCGCCGGAGCTTGCCACCCCGCCGGCCGGCCCGCTCGAAGTCGCATTGCCGCCGGAGGGACTCAATCTCCGCGAGACGCTCGCTTCGATCGAACAAAATCTTATCGATGTAGCGATGACCCGCTCGAACGGCGTTGTGGCCCACGCGGCGCGGCTGCTGCGTGTCCAACGAACGACTCTGATAGAGAAAATGCGCCGGGACCCGCGTTGTCGCGTTGAGAGCGGTACTCATCCGGACACCGACGAAGCCAGCCTCGTCGAGGCTTGACCCGCGGGACTATGATCGCTGCCGGAGTTCGCGCTCGCAGAGTCCCGGACTCGAAGCAGCGGCTCCCGACGTTGCCGTCCGGAGCCGCCTCTCCTGCACTTCCAGTGCCCTACTAGTTGCGTGACGGACCCGAGGAGCCGCGGTCGGCGGTCGCGGCGGTCTTCGGCGTGCCGCTCTCGGCCGGACTACCCGAGCCCTTCGACCCGCCCTGGCCAGAGCCCGCGGTCTCGCCGGTAGCCTGCGTCGAGGGGCCGATCGAGCCGCTCGCCGCGGCATTGCCCGTCGCGCTCACCGAGCCGAGCGGACTGGCGTGCGGCGCGGCCGTGGCCGGCGTTGCAGCAGGTGCCGATGCCGGCGCCGACTTCGTCGCCGCGGTGGACGCGGCGCCGGCCATCGACGGAGAAGCGGTCGAAGCCGCGGCACCGAGCATCGCCGAGCCGTTCGTTACGCTACCGCTCGCGTCGGCGCTCGTCTGCCGCGCATCGCTCGCCACGCTCCCCGCCTCGCGGCGCGTCGTTCCGGCCGCGGAGCCCGCGGCGGACTTCGTCGCGGCGGCCGCGGCCTTGGTGTCCGTGGCAGCGGTTCCCGCGGCGCGCTTGGCGGCGACCGTCGTGTTCGCCGTCGAACTCGCGGATCCCTCGAGACTGCCCGAGCCGCCCACGCCAGCGCCGTGGACGGACCCAAACCCGCCCGCGCCACCCGACAATGAGCCGCCCGACAGCGAGCCCGCGCCAAAGCCCGTCAAGCCGCCGCGCCCGCCCAGCTGGGCGTGAGCCGGCATCGCAAACACAATCGATGTCGCAATGGCCGATACAAACAGCGTCCGATGATTTGTCTTCATGATGTTCTCCCGATTCGGGCCGCGGCCAATCCGCGTCCTACACCCCTAGAACGAACGGGGAGCGGGGTTTCTTCCATCGGATTCGCCGGGCACGGGAACGGGGAGCGCCTCGCCGACGACGCCTTTACCATAACGCAACGCTGACGCGCTTCCGGCAGGCGCGCGCGCCGCCGCCTCCAGGTGCTCGATGGCGGCACGGGCCGCGAGCGCGTCCGGGCTGCGCAGCTCGCGCGCTAGCAGACCCGCCACGAGCGGCGCCGCGAAGGAGGTGCCGCGGACAGCGGCAAATCCATCGGGCAATGCCGCGGCCAGCATGTCGGCGCCTGGCGCCGCCAAGTCCACGTGCAGCGCCCGGCCGGCCTCGAGCAGCAGACGGCGCTTGGCGTCGACCGCGGTCACGGCGATCACGCCCGGGTAGGACGCCGGATAGGCCGGCGGCGCGGCCGGTCCGTCGTTCCCGACCGCCGCCACGACAATCGCGCCGCGCGTCAGCAGGAGTTGCACGACCTGCCCTAGCACGCCATTTGGTGGCCCGACGAGACTCACGTTTACGACGGGAACGCGCTCGCGGAGCATCCAAGCCATCGCCCCGACGATCGCATCCACGGCGCCGCCCGCCGGCGCGCCGCAGTAGACGTCGGCGCCATAGATGTCGGCGCCCGGCACGGCGCCGCGGAAGTCGCCGCCGCGACCCGCAAGCAGCGAGGCGACGGCGGTGCCGTGCGCACTCGGCACGATTGCATTCGCGCAGCCCCACCGGTGAATCATCACGCCGGCAAAGACCGGATGGCCGGCGTCAATGCCCGCGTCGATGAGCCCCACCCGCGAGCTCCCCGGTGACGCGCGCCCGGTGTCGGAGGCGGGCGCCGCGGCGCGGACTGCCCGCTCCACGATGCCCGTCGCTACATAGACGTGGTTGAAATCGTAGCTTCCGGCCGGATCGGCGCGACGCATCTCCTTGAGCGCCGCACGCGTACCGAGTTTGGGCGGTGCGACCAGGACCACCAGCTCCTGGTCGTCGACGAGCACGCTGCGCCGTCCGATCGAAAAGCCGAGCTGAGCGGCCTGCGCGAGCCCGGCCGGGCTCGGCAACAGCGCAATGATTTCGTTGCGCACGATCGCGGCGCCGTGCGGATCGAGCTCGAGCACGTCGGCGTGCGCGCGAACGAGATCGCGCAACCGCTCGATGCGCAACGTCTCGAGTCGCTGCGGACTCACCGCCTGCACGGAGTCGCGCAGCGACGGCTCGAGGCCGAGCGGCGTGCTGAGCGGCGGCAGCGTTGGCAGCGGTATCGGTATCGGGCTGCGCAGGATCTGCGCGTCCACCGCGCACGGTGCGCCGAGCGCAGCCGACGCAACGACGAACGCCACCGTCCGGCGCCAGCGCTCGCCGGGCAGCGCCGGCTGATTGATACGGATCCGCGGCATGGGGTCTCGCAACGTCGGGGCGCGCGGGTCACTGGACGGGCTCGATGCTACCATCCCCGCCTGCGCGCTCCTCCCATTACGCGCCAGCCCCGGGATTTAATCCCGGCACGTGCAGGGAAGAAAATGCCGTCCCCGGACGTTATCGAATCGAACGCATGACGCCGACTGAGGATCCCGTTCGCGACGGTCTGGTCGAGCTGCTGCCGCGGCTGCGCCGCTTCGCGCGCACGCTGACGGGACATCTCGCCGATGCCGACGACCTCGTGCAGATTGCGGTCGAGCGTGCCTTGACCCGCTCTGCCCAGTGGCAGGCGGGTACGCGCCTCGACGGATGGATGTTTGGCATCGTGCGCAACGCGTGGATCGACGAGGTGCGCAGTCGTCAGCGGCGCGGTCGCATCTTCGCGCCTGCCGAGGCAGGCGAGCACGTGGGTGCGCCGGGCGCCGGCACCGAGGCCGACACGCTGTCGGTCGAGGCGGCGCTGCGCAGCCTCCCCGAGGAGCAGCGTTCGGCGGTGAGCTTGGTTTTGATCGAAGGACTCTCTTACAAGGAGGCGGCGGAGGCGATGCAGGTTCCGATCGGCACGTTGACCAGCCGCCTGGCACGCGGACGCGACGCCTTGCAGGCGATTCTCTCGGAGAGCGGAGAGCGACCCTCATGAACTTGAGCGATGAAGTTCTCGGTGCCTACGTGGACGGCGAGCTCGAGCCCGCCGAGCGGGCGGTGGTGGCGGATGCGATCACCCGGGACCCGGCGGTCGCGGCGCGCATTGCCGCGCTCGAGGCGCTCAACCGCAAGCTGCGCAGTGCGTTCGGCGACGTACTCGCGGAGCCCGTACCCGCCTCGCTCGCCGCGGCAGTACGCGGCGCCGCGGCACCTTCGGTCGTTGACCTTGGCGATGTGCGCGCCGCGCGGCGGCGCCCGGCCCTGTCGCGGCCGTCAGCCGGTGGGTGGGCGGCACTCGCCGCTTCGGTCGTGGTGGGACTCGTCGTTGGACACTTCACCGTCATGGCCCCGCCTCAAGGTTCGCTCGCGATCGGTGCCGGCGGCATCAGTGCGGGAGCGTCGCTCACCGCCGCGCTTAACAGCCGCGCCGCCCACGATCCGGCCGCCGCCGACGGGGTCGAGATCGGCCTCAGTTTTCGCAGCACGAGCGGCGGCTATTGTCGGACGTTCGCCGTCGCGGATCGGGCCAGTTACGCCGGTCTCGCGTGTCGCGAGGGCGATCAATGGCAGATCGGCACGCTGACGCAGGTCGCCGGTGCGTCCGGAGCTTCCGGTGCGTTCCGTCAGGCCGCGACGACGCTACCGCCCGCGGTCCGCGAGGCGGTTGCCGCCTCGATCTCCGGCGAGCCCCTCGACGCCGACGCGGAGCGCGCTGCGATGCAACACGGCTGGCGTTGACGACCGTGCCCCGCCGGTCGCGGATGCGCACTCCGCCAGGCTGCCGATGGCCGCGTGCTCCCGGGTGTGTACACTCGCGCCAGACAATAACCGGACCCGCCGCCGTGCACAAAGCCGCACTGACCCTCGCCCTTGTCCTGGTCTCGACGCGCGCGCTCGCGTCCGACCTCCTGATCACCCACGCGACCATCTTCGACGGCAGCGGGGCGCCGGCGAGCGCCGGCGACGTGCGCATCCGCGGTGACCGTATCGAGGCGACGGCAGCGCACCTCAAGCCGCTCGCCGGTGAAACAGTCTTCGATGCCCGCGGGCTGGCGCTTGCCCCCGGCTTCATCGACATGCACAGCCACGGCAACCGCGGGCTGCTGCAGGATCTCGATGCCGCGACCGTATCGCGACAGGGCGTGACCACGATCTTCGTCGGACAGGACGGCGAATCCGACTTTCCGCTCGCGGATTACTTCGCGAAACTCGCGACGACGCCGCCGGCGATCAACGTCGCCAGCATGACCGGGCACGCGACGCTGCGGGAACAGGTGATGGGCAAGGACCTGTACCGCGCCTCGACCCCGGCGGAGCTCGTGAAGATGAAGGCGCTGCTGGCAAGCGAGCTGCGCTCGGGCGCGTTCGGGCTGTCGACCGGGCTCGAGTACGAAGAGGGCCATTTTGCGACCACCGAGGAGGTCGTCGAGCTCTCGAAGGTCGCGGCAACGGCGGGCGGCTTCTACATCAGCCACGTCCGCGACGAAGCCGAGCACACCTTCGAGTCCTTCGACGAGGTGCTGAGGATCGGGCGCGAGGCGCACATTCCGGTCGAGATCACCCACATCAAGCTCGGCGCGACGTCGCTGTGGCACCAGGCCGCGACGCGCATGCCGCGTTACTTCGCGGACGCGCGCCGCGATCACGTGGATCTCAAGGCCGACGTTTACCCGTACACGTTCTGGCACTCGACCATTCGGGTGCTGATCGCCGACCGTGACTATTTCAACCCGGAAAAGGTCGCACGCGCGCTCACCGAAAACGGCGGCCCGGGGGCGATTCGCATCTCGCGCTACGTACCGGAGCCCGCACTGGCCGGCAAGACGCTCGAGGAGTTCGCCGCCGCGTGGCACGTGACGCCGGTCGAGGCGTACATGCGCGTGGTCAAGGCCACCAGTGCCGAAGTCGGTGGCGGCGAACCGCTCGAGGACGTCAATGTCACCTCGATGAGCGAGGATGACGTCCGCTGGTTCGTCGCCCAGCCCGGCATCATGTTCTCGAGCGACGGCGAGCTGCACGGCTCGCACCCGCGCGGCGCGGGTGCCTTTCCACGCGTCCTCGGTCGCTACGTGCGCGAACAGAAGGTTCTGCCACTGGCCGCCGCGATTCACAAGATGACGGGTTTGAGCGCACAACAGCTTGGCCTGCGCGACCGCGGCGCCATCCGCGCCGGTCTCGTCGCCGACCTCGTCATCTTTGACCCAGCAACAGTCAGCGACCGGTCGACCATCGACCGTCCCGAGGCTCCGCCAGTCGGCATTCCGCAAGTCATGGTCGCCGGCGAGTGGGTCATTGACGCGGGTCAGGTCACCCACAAGCATCCGGGCCGCGTCTTGCGCCGGGCCGGCGCCTCGCTATGATTCACAGTCGTAGTCCGCGGGGCGCGCGCGCGCGGGCCGACTGCGACGGCTGGGCAGCAGCGACCGATTGAGGGCCCGCAGCGCATGAAGCATCGCCCCCCGGCCATCGACTCGCTGTCGCGACGGAGCTTCGTCGCGAAAATGGCGGCGCTCGGGGCACTCGGTTTTGCCGGGGCCGCGGTCCCGCGCGCGGGTCGCGCTGGCGGCCTCGAGCTTCCCTTCGTCAACGGCCACCGCGAACTGTCCGCGGAATTCCCCGGCAAGGGGCCGATGATCCTGCAGCGGACGCGGCCGCCGCTCCTCGAGACCCCGTTCGAGGTTTTCGACAAGGGCGTGTTTACACCCAACGATCGGTTCTACGTCCGCTGGCATCTTGCCAATATCCCCACGCTCATCGACCCCGCGACTTTTCGTCTGAAGGTCCGCGGGCACGTCGAGACGCCTCTCTCGCTGACGCTGGAATCGCTCGCGCGGGAATTTCGCCCGGTCGAACTCGTCGCGGTCAATCAATGCTCGGGCAATTCGCGCGGCTTGTTCGAGCCGCGGGTGGCGGGCGGCGAATGGGCGAACGGCGCGATGGGCAACGCGCTCTGGACCGGCGTGCGCCTCAGGGACGTGCTCGATCGCGCCGGCGTCAGGGCCGGCGCTGTTGACGTCCGGTTCAATGGACTCGACACCGGGATCCTGCCCGAGACTCCCGACTTCGTGAAATCCCTCGGCGTCGATCACGCGCGCGACGGCGAGGTCCTGATCGCCTACGCGATGAACGGCCAGCCGCTGCCTCTTCTGAACGGATTTCCACTGCGTCTCGTAGTCCCGGGGTGGTATGCGACGTACTGGATCAAGATGCTCGACGACATCGAGGTCCTCGTCGAGCCCGACGACAACTTCTGGATGAAGAAGGCCTACCTGATCCCCGATACGCCGGCTGCCGACATCCTTCCCGGGCAGGCCGGCGTCAAGATGATCCCGATCTCGCGCATGGTGCCGCGTTCGTTCGTCACGAACCTGAAGCCCGACGCCGAGCTGCCGGCGGGACGCCATTCGCGGATCCGCGGCATCGCCTTCGGGGGTGACACGGGTGTGAGGTCGGTGCTGGTCTCGCCAGACGCGGGGCGTCAGTGGCAGCAGGCCACGTTAGGCACCGACCACGGAAAGTACAGCTTCCGGCAGTGGGAGGCCACGATCGTGCTGCCGGCTCCGGGACCGACGACGCTAATGGTGAAGGCAATCAATAGCGACGGCGTCGCGCAACCCGAACGACCCAACTGGAACGGATCGGGGTTCATGCGCAACGTCGTCGAATCCATTCCGGTCCGCGGCATTTGACTGGGAACGCGTCATGACGGGATTGCTGTCGCGGACGTCGCGAGCACGGATCACCGCGGTGCTGACGACGATCGTGCTCGCCTGCGCGTTCGCGCGCGCAGGCGATGCCAACGAGGGTGTGGCCGTGAAGCCGAGCCGGATGCCGGCGCCGGTCTTCAGGACAGCCCGCATCGAGTTACCCGTCAGCGACGCGGTATTCCCGGCCGGAGCCGATGCCGACATCGCCAACTCACAGTGCCTGCTGTGCCACTCCGCGGGCATGGTGCTGCGGCAGCCGCCGCTGACGAAAGATCAGTGGAAGGCGGAGATCGTCAAGATGCGCACCGCCTTTGGGGCGCTGATCCCCGCGGATCAGGTCGATGCACTCACCGTGTATCTGTTCCGGATCAACGGACACTAGCGAGCCTTCACGCCGGCCGTCGGAGCGTCGAGTGGCGGAAACTCGTCGACGAGGAATCCGGCCTCGATCCACGCGTCGAGCCCACCGTGCAGCGGACGCACGCGCTCGAAGCCGTGCCGGATCAGTACTTTCGCGGTCTGCGCGGCCGAGGCCTCGTTCGGGCACGTGCAGTAGAGGACGATCTCGCTATCGCGCGAGAGCTCGCCGAGTCGGCCATCGACCTCGTTGAGGGGAACGTGCAGCGCGCCCGGGATCCGCCGCGGGTCGAGCGTGCGCGCGGTCGGTGAACGGACGTCGACCACGATCGGAACCGGCGGCGTTCCCAGGCGTTGGTTGAGTTCGTGCACGCTGATTCGAGCCATGCGCAGCATCGAGTAGAACCGCTGGCGCTGCCACCACTTGAAAGCGATGTAGCCGGCGAGCGCGACTCCGATCAGCACCGCCGCCGGCCCGCCGAGGCCGGCCAGGCGCGGCAGCAACCAGTCGATCTGTGGCTTCAGGAGCATACCTGCGACGAGATAGACACCGACCCACAACGCGGCCGACGCCGCCGTGAGCCCAAGGAAGCGCCCCCAGCCCATCCGCAGTGCGCCCGCCAACGGCGGCGCGATGATCGCAAGTCCCGGCACGAACTTCGCGATCACAATCGCCTTGGGTCCCCAGCGCTCGAAGCGATCCTGGGTGTCGTTCACGCAGGAATCGGGCGTCACCGAGATCCGGCACAGCAGCTTCATTACGCGATTGCCGTAGATGCGCCCGGCCAGGTACCACGCGACGTCGGCTGCCATGCAAGCGAGCACGGCGCCCGCGAAGAGCTCGGCACCCCAGCCCCAGTGGTCGACGACGACGGCGCCGGCAACGACCAGGGTCGGCACCGCCGGGACCGGGAAGCCGATCTGGTCGAGCAGCACATTGCCGATGATCAGGGCTACGGCCAGTTGGCCGGCGACGGGCACGAGGGTCGAGGTCATGGTGGGCGGATCCATCGCGAGCCGGATCGTCGCCGGCTCTGTCTGCCCATCCTACCGGGGAGCGCCAACGGCCGCGCGGTCGCGACCCTTGGGTGTACCCCGCTGGGCTACCGCTCCCTGGAATACGCCCGACGTGTTCAACGCTCGCACGGCGCCACAAACGGACCTCTGTCCAAGGAATTTCCTATGCCGGTCGTCACTCTTCATCCATGCCGGGATCCTCAGCCTCCTCTCGTTTGCGGTCGTTTCTCCCGCAGGGCGCCTGCGGACGCAGCTCGGCGTGTCGGTCGGCGACGGCGGCCACCTCGCACTCCTGCACGCGATGCGCCGGCACGCGAACTTTGCGGAGTGGCTGCCGATGACTCTCATCGTCATCGCCCTGCTCGAATTGAATGGTGTCTCGAAGTCGGCGATTCACTCGCTCGGCGCGGCGCTCGTCATCTGCCGCATCACGCGCGCGATCGGCCTCAAGGCCGACACCGTTCGAAGTGTCGGGCGTGGAATCGGTGCTGGCGGCACCGCGATCGTCACGCTGGTCGCCTCGGTCTGGGCGATCGTTCGGTACTTCTAGCGGCTCCGCGGAAGACCGCCCGGGCACCGACGCGTGAACAGTAAATAATAGATATTAATCAGTTATTTACAAGCAACACGTGCCGAACGTCTTGCTGCGGCGAGCGGAATTGCGCCTTCGCGGCCGAATCGTTGATTGCATATTGTCAACAATCTGCAATCGCGCTAAGGTGTCTCCCCGCGACTCCAGCCGGACCCACCGATGACACGGGCCACCGCTCCCACGACGCTGCAACTCGTGCAGTCGAACTCGCTTCCCGAGCTCGTCTACGCCGAGATCGAGCAGTTGATCCTGCGCGGCGAGCTGGTCAGCGGCCAGCACGTCAATGAAAGCGAGCTTGCCGCGCGCTTCGGCACGAGTCGTGGACCGATCCGCGAAGCGCTGCGCGCGCTCGAGGAAGCAGGCCTCGTCCGCTCGGAGAAGAACCGCGGCGTTTTTGTCCGCGAGATCTCGGTGGCCGAGGCGGACGAGATCTACGACGTCCGCGAGGCCCTCGACCAGCTGATCGGGGAGCGCGTGGCCGACCGCGCGACACCCGAGCAGGTCCGCGACTTAAAAGCGGTCGCCGCCGAGATGGACGCGGCGACGAGCCTCCAGGACGTCAAGCGCTACCACGCCCTCAACCTCAAGTTTCACGACATGCTCGTCGACTTCGCCGGCAACGCGCGGCTGGCAGCGAGCTACCGGCTGCTCACCAAGGAACTGCTGCTCTTCCGCCTGCGCGGGCTCAGGGACGGCGGCGGCTTTGCCGTGTCGAACACGGAGCACAAGGCGGTGATAAAGGCCATCGCCGCGCGCGACGGCGCCCGCGCCGGCCAACTCTTGCGCCAGCATGCGGCGGAAAGCCGCGCGCGCATGCACAAGGCGGCGGATCACACCGCGCAATAGCCCGGATTCACCGCCGTGGCGCGCAGCGCACGCGGCCACCATCGGAGTACAGACCGTGCCTAGCGACATCACACTCAACGGCCGCACCTACCACTGGATGGACCGTCCGCTGGTCGTCGTGTGCATCGACGGCTGCCAGTTCGAGTACATCACCGCGGTGGTCGCCGCAGGTCGGGCACCCTACCTCGGTCGACTGCTCGGCGGCGAGGGCACCCAGTTCGTCGCGGATTGCGTGATGCCGAGCTTCACGAACCCCAACAACCTGTCGATCGTGACCGGCGTGCCACCGTCCGTGCACGGCATCTGCGGCAATTACTTCTTTGATCCGGAGCGTGGAGAAGAGGTCATGATGAACGACCCGCGCCACCTGCGCGTCGGGACAATCCTCGCGGCGTTCGCCGACGCGGGTGCGAAGGTGGCCGTGGTCACCGCGAAGGACAAGCTTCGTAAGCTACTCGGTCACCGCATGAAGGGCATCTGCTTCTCCTCCGAGAAAGCCGAGCAGGTCACGCTCGCGGAGAACGGCATCGAAAACGTGGTCGCGCGCGTCGGCATGCCGGTTCCGTCCGTCTACAGCGCGGAACTGTCGGAGTTCGTGTTCGTCGCGGGGGTCAAGCTCATGGAAAAGGAGCGGCCCGACGTCATGTACCTGTCGACGACCGACTACATCCAGCACAAGGCCGCGCCCGGCACGGCGATCGCGAACGATTTCTACGCGATGATCGACCGCAATCTCGCGCGCCTCGATGAGCTGGGGGCAACGATCGTGCTGACCGCGGACCACGGCATGAACGCCAAGTTCGGTGCCGACGGCCAGCCCAACGTCATCTACCTGCAGGACACGCTTGATGGGTGGCTCGGCGTGGACAAAACACGGGTGATCCTGCCGATCACCGACCCCTACGTCGTGCATCACGGCGCCCTTGGCTCATTCGCGCTCGTCTACCTGCCGACGCCCGACACCGACGGCGCGCTGGCACGGCGCATCGCCGCGATTCCGGGCATCGAGGCCGTGCTGACGCGGGCGGACGCGGCCGCGAAGTTCGAACTGCCCGCCGACAGGATCGGCGACCTCGTCGTCGTCGCGCAGCTTGACACGGTCATCGGCACCAGTCGCGGTCGGCACGATCTCTCCGGGCTCGACGTACCGCTGCGCTCGCACGGCGGCCTCTCGGAGCAAAAGGTCCCGCTGATCGTGAACCGCGCGGTCGGCAAGCAGCCGGCCGGACGTCGCTGGCGGAATTTTGACGCCTTCGACCTTGGGCTGAACCTCACGACCCGCCCCTCGTAGGAGCATCCGATGTCCGCCAGTCCCTCTCTACGCGCGCCTCGCGAGGTGATTCGCGAATCGCTGCGCATCGCCGGCGAGAAAGTGTCGCGCGACCGGAACATCGACGTGCGCCATCCCTACAACGGCGCCGTCGTCGGGACGGTGCCCAAGGCGACGCGCGAGGACGTGAAGCGCGCTCTCAGCGTGGCGCGAGGCTTCAAGTCCTCGCTGACGCGTCACGACCGCTACCGGATCCTGATGAAGGCCGGCGCGATCATCGCCACGCGCCGCGACGAGCTCGCGCACCTGATCACCGCCGAGTCGGGCCTTTGCCTCAAGGACTCGCAATACGAGGTCGGACGCGCCTCTGACGTGCTGTTGTTCGCCGCGAACCAGGCACTTGTCGATGACGGCGAGATCTTCTCCTGCGACCTGACGGCGCACGGCAAGAGCCGCAAGGTCTACACGATGCGTGAGCCGCTCCTCGGAGCAATCACCGCGATCACGCCGTTCAATCACCCGCTCAATCAAGTGATCCACAAGGTCGCCCCGGGCGTCGCCACCAACAATCGCATGGTGCTGAAGCCGAGCGAGAAGACGCCGCTCACGGCTTATGCCCTAGCCGACATCCTCTACGAAGCCGGTCTGCCACCCGAGATGCTCTCGGTCGTGACGGGCGATCCCGCGGAAATTGCCGACGAGCTGCTGACGAACGCCGACGTTGACCTCGTCACGTTCACCGGCGGCGTGCCGATCGGCAAGTACATCGCCGCCAAGGCGGTCTACAAGCGCCAGGTCCTGGAGCTCGGCGGTAACGATCCCATCATCGTGCTAGAGGATGCGGACATCGAGGAGGCCGCGACGCTCGCGGCGGGCGGCTCCTACAAGAACTCCGGCCAGCGCTGCACCGCGGTCAAGCGCATGCTGGTGCAGGAGAGCGTCGCCGACCGCTTCGTCGAACTTCTGGTCGAGAAAACCAAGGCGATCAAATACGGCGATCCCTTCGATCCTTCGGTGGATATGGGCACCGTGATCGACGAGCCCTCGGCGCAGCGATTCGAGAGCGTCGTCAATGAGGCCGTGACCGCGGGTGCGCGGCTCCTGGTCGGCAACGTGCGACGCGGGGCGCTGTACTCGCCGACCGTTCTCGATCGCGTCACTCCCGGCATGACCGTCGTCCGCGAAGAGACCTTCGGTCCGGTGTCGCCGGTTATTCGCTTCAAGACGGTCGATGAGGCGATTCGAATCTCGAACGGGACGGCCTACGGCCTCTCCTCCTCTATCTGCACCAACCGTCTCGACCTGATCACGCGCTTCGTCAAGGAATTGAATGTCGGCAGCGTGAATGTCCGCGAGGTACCGGGCTACCGCCTCGAGCTGACGCCGTTCGGCGGCATCAAGGACTCGGGGCTCGGCTACAAGGAAGGGGTACTCGAGGCGATGAAGAGCTTCTGCAACACCAAGACGTATTCACTGCCCTGGTGATGTGATGGCCGCGGACGGATTCCGAGGAGTCGGCCGGTGCGTCGCGCACGCGGCCTAGTCGAGGGCGACGACGGCCGTCTGGCCATCCAGCGCGCGCGTCGAGGTACGCGCGCGCTGGTGAAAATAGAACGCGGCGGCCAGAACCAGCGCAATGCCTGCCACGCTCGTCACGTAGGCGCTCGCGATGAAGACCTGTTGCCAGTTCATCGTGGTCAAGCCGAAGTTTCGCCAGATGAGCAGCGCGCAGCTGCCCGCGTAGCCGGACGCGTCCGCCACGTAGATCAGGAATCCCGCGGTACCGACGCGACCGCTGACCGCGATCAGCCGATCGAACAGCATCGCGTTGAATGGCGTGTAGGCCATGTAGAGGCCGGCGCCGCTCAGGATCATCCACCCGACGGGGCCGAGCGAGCCCGCCTGGAACGCGAGCGTCGAGCCGCCGAGCAACGCAAGCCCGGCCAGGATCACGGCGTGCACGACCATCAGCGCGCGCGCATTGTCCTTGACGACGATGATGAGTCCGAGCACGGAGAGCGCCAGTATGGCGACCGGTAATTCGCTCGCCGTGAAGATGGCGGCCCCGTTGCCATACCCGACGCTCGCCCAGAGTTCCGCTGCGAAGTTGTCGCGGAAGTCGCGCAACGCCGTCGCCATCACGTACGCAACCACGAGGAGCGCAATTCCGGCGCCGTACTCTTTCAGAAACGACGCCCGCGCGTGGCTGTCCATCGGCGCGCGGCGCACTCGTGCCGCCTCGTCGAGCGCATCGGGCGGCGGTAAAGCTGCGAGCACCATCACCGAGAGGAACAGGAGCGGCAGGAAGAGCGCCCCGGCCGCGGCCGGCATCCAGAATGGACTCACCTGCCAGTGGTCCATCAGCAGCTTGCCGACGGATTTGACCGCACCGGAGGACACAATAAAGCTCGCGCAGAGCACCGCACCGAGTACCTCGGAGGTGCGTCGTCCTTCCATGAACCCGAATACGAGCCCCCAGATCATTCCGAGCGGCAAGCCGTTCAGGAACATCGCGGCGACGTTCCATGGCGGCGGGACCAGCGCGAACAGCAGCAGCGACACCCACGAAAGCAGGATGAGCACGATGATGGCGGATGCGCGTCTGGCCGGCGGTAGCTCGGAGACAACCTTGATGCCGATCAGCTTCGAGAGCGCGTACCCGGCAACCTGGGCGATGACCAGTGCGATCTTGTAGTCGAGGACGAAATCCCATCCCGGCACCAACGCAAAGGTCGCGGCGGAAAAGGGTTTGCGAAAAGCGTACATGCAGAAATACGCCGAGAACCCGGCGAGCCCGGCCACGATCGTGAACACGACCGGGTTTGAGCGCTCGAGCGTGCGACGCAGCTGCTGGATCACGGACGGTCCTGTTGGCGGTGCCGGATGGCCGCTCGCTGGCGACCTGTCGTACCACATCATGGTGACAGAAAGCCGGCGGCCCCGGGACCGTGACGCCGCCGAGGCGTTTCTGGACGCTATGCCACGTCGTTTTGCCCGTCCTCCGGTGCCAGCACCGTGACCGAGGCCGCTGAATTCGACCTCGCGGTCGTGGGCGCCGGCATCGTCGGGCTGTCGTGCGCGCTCGCTGCAGTGCGGCGCGGCCTCAGGGTCGTGGTGCTCGAGCGCGGCGCGCGCGCCCAGGGCGCCTCGGTGCGCAATTTCGGCTTCATAACCGTGACCGGCCAGGATCGCGACACGGTATGGCCGCGAGCGCGACGCTCGCGCGAGGTGTGGCACGAAGTCGCTGCGGCGGCCGGCGTCCCGGTCGTGCAGGAGGGGCTCTGGGTTGCCGCACAGCGTCCCGAGGCGGCCGCGGTACTCGAGGCGTTTCTTCGGACCGAGATGGCCGAGGGCTGCCGGTTGCTGACGCGATCCGAGGCGCTGTCGCGGTGCCCGCAGTTGCAGACGCGCGGCCTCGAGGCCGTGCTCCTAAGCGCGCACGAGCTTCGGGTCGAGTCGCGCACGGCGCTGCCTGCCATCGCCGGCTGGCTGGCCGAGACCTGGGGTGTCACGTTCCGCTGGGAAACAGTCGTGCACGCCATCGACGCGCCTCGGCTCGCTACGTCGCGCGGCACGCTACGCGCGCCGCTGGTCGTCGTCTGCCCCGGGGACGATCTCTCGACTCTGTTTCCGGAGCGACTCGCGAGTCTCGGCCGTTGCAAGCTGCA
Organism: Pseudomonadota bacterium; assembly: GCA_025355245.1. Lineage (GTDB taxonomy): Bacteria > Pseudomonadota > Gammaproteobacteria > Steroidobacterales > Steroidobacteraceae > CAIKZZ01. Next base: position 90,155 of record JANXZZ010000043.1, on the reverse strand, counting down.
GATGCTGCGCCTCGAGAGCCCCGGGTTCACGCTTCCTGGGACGGTGTTGTCGGATCTCAGCCTGCTCCGCTACGGTGGCTTCGCAAAGCTGCAGGAGGCCGTGGCGCTCAAGCGCCGGCTCGAAACGGAGCAGGCCACCCAGCTGCGCCACGGGATCCACCTGATCGTCGCGCAGGCCGCCGACGGCAGCCTGGTCGTTGGCGACAGTCACGACTACGAAGCGCCCGACGCACCGTTCGCGAGCGAAGCGCTGTACGCCTTGATGCTCGATGAATACCGCGCCGTGACCGGACGGGCGCCGCCGCCGGTGCGCGAACGCTGGACCGGCACCTACGCCGTCGCGAGCGACCGGGCGTTCCTGGTCGAGGCGCCATCGCCGGGCGTCCGCCTGGTCCTCGTCACGAGCGGAGTTGGCGCATCGACCGGATTCGCGCTCGGCGAGGACGTCGTCCGCGAACTGCTCGATTGAGAGCCGCGCCCGATGATTTCCAGTCACCGCTTCGACTCCGAAAGCTTCGACGGGTCCGGAAAGGCCCCTCCTCGACCGCATCAACCACGGAAGCCACTGCCATGACCGACGCGATACTTCTGACCCCCGGCCCCCTGACAACGTCCGCGGAAACGAAGGCCGCCATGCTCTCGGATTGGGGATCCTGGGACGCCGCCTTCAATGCGCTGACCGCATCGGTTTGTAGCGATCTCGTCGACATCGTGGATGGCCGCGATGAACATGTCTGCGTTCCGCTGCAGGGCAGCGGCACGTTCGCCGTCGAGGCCGCGCTCGGCACGCTGGTTCCCAAGACCGGCAAGGTGCTGGTTCCCGACAACGGCAGCTACTGCAAGCGAATCGTGCGAATCCTCGGCTATCTCGGCCGCCAAGCGGTCGTACTCGCGCACGGCGAGCAGGAGCCGGCGGATCCACAGCGCATCGAGGCGGCGCTCGCCGCCGACCGCTCGATCACGCACGTGGCGCAGGTGCACTGCGAAACGGGCACCGGGATCCTGAACCCGCTCGCGGAGATCGCCAGTGTCGTCGCCAGGCACGACCGGGGACTCATCATCGACGCCATGAGTTCCTACGGCGCGCTGCCGATCGACGCGCGCACCCTGCGTTTCGATGCGCTGATCGCGGCCTCGGGCAAGTGCCTGGAAGGCGTACCGGGCATGGGATTCGTGATCGCGAGGCGCACGACGCTCGGCGGTGCCTCCGGCAACAGCGCCTCGCTCGCCATGGATCTCCACGACCAGTGGCAGTACATGCAAAAGACCGGCCAATGGCGGTTCACGCCGCCGACGCACGTGCTGGCGGCGCTGCGCGCCGCGGTCGACCAATACCGGGCACAGGGCGGCCGGCCGGCACGGCTTGCGCGCTACACGGCGAATTGCGCCGCACTGGTCGGCGGAATGCGCACCCTCGGCCTCAAGACCTTCCTGCCCGATGCCTTGCAGGCGCCGATCATCGTCACCTTCCACTCGCCTCCCGACCCGGCCTACGATTTCGCCGACTTCTATCGTCGAGTACGCGAGAAGGGATTCATCCTCTATCCTGGCAAGCTCACGGCCGTCGACACCTTCAGGGTTGGCTGCATCGGCGCGATCGGCGCCGACACGCTGCGCGCTGCCGTTACGGCGATCGCGGCATCCTTGCGGGAAATGGGCGTCGTCCGCCTCGGTAGCACGTGAGCCGGCGCGTAGGCACCTGGGTGCCGCGCGACGTCGGAATCGGCCAGCGCGCGTGCCGGCGCCCGCTATACTTTCGCGCATTCCAGCGAAGGTGCAGTTGCCGATGAATACGATCGTTGAGCCCGCCCGGTCGGTCGATGTGGTCCTCGAGACCGACGTACTGGTCGTCGGCAGTGGCCCGGGAGGCCTCGCGGCCGCGCTCGCGGCGGCGCGCGCTGGCGCGAAGACGGCGCTCGTCGACCGCAATGGCTGCTTCGGCGGCAACATCACCCAGGTCGGCGTCGAAGGCTTTGCCTGGTACCGCCACGAGAATACTGTCGACTGCGAAGGGATCGGCATTGAGTTCGAGGAGCGCGCGAAGGCCATGGGCGCGGCGATGCCGGAGCCGCAATCGCTGAGCCACGCTCTCGATGCGGAAATGTTCAAGTGGGTCGCCGACACGCTCGTGCAGGAAGCCGGCGTCACGCCGCTGCTGCATCGTCTCGGGGTCGCGCCCATCGTCGACAACGGCTCGATCCGCGGCGTCATTACGGAGAGCAAGGCCGGGCGCGAGGCGATCCTCGCCAAGCGGGTCATCGATGCGACGGGCGACGCCGACATCGCGACCCGCGCGGGAGCCCCGTTCCACAAGTCTCCGAAGAAGGAAATGATGGCCGTCTCCGTCATGTTCTCGATGAGCGGCGTCAACAAGCGTCGGTTCATCGACGCCGTGAAGGCCGATCCCCAGACCTACGCTGACTGGTCTGGAAACGGCGAGTGGGATTACGCGACGACCGGTAAGGAAGACAAGCTTTTTTCGCCGTTCCTCCGCAAGCCGTTCCAGCAGGCGCTGGCAGCGGGTCTCATCCCCGCGGGCCTCAAGACGATCGCCGGCACCTGGGGAACCGTCACCGACCAGGGGGACCTGACTTACCTCAACCTGGTGCACGTACCCGAGATCGACGGCACGGATCCCAGCGACCTCACGATTGGCGAAATGCGCGGCCGGCGCGAGGCGATCTATGCGCTCGAGGCGCTGCGCGGCTTCATGCCAGGATGCGAAGATGCGAAATTGCGCAACTTCGGCATGACGCTCGGCGTTCGCGACACGCGCAAGATCGACGCGCTCTACAACCTGACCGGCAACGACGTTCGCGAGCAGGGCCGCTTCGAGGACGCGATCGGGATCTTCCCCGAGTTCATCGACGGCTACGGCATCCTGATCCTGCCGACGACGGGCCGTTATTGGCAGGTTCCGTACCGCTCCCTCGTTCCAAAAGGCGTCGGCAACCTGCTCGTCGCGGGACGCTGTATCGGTGGCGACAAGATCTCGCATGCCTCAGCACGCAACATGATGTGCTGCGCCGTGAGTGGCCAGGGTGCGGGGGTCGCGGCGGCGGTGTCGCTGGCGCGCAACGAGCCGTTCGATGCGCTCAACATCGCGGCGGTGCAGAAGGAACTGGCGCGCCAGGGCGCGCGTTTCCAATGACCGCCGGCGCAACGGCGAGCGGCAGCCCGTCCGCGCTGCGCTGGTGGGTGCTGGCGCTCGCGGCGATCGCGGTCTCGAGCAGCTACTACGAAGACGACGTGATCGGACCGATCGCGGACCTGCTGCACCGCCAGCGCGAGTTCACGCAATCGAACCTCGGCATGCTGAACGGCGTGATGAGCGTCCCCAATATCGCGCTCGCGCTCATCAACGGCTTGCTGATCGATCGCTACGGCCCCGCGCGCGTCGCGCTCTGGTCGGCTGCAATCGGTGTCGTGGGCGCTGCGCTGACCGCCGTTGGCACGCCGTACTCGCTCATGGTTCTCGGTCGCTTCATCTTCGGCATGAGCGAAGGTGCGATTTTCATCGCGCTCATCGCGGTGCTCGCTCGATGGTTCCCGCGCCGCGGCATTGCGCTCGCGACGGCCTTCTACCTCAGCCTCGCGCGCTTCGGTTCCTACGCGGTTGATACCTCGACCGGCTGGGCGCACTCGCTGTACGACCGCGGCTGGCAGCCTCCGCTCTGGCTCGGCACCGGCATCACTGCGGGCGGCCTCGCCGCCGCGAGCGTGCTCTTCCTGATTGACCGGCGCCGGCGCCACGAGTCCACGACACCCGTTGTCGTCGATCAGGTCCGCTGGGCCGACCTGCTTAAGTTCGACCGATCGTACTGGTACATCCTCGGGTTGCACGTGCTGTACGCCGCGGTCTTCTTTCCGTTCCGCACGACCTATGCGATCGAATACTTCCAGCACGCGAAGGGCCTCACCCTCGAGCAGGCGGGGCGAGCGAACAGCTGGGTCTTCCTCGCGGCCGTCTTCTCCACTCCTTTCTTTGGCCTGCTCGCGGACCGGATCGGACATCGCGCGCTGCTGCTCTCGTTCGGCGCGCTGCTGTTGCCGCTGACCTTCGTTGTGCTCGGGCTCACCGACCTCAATCTGTGGGTGTCGACCGTGATGATGGGCATCAGCTGGTCGCTCGTGCCGGCGATTATCTGGCCGTCGACGACGCTGATCGTTGATCCGCGTCGGCTTGGCACGGCGCTCGGCCTCATCACTCTGATTCAGGCACTCGGCATGGCGGCGTCGAATCTGGCGGCCGGCTGGATCGCCGATCGCGCCGGAGCCGGGGCTTTGAACCCGGCCGGCTACGATGCAATGCTCTGGTTCTTCTTCCTGCTGAGCCTAAGCGCGCTTCTGTCCGCGGTATTGCTGTGGCGCCGCGAAGCGGGGCCGACGGGGCACGGGCTCGAGGAGAGCGGCGTCGAAGGCTTCGGATCGAAGACGCCCGCAACCTAGGACGCGCCTGGCACAGGCTCCGCGTCGCGGCCGAAGGGCACAATCGCGGTCCGTTCGCTGCGGCGACGTTGTACGAGATCGCGGCTGACCTAGGCCTCAGTGACCGCGGCACCAGGCGCAACTCGCTCGATGTCGAGACATGCTTTGCGCTTATCGCCCGCAGCGTCATATGCCGAGCAGTGCTCGTCGAGATCGAGCACGCTGCAAACTTGCGTTTGCGCGGCTGCGGCAGGAATAGCGCTGTCGATGAGCGTGTCGGCGGGCCAATCGAATCAGGACGCGCGGCGCTTTGCGTGCGCGCGTGACTCCAACGGGCCGAGCAGTGCGTTGATGCCGGATTCGAAGTCGCGCCACGTGCGACTGAGCCCACTCAGGTAGCGGCGACCCTTGTCGGTCAGCTGAAAGTATTTTCGCGGGTGGCCGGTGTCGGACTCGACCCATTCCGACTCGACGAAACCCGCGCTCTTCAGGCGATTGAGCAGTGGGTAGATCGTACCCTCGACGACCCTGAACCTCGCGACCTCCTCAAGGCGCCGGAGGATCTCGAGTCCATAGAGCGCCCCATCCCATAGCGCCGCAAGCACGGCCAGCGACAGGCTGCCTTTGCGCATCTGTACCTCCCACTTGCCGATGTCGTCGGCGGAGGCGTCGAGTTCTATATTGTTCATAGCAATATACATAGCATAACACAGCCTTTTGCTCAATTTCGACCGGATTGCAGGTGGCGGCGCTCCCCAGACCCGCCGATCAGTGAGTTACGCGCTGGTGAGGTCGAGGATTTAACAGATTGTGAACCGCTCCCTGTATGGGGTTGCGCCGCCGGTTGATAACAGCGGGCATGGCTACGCGCGCCCCATTGAGGCCGTTCGTCGGACCCCGGCTGTCCGGAACGGCGGCCTTTTTCGGGTCGGGAACGACGCGTTTGCGACGTCTGCTCGGGCCGGTGGCTTTGGTGCGCGCGGTGCTGGTAGCCGGCATGCTCGGGCCCGCCATCGCCAGCGCCGCATGCTTCAGCCTCCCCGATCCAACCGTCGCGCCGCTCGAGGCCCTCGTCATCCGCGATGCGCGCAAGGCCATTGCCGGCGCCGAGACGCTGCGCAACGAACTGCTGCGCGACCAGCGCGTAGATTCGCAGCGCCTCGCCTCCGTTTACGCCATCGAGGCGCAGAGCTACAGCCTCCTCGATCTCGATGCCGACGCACGCAGCGCCGCGCTCAAAGGTCTCGCGCTCGCGCCCGGGCCCTCGGATCCGATCCATCTCAACCTGCTGACGACCTACGCCGAGAACCAGTTCGACGAAGACGGCATCAAGAGCGCGTTCGTCAGTATCGAAGACGCGCGCGCGCAGCAGCCCAAGGGTTCGCCCGGCGAGACTTGCCTGCTGGTGACGCTCGGGCAGATGCAGCACTACCAGGGCCGCGACGACCTCGCAATCGTGAACCTGATCCAGGCGTACGGCGCGACCAAGCCGGACGGCATGGCCGAGACGCGCGCACGCGCCGCCGCCGCGCTCGCGGTCGTGCTGTTTGCGACTGGCGATCTTGATCAGGCGCTCGCGCTGAACCAAGATGTGATCGACTGGGATATCGCGAACGGCGCGACCCAGCGACTGTCGGAATCACGATTCCGACGTGGCGAGATTCTGGCGCGCAAGCACGACTACCCGGCCGCGCTGAACGAATTCGCGCAGGTTCGCCAGCTCGGCATCGCGCTGCACGACGACCAGGGAATCGGCTTTGCGGACCTGCGCGCCTGCGAGGTCTACATCGAACTCAACCAGCTGGCGCAGGCGCGCGCCAAGTGCAATAGCGCGATCGAGGTATTCGGCGCCTCCCACTCCGTCGACCTGATCAAGGAAGCACGCTCGTTTCTTGCGCGCATCGACCTGGCGGAGGGGCGGACCTGGCGGGCGCTGACCGCGCTCAACGGAGTCCTCGACCACGACGGGGCCGATCTCTCCCAGGCCCGCTTGACCGCGGTCTACAAGCTACGCGCGCAGGCGAATGCCGCACTCGACAACTACCGCGATGCCTACGCAGACCAGACGCGGTATATCAACCGCTACACGCAGCTCAACGACGCCGACCGCGCGCGCAATGCTTCGACTCTGCGCGCCCAGTTCGGCGCCGATCGCGAGGCCGAGCACAACACCGCCTTGCGCCACCAACTGGCGCTCGAACGGGAAGGTGCCGATCGACAGCGGATCAACCTGCGCTGGGTAGCAGCGACGGCGCTCGCGGCGATCCTGATCATTGCGCTCCTCACCCACGTGCTGATGACGAACGCGCGCCATCGCCTCAAACTGCAGGAGCTAGCGACGCTCGATGGCTTGACCGGCCTGCCGAATCGCCGGCGCACGGCCGAGATCGCCGTCGAGGCGCTCGCGCACGCCGCCTCGGCGTTCGCGCCGCTTACGATCGCGCTGATCGACCTCGATCATTTCAAGAAAATCAACGACCGCTGCGGCCACGCGACCGGCGACCAGGTGCTGCGCGATTTCGCGCGGACGGGACGCGAGCTCCTGCTGCCTACCGACACGCTCGGCCGCTGGGGCGGAGAGGAATTTCTGCTCGTGATGGCGGATACGCCACTTGATATCGCGCTCGCGCGTGTCGAGAAGCTGCGCGAGTCGGCGCTCACGATCAAGTTGCCCGCCTCAGCGCTCGACTACCGCGTCAGCCTGAGCGCCGGTCTTGCGACCAGCGACCAGGGAGTGGCTTCGCTCGATGACATCATTGCGCGCGCTGATGTTGCGCTCTACGAGGCGAAGAGCGAGGGCCGTGACCTTGTTCGCATCGCCGGGGAGAGCTACGAGATGGCCTCGACCGGCGTCCGACGCGCGCTGCGGCGTCGCTGACGCTCGAACGGCGCCAGCCGCGCGCCGTGGGGCCCGGGCGTCGAGGTCCGGTCCAAAGACCCGCAGGAATTCAGGAACTCCCCGGCGCCGCGGAAGTCCGACCAATGCCGGTACCGGGGAGAATTTGTCATGTCCAGCACCGCCGTCCGCCTCCTGAGTCTCTGCATCCTCGGATTCGTGGCGGGCAATGCGTGGGGCAGCGGTTACGGCCACTCCGGAGGAAACCAGGGAGCGGCCGGCGCCCCGAAGAAGGAGGCGCCGGCCGGTGAGACCCCGGGGTCCGGAGAGTTCGACCCGTCTGCAGCCACTGACGTGGTCTCGAAGACCTCCTCCGGCGGCGTGCGCCGGGTGGTGGCGAACGAATCGAGCGATGCCAAGCAGATCGGCCTGATTCGGGCGAACCTCAAGTCGATCGCCGACAATTTCGGTCCGGCCAGCATTTCCGACCCCACGCTCGGCGCACTTCGCGCCACGCCACCCGGAACACTTCGGGCGCAATACGTGGAGATTCGCGCCGGAGCGGAGGTGCGGTTCTATTCGGCCGACCCGCAGCTGGTTAGTACGCTGCAGGCCTGGCTCGACGGACAGCAGTCGTCGGCGGGCGCTGCGAATCACGACCGCACGCCGCGGACGATCCCTTAGCCGGCGCGCGACGCGGCAAGCGCATTCGGTTCTAGAGCGAGACCTTGATGCCGGTGAACGCCGCCCGGGGCATTGCCGGGCTTTGAAAGCGGTTGTCGATGCCGGCGCCGTTCGGATTCGCTCCGGCCGGCACTCCCGGCGCACCAACCCCTGTCGGATCGCCTAGCAGCTCGTAGGTTGAGTAGCGCGCGCCGAACAGGTTCTGAACGCGGGCGAAAAGTTGCGTCCGCCTGTTGACGCGGAAGCTCGTATGGATTCCGGCGACGGTGAAGCCCGGCAGCGCCGCGTTCTGGTTCGACTCATCACCCCTGTAGAACGAGCCGTCGACGACACCGAGCGTCGCGCCAAGCGACCGTGCGGGTGACGCCGCGTACTCGACGGCAAGCTTCCAGCAGCCGCGCGGCACCAGCGGCAGCCGGTCATCCGGCTGCACGTGGATATCGCCGCCGGCATCCTGCCGCGGATTCGAGGGCGAATAGAGTGTCAGCGGCGATCGAAAGGTCGCGTCCACGAGACTGAACTGACCGGACAGCGACCACTTCGCGTCCCGAAAGGTGATTGCACTTTCGAATCCCTGGCGCCGCGTCGAGCCGATGTTCTGGAAGAATCCAGTACTCGCGGACGTGGCGGCTCCGTAGATGTCGTCGACGAGATTCGCACGAAAGACGCTCGCATTCCACGAAATGTCCTCGCCCGCAGCCACTTGCGCGTGGCAGCGCGCGCCGAACTCAAGGGTACGCGCGACCACTTGCCTTAGCGTCGGTGGATCGCCGGCGAGGTTAGGCGGCAGCAGACACGGTCGCGACGGGTCGGAGCATTCGATTTCGCTTGGCGTCGGCGCGCGGTTGTTGGTCGAATAGCCCCCGAAAAGCGTCATGCCGGCGACGACCCGGTACGTCGCGCCGACCTCAAGGCGCGGGAAGGCGCTGCGTTCAGCCTCAAGAGCTTCCATGACCGCTTCCTGCAACAGGGCTTCCCGCCGATCCGCATCGTGCGCCGCGCGCTGCTCGGCGACGACTCGCCGACGCTCTGACGCAGACGATCCGATCGCCGCGGCTTGAAGCCGCGCGCGGGCTACGGCGTCGGCGCGACGCGCTTCCAGTGAATATCGCGCGCCTCGCGACGGTCGACGAATCCGGTAATTCGACCGCTCGGGTCGCGCTGGAATATGCGCCGCGTCCGCGGCGCTCCCGGCTCGAAAAAGACGTCCGGTACCTCGGCAAGAAAACGCCGTGCGGACTTACCGGGACGTTCGAAGCTGAGTTCCCCGCCCTGGCACCGGATCGTCCCGGTGAGCTCGGGCGTCAACTCGTACTGGCCCGAATACGCGCACAGCGCCGCGGGATCGAGAGCGATCGCCGGCGGATCCTGGAGCACGGCGAGCACCTGCGAGGCGAGCAGGCGCCACCCCGCGGGAGTCTTGATCCACGTGTCGGTCATCCTGAAGCGGCTGCGGATGACTTGCCCGTGGTAGTCGAGGAACTCGGCATCCTCGTGAGTGACCGCCGCCACGTTGCCGGCGAGCGCTACTCGAAATTCCGCGATTTCGAGATTGCCGACAAGGCCGGGAGCCAGCGGCTTGAGTTCGGCCAGGATTTGGTCCTTGTCGTGGACGACATCGTTCTCATCGACCTGGATGACGCGCGGATCGAGCAGGCGATCCCACACCGCGACGCGGCCCGGGGCGATGGCATCGAGAAGCTCCCGGGTGTGCTGGCGAAGCTCCGCCGTCACCGCCGCCGCCCGCACGGTGTCGGTCGCGGCGGCCGGTCGCGACAGCCCCAGAAGCGCAAGCAGGCAGACCGCGACGTACAACGGCAGCCCCGGACCTGAACAAACCTGCAGCAAGTGAGTGTCACCCGCATTCCTGCCCATATCGCAGCTCCCGCTGGTCCCGCCCGACGTCCGACAGTACGTTGCGTCGCGGCATTTGGCGAGAGGCGACTCCGGGTCAGATCCGGGCCGCCGCGGGCACACCGAGGAGCGCAACCCGAGGTTGGCGTTCTGGGCTAAAGTTGCCAGCGACCTCAACCGCAGGAGTCGTGATGCGCTGGACTTTGTCTGGTGTCCCGGTCGCGCTCGCCGGCGTGCTGATGGGCTTTTGGGCATCGGGCGCTGCGACCGCGCTCGATGTCGGCGCGACCAAGGCGGCGATCGACCGCGAACTCGACTCGGGCTATCCGCACCTCGACGGTCTTTACAAGGATATCCACCGGCACCCGGAGATCGCTTTCCAGGAGACAGCGACAGCGGCGCGTCTTTCGAAGGAAATGCGCGCGCTCGGATTCACGGTCACGGAGGAAGTGGGCAAGACGGGCATCGTCGCCATCTATCACAACGGCGTGGGCCCCACGGTTCTCGTCCGCACCGAGCTCGACGCCCTGCCAATGCAGGAGCTGACGGGACTCCCCTACGCGAGCACCGACAAGCAAACCGCCAACGGCCATCAGACCTTCGTCGCCCACAGCTGCGGTCACGACCTCCACATGGCCGTCTGGGTCGGCGTCGCCAAGACGCTCGTTGACATGAAGAGTCGCTGGCACGGCACGCTGATGTTCATTGGCCAACCCGCGGAGGAGATCGTCTCCGGCGCCAGCGCGATGCTCAAAGACGGTCTATTCACGCGCTTCCCCAGGCCGGATTTCGGTTTCGCGTTGCACGTCGGGCCGGAACCGGACGATCGGGTGCGCTATCGCGCCGGTGCGTTCAGCTCCAACTCCGACTCGCTCGAGGTGGTGTTCCACGGCCGCGGCGGTCACGGCTCGATGCCGAATCTCACCATCGATCCGGTGCTCGAGGCCGCGCGTTTCATCGTCGACGTGCAGTCGGTCGTCAGTCGCGAGAAGGACCCGGCCGCGTTCGGAGTCATCTCGATCGGCGCCCTCGAAGCCGGCAACGCCGGCAACGTGATCCCCGACGTGGCGCGCCTGCGCGGCACGATTCGTAGCTACGACGCGACGGTGCGGGCGAAGCTGGCGGCCGGCATCGAGCGCACCGCGAGGGCGGTAGCCGCTATGGCGGATGCACCACCGCCCGACGTCGTTATCAAGGCGGGCGCGACGGCCGTCGTCAACGATTCCGCGCTCACGGCCCGCACCGCCGCGGTATTCAAGGTCGCCTTCGGCGATCGCGCGGAGGCCGAGCCGGCTCCCGGTGCGGCGAGCGATGACTTCTCCGAGTTCATCATCGCCGGTGTTCCGTCGACCTTTTTCACGATTGGCGGACTCGACCCTGCGGCTCTGGCAAGGGCGCGGGCGACGAACACTCCCGTCGCCGTCAATCACTCACCGTATTTCGCGCCGGTACCGGAGCCCTCGATCCGGCTCGGCGTAGAGGCCATGAGCCTCGCGGTCCTCAACGTTCTGGGCGAATGATGCGGAATAGCTGGATCGCAGCCGGGCCGCGCCGCACCTCATCCTTTCCCGAACGACTCGGATCAATCTGAAAGGAGTATCGATCATGAGCACTTCGTTGCGTCCGCACGTTTTTGCCGTCGCGACTGTTCTCGTGGCGCTGGGAGCGGCAGGCACGTCGGCGGCAGAGGAGCCCAGAAGGCTGGCGTTGTACGTTTCGGCCGCGCAACTCGCCGGCTACGTCAAGCTGACCGAGAACGGTGTTGCGCTGCATCAGGTAGCGACGGACCCGAGCGCGACGACGCTCATCATTCGACGCGACAAGAGCGGCGAGGTGGAGGTCCACACGCTCATCAACGACATCTTCGTCGTCGAAAGCGGCCACGCGACCGTGACAGTGGGCGGTGAGGTGAAGGACAACCATGAAATTCGGCCGACGGAGTGGCGTGGCGGCGAGATCGCCGGCGGGCAAAATTTCGAACTCGGCGCGGGAGACGTACTGCTGATCCCGGCCGGGCTCCCCCACAAGGTATCGTTGCGCGCGGGCGAGTCGTGTCTCTACGTCACCATCAAGACGCCCGTACGTGCCGCGGCCGCCGATAGTCGTTGAACGGGCTTCCGACGGCAACGGCGGCGGGGACCCGCGTGCGGCATGCCCGCCCGGTGGTTCGATGGCCGTCGCCCTGACGACGGGGTTCATGCTCTTAGCGCTGGCCGGGGCTCCGGCGCTCGCCGAGACCACCATCATCAACGCCGGGCTCCTGCTCGACGGTAGGGGCGGCGTCAGCCACGACCAGCAGATCACGATCGAGGACGGTCGGATCGCGAGCATCGGCAGCCGCCATCGCAAGGCCACCGTCGATCTCAGTCGCTACACGGTGATGCCCGGATGGATCGATACCCACGTCCATCTCGAGTGGCACTTTGGCAAGGACGGGACGCTCGCGAAGCGCGACGGCGAGCCCCCGGAGGAGGCCGCGCTCTACGACGCGGAGAATGCCCGGCTTTCGCTGCAAGGCGGATTCACGACGGTCCAGAGCGTCGGCTCCGACGTGGACGCCGGCGTCAGAGACCGCATCGCGAAAGGCAGCCTGCCGGGTCCCCGTGTGCTGACGTCGCTGACGCCCATCACCAAGGATTCGGGCGACCCGGAATCGCTGCGCGCGCTGGTTCGCAAGCTCAAGGCCGACGGTGCCGACCTGATCAAGCTGTTTGCGACCTCGGGTCTTGGCGCCGGTGGCGCCCAGACCATGAGCGATGCTCAGATAGAGGCCACCTGCGGTGAGGCCAAGGCCGTCGGGCTGCGAACGCTCGTGCACGCGATCGGCGATTCCGGTATCCATGCCGCCGTACTGGCGGGTTGCACGTCGATCGAGCACGGCACCTTCGTGAGCGATGAGTCGCTGCGCCTGATGAGGGAACGCGGGACCTACTTCGACCCCAATTTCCTGGTTCTGCACAATTACCTGGAACAGCTGTCGCGATTCAATTTTCCGGCGTCGACCGTTGCGACGCTCGAGCAGGCGCTGCCGACCACGGCCGCCGTGCTCAAGCGCGCGCGCGCCGCGGGGGTAGGCATCGTGCTTGGCACCGACGCGGTTGCCGGCGCCCACGGACGCAATGCCGAGGAATTCATCTACCGGGTGAAGGACGGCGGCGAGACAGCAATGGACGCCCTCACGAGCGGTGCATCGACGGCCGCCGCGTCGCTAGGCCTCGGCGACCGAATCGGCACGGTTGCGCCCGGTTTCGAGGCCGATCTCGTTGCGATCGAGGGCGATCCGCTCAAGGACATCACCGCGGTTCGTCATGTCGTGTTCGTCATGAAGGGCGGAAAGATCTACAAGGCACAGCCGACTCCCCGAGGCGACTGATGCGAGGACCATTGAGATCGGTGGTGGTCAGGTGAGGAGGCGGCATTGAATATTGGGAGTCTCGTGGTCCGCGGCGCGGCGCTGGGCGGCTTCGCCTTGCTGCTATCGCTATCGCTGGACGCCGTCGGGGCGGTGGCGACGCCGGTCGTCGACCCGTTGGTCGTCACCGTCGACAACGGCGCAGTCCGCGGACGCGAAGGCACCGGAGTCCGTGAGTTTAAGGGCATCCCCTATGCCGCGCCGCCGCTCGGAGTGCTGCGCTGGGAGTTGCCGGTCGCGGCCCGCCCCTGGTCCGGCGTGCGGGACGCGACCCAATACCGCAGCGCCTGCCCGCAGCCGTCTCGATACGGGCTCACCGATGCAAGCGATGACGAGGACTGCCTGTACCTCAACGTGACGGTACCGAGCACCGCGGGGCCGGCAACGAAGCATCCGGTGCTGGTGTGGATTCACGGCGGCGCTTTTATCGGCGGTTCCAGCAATCTCTACCCTCTCGATTACCTCGCGCGGCACGGCGACCTCGTCGTCGTCTCGATCAACTACCGCCTCGGCGTGTTCGGCTTCATGCCCCATCCGGCTTTCGCCCCGGCTCACAACGGTGGCTATGCACTCGAGGACCAGCGAGCGGCCCTGCGCTGGGTCAAGCGGAACATCGGCGCCTTCGGCGGCGACGCCGGGAACGTGACCGTGGCCGGCGAGTCGGCCGGCGCGGCAAGCGTCTGCATGCACCTGTTCGCGCCTCGCGAGGCCACTGGTCTCTTCGAGAAGGCGGTCGTACAGAGCGCGGCGTGTGCGGTACACCTGCGAAGCGTCGCGGACGCGAGCGAAGTCGGTCGCAAGGTCGCTGCGCTCGTCGGATGCGACGATCCCGCGACGGCGCTTGTCTGCCTGCGTGCGAAGCCGGTCAAGGACCTGCTGGAGGCGGCGACTTCGGTCGGCGCCGGCGAGCTTCTGGCATTCGCGCCGAGCGTCGGGAACGACACGTTACCGATGCAAGGCGCGGATGCCCTCGCCTCCGGGAAATTCGTCCACGTACCGCTTCTCAACGGTGGCAATCGCGACGAAATGCGCCTCTACGTCGGCTATGACGTCGCAGCGGGCCGCGCGGTGACACCGGACAACTACGCAGCCAAGCTCCGAGCGATCTACGGCGACGCGGCACCCGCCGTGCTCGCCGCATATCCTGCGGCGTCCTATTCCTCCGCACCGGCGGCACTCGGCACCGCGATGTCCGACTTCATGCCCGGCGGCGGACTCAGCAACTGCCTGTTCCTGGAAAGCGGCCGGCTGGCGGCACACTTCGTGCCCGTCTACGAATACGAATTTGCGGACCGGGACGCGCCACCCGAGATGCCGGACCCGGGTTTCGAGCTCGGCGCGGTGCACGCGGCCGAGCTTCCCTACCAGTTCCCGCACATTTCTCACACCTATCGCGTCGACGGTCCCGATCTTGCGCCACCGGCCCAGCGCCTGGCCGACCAGATGGCCGGCTACTGGAGTGGTTTCGCCCGCAGCGGCCGCCCGGGCGCGGCCGGGCTGCCTGCCTGGGGCCGCTTCACGTCGGCCGGCGCCGTGATGCGCTTCGAGCCTGGCAAGGTGCGCCCGTTCGACGCGGGCGCCGCCCATCACTGCGCGTTCTGGCGCCGCCAGTATCCTGAAATTCTCCGCGGCTGATCGCACCGCGCGAGTCGCCGCGACTAAGCTTGGGCTGCCCCGCTGCTGGACGCGCTTGCGCTAGAATTGGCGGCGACCAGTCGACAACTTCGCCACCGTGTGGACACTATGACTCACCCGAGCACGCCCTCGCCGACCTGGACTTTTTACGCCGGCGAATGGCATGACGGGAACGTGCCGCTGTTCGGTCCACGCACCCACGCGGTCTGGCTCGGCTCGTCCGTGTTCGACGGAGCGCGCGCCTTCGAGGGCGTGACTCCCGACCTCGACCGGCATTGCGAGCGGATCAACGACTCGGCGCGCAAGTTCGGTCTCGAAGCCTCGGTACCCGTCGCCCGTTGGCTGGAACTGGTGCGCGAAGGCCTCAAGCGCTTCGGCCCGAAGCCGGAGCTCTACATCCGGCCGATGTACTGGGCCGAGAGCGGCAATGCGCTCGCGTTGCCGGCCGACCCCCTGTCCACCCGCTGGTGCCTGACGATGTACGAGGCGCCGATGCCCGCGCCCGGCAACACATCGATCACGCTCTCGCCGTACCGGCGGCCGTCGCTCGAAACGATGCCGGTCGACGCGAAGGCCGGCTGTCTCTATCCCAACAACGCGCGTGCGATGACCGAGGCCGCAAGACGTGGTTTCGACAACTGCGTGCTTCGCGACCTGCTCGGCAACGTGGCGGAGCTCGCCTCCGCGAATATCTTCATGGCCAGGAACGGCATCGTGTACACGCCGATGCCGAACGGCACCTTTCTCAACGGCATCACGCGCCAGCGCGTGGTCGGCCTCCTGCGCGGTGCGGGCGTGCGCGTCGAAGAAAGCGTCCTTCGCTACGAGTTCTTCCAGGAAGCCGACGAGATCTGGAGTTGCGGAAATTTCGCGAAAGTCGCGCCCGTTACCCGCATCGAAGGCCGCGCCCTCGAGCCTGGCCCACTGTACAGCCGCGCGCGCGAACTCTACTGGCGCTTTGCACACGCCTGAGCTTCTTTCGGGGTGACATCGAGGCGCTCGACTCGAACGGGTGCCTCGCGTTAACGGAGCCGCAGTGAGCCGTAAGCTGGTCCTGGTCGCAGTCACGCTCATTCCGCTCGTCTGGCTCGGGCCCGCTGCCGGCGCCGGCGACAGCATCTCCAGCAGCGACCCCGTGGTCCGGGATGCAAGCAGGTTCGACCCGAAGCGGCCCGTCGCGCAGGAGCTGCGGACAAACGTCCCGGATGGCTTTTCGATCGGGGCCGTGGGCGATCTGATCATATCGCGGCCGCTGTCGCAGTACGCGACGACCATGCCAGCGTTCAAGGCGCTGCTCGAAGTGCTGAAGCCGTTCAACGTCCTTTACGGGAACATGGAGACCGCGATCTTCGACGTCCGCGAGTTCAAGGGATCGCCTTATTCGTGGGACGGCGACTGGACCAACGCCGCGCTTCCGGGCGTCGCCCGCGACCTGCGCGCGATGGGCTTCTCAATCGTCTCGCGCGCCAACAATCACGCATTCGACTGGGGGCCAGAGGGAATGCGCGAAACGAGCCGCTGGCTTGACGATGCGGGAATTGCGCATTCCGGGGTTGGTGAATCTCGCGGCCTCGCGCGCGCGCCGCGCTACATCGAGACCGCGAGCGGCCGCGTAGCCTTGATCTCGCTCGCCTCCACTTTTCGCCCAACCACGGATGCGTTGCCCGCGCACGGCGCCGCGCCCGGCCGTCCGGGCCTCAACGCCCTGCACCTGACGATGACCGTCGCCGTGCCGCCCGCGGCAATGCAGTCGCTCGCCGACGCAAATTGCACGCTGTATGGAAGGACCTGCAACGAGTTGCCTGCGGGTCTTTCGCTCTTCGACAATAAATACCGCCTCGCCGATGCGTTCTCGTACGAACACGTGATGGATCCCGAGGACCTCGCCGAGATCTACCAGAGCATCCGGGCCGCCCGCCAGAATGCCGACTTCGTCATCGTCTCGATCCACTCGCACGAATGCTCGACTGGCTGCGACGATGACAATGCGCCGCGCGGCGCGGCGCGCTTCCTCAAGGAGCTCGCCCACGGGGCGGTGGACGCGGGCGCAGACATGTTCGTAGCGACCGGCAATCACAACCTGGGCCCGATGGAGATCTACAATTCGCCGACGCGGGGCTACCGGCCCATCTTCTACGGCCTCGGCAATTTTTTCTGGAGCGACGTCCAGGAACTCCTGTCACATGACCTCTTCCAGTCCAACCGCTCGTTGCTGGCAGAAGCCTGGGTCGATCCTGCCAAGGCGACGGACTACGACCTCACCGCGCCGCTCAATAAGGCTGCGTTCGCGCATGCGTTCACTTTCGAGAGCGTCATCGCCGAATGCCGTTTCGAGCACAACCAGCTCGCACGAATCGTGCTGCACCCCATCGAGCAAGGCTACGGTGACCGCCTGCTGAGGAGCGGCGTCCCGCGGCTCGTGACCGATGATGCGGCGGCGGCGAACATCGTCAAGCAGATCGTCGATCAAACGGCGCGACTGGGACTACCCAAACTTAAGGTCACGCTGACGAAACAGACGGCCGTGATTCGTCCGTAGCCGCGGTGGCGGGTTCGGCTCAACGACCGAAGGACGCCGTGATTCCGACGTAGAACGTACGGTTGGGCGCCGATTCAAGAAAGCGCGCGTTGCTCTCGTTAACGATAACGGTCGCGGCGTAGCGTCTATCCGTGACGTTCTCGACACGCGCGGTTTCCGCGAATCGCCAGCGCGTGAGCCGCTGCTCGAGCGTCGCGTGCAGGTTTGCGGCCCAGTACCCGGGCGCCGCGTCGCTGTTGCGGTCATCGAAATAAATCTGCGCACGGCCGATGAGTTCTGCCGTCACGGACAGACGGTCAGGGGCCGGCTGCCACGTCAGCGCGGTAAACAGTGAACTTGCGGGCACGGCGGGGAGCCGGTTGCCCGCCGGGATCGTCACGGACACGCACGGTATACCGACGCACGTCAGGTACGCTGTGCTCGTGACCGCCCGCAGATACGTATAGGCGAGGCGCGCCGACCATGCAGTTGGACCGTGCAGGCTGAGCGCGAGTTCGGCTCCGGTACGTTGTGTCCCATCGATATTCTGATAGACGGAACGCCCGCCGGAATTCGTTTCCACGGCGAGCTCGTCGTGGGTTTTAACGTAGAACGCGGCCAGCGTCGCCGCTACTCCTTGCCCCTGCGCCTTGATACCCGCTTCGAAGTTGTCGCTGCGCGCGGCCCTCAGGGCGAAATTGAGCCCGGGCAGGCTGCCGTCCGTCGACCGGTACGATAGGTCGTTGAGCGTCGGAGTTTCGAATCCCTTGCCGTAGGCTGCGTATGCGTTCAGGTTCGAGGTGGCGCGGAAGACGACACCCGCGACCGGATTCGTCGCCGCGTAGCGGACGCTCGTCAACGGCGAGACGCCCGCTGACGCCAACTGGTTCGTGGAGCGCACGTCGACGACACTGTTTCTGACGCCGGCGATGGCGCGCAAACGCAGTAGCGGCTGCCACTGCACCTCGAGGTATTGGTCGAAATCGTGGACGCGATTGACCTCATCCCGCCGCAGCGCGCCTTGCACCCCGAGCTCCGCCCCGACGAAATTTAGAAAACCGCGCCGTGCCTCGTCGAGATCGTCGTAGCTTGCTCCGGCCGTGAACCGGAACTCGCCGCCGGCGACGGCGAGGCGTTCGGTCGCGTGCACGTCGATGCCGCCGTAGCCGCGGCTTAGGTCGATGACGCCGCCCGGGTGCGTAGCTCGCGCCTCGCCGGAGGCGAGAATCGCCTGGAACTGCACGGTCTGCCGATGGCCACCGTACGCAGTCGCGACGATCTCGCCGTCACCGCCGACCGGGCGCGAGTAGCTCGCCCCCAGCTGTTCCTGGTCGAGGGCCTTGCGCGTATTGTAGAGGAACGCATTCGTACCGGCCTGCTCGGGGTCGGCCAGCCACTGCGCCCGGGTGAGTCCAAGCGGGTCCTGGACGAACGGCGTTTCGACCGCATTGGCGACCAGCGTCAGCGAGGCGCCCGCGCCGAGGTCGAAGCGCAGCTTGGAATTGAGGTTGTTTCTCTCGGCGGAGCTGTGGTCACGGTAGCCGTCGAGCTGGAAATGCGCGGCGTCGACGATGTAGTCGGCAGCGCCGACGTCACCGCCGGCCTTCAGCGAGTAGCGCTCGAGTCCCAGGCTTCCGCCCGCCACGCTTCCCTCGAGCGTTTGCCCTGGCCCGCCATCCTGCGTGAAGAGGGAAACCACGCCTCCGGACGAATTCCCGTAGAGGACCGAAAACGGGCCGCGCAGCACCTCGATTCGGGCCGCGGAGCCCAGATCGAACTGCGAAAACTGTCCCTGGCCGTCCGGCATGGTGCCCGGAATTCCGTCGGAATAGAGCCGCACGCCGCGGACGCCGAAGCTTGAGCGCGCCCCGAAGCCGCGCACCGACAGCTGCAGGTCTTGCGCGTAGTTCTGCCGGTTCTGCGCAACCACCCCGGGTACTTCGTCGAGCGCCTCGGAGAGGTTGACCTGTAACTGGCCAACCGCGATCTGCTCGCGGTCGATGCGATCGACCGACACCGGCAGATCGCCGCTCGCCTGCGGTTGCCGGGTGGCGGTGACGACGACGGGTCCGACGTCTCCCCGCGCCGCCGGCGTGAGGCCGACCAGCAGGGCCAGCGAGAGTCCAATCGAATGGGGGCACGCTTTCATCGGCAACCGGCATCCACCACGCAGTCGGTCATCATGCACGATCCGCTCGGGCGGCAGCCACCCGACACAGGGTCTACATCACGCGCGGCAATCCCTTCGGTCTTGACGAGCCGCCCGGCACCGCGCGGGTGGCCGCGAATCGCCACCGCGAGCGGCGGCGCGAGGGCATAATTCGCCGCGACGGTCGACGCTGGTCAACGCCGTCTCGCTACCCGGCCGTCGCGCGAACACATCGCTGCGCGCCAACCTGAAAGCAACAGGTGACCCAATGCCGCGTTCGGTTCGTTCGATTTCCAGCGGCTTGCGGTACGCGGCCGCGCCGCTGCTCCTGACGGTGTTGGGACTTCCGGGCTCCGCGATCGCGGCCCCTTGCGGGAAGCCTCCCCGAGCGAGCATCGTTCTCACCCGTCCGGAAGGCGCCGCCGACGCTCAGTTCAGGACCGTCTACGCGCGCGAGTGGGCGTGGCGCTCGGCCGAGTTCCGCGGCGAGGAAGAAGACGACGAGACGGCGCCGATCAGCGGCCACCTGCCGCGGGTCGACCTCAAGACCCAGGATATGCGCCTCGCTTGCTGGAAGGACGTGCTCGGAAGACTAAAGGCGCTGCCGGTTCAGCAGCTGTCGGGCGAACAGGCCATAAATTACGGAATCTACCGCCAGCAGATAGAAGTGCTGATTTCGGCGCAGGAATACAAGGACTACGAGAAGCCGCTCAACGCCGACTCGTCGTTTTGGTCGAGCCTCGTCAGCACTGCGCGCAAGACCTTTCACACGCAGCAGGACTACGCCCGCTACCTGAGCCAACTCAACGAGTTCCCGCGATACTTCAGCGAGCAAACTGCCAACATGGCTGCCGGCCTTGCGCGCGGCTTCACGCCACCGGCAATCACGCTCGTTGGGCGGGACCGCTCCATCACGATCGTGACCGACTCCCCGAGCGTCGAGGCCAATCCGTTCTACGCGCCATTCAAGCAGATGCCCGCCGTGATTCCGGCCGGCGCGCAGGCGGAGCTGCGCGCTGCGGGCGCCAAGGCAATCCGCGAGTCGGTGGTTCCGGCGCACGCGGCGCTGCTCGTGTTCATGCGCGAGAAATACATTCCCAGCGCGCGCGGCGAGCTCGCCGCGGAGCGGTTGCCGGACGGAAAGGCCTACTACCAGGCGAAGATTAGGGAATTCACGACGCTCGACCTGACGCCCGAGCAGATCCACCAGATTGGCCTGTCGGAAGTAGCGAAGATTCATGAGCAGATGCTCGCCGTGATGAAGGAAACCGCGTTCACGGGTGATTTTCCCGCCTTCCTGCACTTCCTTCGGACCGATCCGCAGTTCTACGCGAAGACTCCGGAGGAGCTGCTCATGCGAGCGGCGTGGATTGCGAAGGAATTCGACGGCAAGGCCAAGGATTACTTCGGCTACCTGCCGCGCTCGCGCTTCGCGATCAAGCCGGTACCGGCGGATCTCGCGCCTTTCTACACGGGCGGTCGCGGCGGGCCCGGAATCTACCTGGTAAACACCTACGATTTGCCGTCCCGGCCCCTTTACGTGCAAACAGCACTGACGTTGCACGAGTCGGCGCCCGGCCACGCGTTTCAAATGTCGATTGCGCTCGAACACAAGGACCAGCCAGACTTTCGCCAGAAAGTCTATATCTCTGCCTTCGGCGAGGGTTGGGCGCTCTACTGCGAGAAGCTCGGAATCGAGATGGGCATGTACGAGACGCCATATTCCCGATTCGGCATGCTCACTTACCAGATGTGGCGCGCTGCCCGGCTCGTCGTCGACACGGGAATCCACGCCAAGGGGTGGACCCGGGAGCAGGCGCAGAAATACTTACACGACAACACCGCACTCGCGGATCACGAGATCGAAACGGAGGTCGACCGCTACATCGCTTGGCCGGCGCAGGCGCTCTCCTATTACCTCGGCGAGATGAGCATCGAGCGGGCGCGCGCGAAGGCCGAACAGGCGCTTGGGTCGAGATTCAACGTTCGTGCATTCCACGACACGGTGCTCGAGCTCGGCTCGGTCCCGCTGCCAGTCCTCGAGGCGCGGATTGATCGTTTCATCGCCGAAGACGGCAAGGGGCCGTACCCTGCCCTCGAATAACGGTTAAGGTTGCCGGGTGCAGGCCGGCAGGCAGGCGAGGCTGACCGACGTCGCATAGCCCGGAGCGGTGCTGCGTCTAACCGCTATTTCCACGCTGCCCGCCTCGGCTTATGATTCGAGACGCGGCGGCCTCGCTCCAGGCAGACTGTGTTGGCCAACTGCGACTCCCGCGTTCAGCGACTCGCTGATTTGTCGTGTCCGGAGAGAACGCCGATGGATATTCGCGTACAAATTCATTGGATGGCGGTGGTCTTGGTCTGCTCGACGGTGGCGCATTCGTCGCTCGCGGCGGAGAGCGCCAAGATCGAACCGGCGACGATATCTCCTGCACTCGATGCCAGACTGCATTCAATTTACGGTGCTCCCGAGGCGGACGCCCTGCGCTCCGACGTCGGTTTGGCAGTGCGGACCGCATTGCTGACGTCGGAATGCGGTGAGGCGATCGCCATCAGGATTGCGATCGTGGACGCGACGCCGACGCATCCCACTCGGGCACAGCTCGCTGCCAACCCGGCACTCGATTTTTTGAGGTCGAAGTCCCGGGGTGGCGCTTCGCTCGAAGCTCAGTTCGAAGGTGCGGACGGACGCGTGCTTGGAGCGGTTAGCTGGCGCCATTATGCCGCCGACCTCTCGACGATCTCGATGGCGGCGACACCGTGGGGCGACGCACATCTCGCGATCGAACAATTCGCCGGGCAGCTCGCGAAAGAATGCCGGAAACTCTCCGCGCACGAGCGCGTCAGCGCAAGCCGCTAGCCGGCCGCGTTCGGCGTCGCCCAGAACCCGATCGAGCGCGCACCGGCTCGGCCGGTCGCCGCTCGGCGGTCTAGATCGACAAGAAAGAGTGCTGGCTGGCTCCGGTCGGCGCGTCAATGTAGCCCGCGACCGACCAAGCCGAGGTTAGACTCACCATGCGTGCAGCACTGGTCGCCGATCGCCCGGGCTTCGGCGCACAGCGGCACTGAGGAGTTTGCATGACCCGTTTTGCTCCGCTTGCCGCCGTGCTCCTTGCGTTCGTCGTCGGCAGCGCACCGTCACAGATCCCGCCGGGCCCGCCCGTCGCGGATTCAGGTGCGACAAAGCAGCGGGAGCTTGAATGGTGGAAACGCGCCGTCATCTACGAAATCTACGTGCGCAGTTTCCAGGACTCCGACGGTGACGGCGTCGGCGACGTTAACGGAATCACGCAGCGGCTCGATTACCTGCGCGATCTCGGCGTCGATGCGATCTGGGTCTCGCCCATGTTCCCGTCACCGCAGGTCGACTTCGGCTACGACATTTCAAATTACGAGGCCGTCGATCCACAATACGGCTCACTCGCCGACTTCGATCGCTTGATCGCCGAGGCAAGGAAGCGGCACATCGGCGTCATCATCGACATGGTGCTCAACCACACTTCGGACAGGCATCCCTGGTTCGTCAACTCGGCGCGCTCGCGCACCGCGCGCGAGCACGATTGGTACGTGTGGAGCGACGGCAAGCGGGGCCCGGACGGCGCGATGCACCCGCCCAATAACTGGGTGAGCCTGTTCGGCGGCTCGGCGTGGGAATGGGTTCCCGCAGTGAAACAGTACTACTACCATAAATTCTACAAGCAGCAGCCGGACCTCAACTGGCGAAATCCCGCCGTTGAAGACGCAATGTTTTCGGCAATGCGATTCTGGCTCGATCGCGGTGTGGCCGGATTCCGCCTCGATGCCGTGCCGACTCTGTTCGAAGACCCCGCGCTCAAGGACGAGCCGGTGCTGCCAGGCATTAATGCGCAGGGCGATGCGAATCTCGATCACATCTACACCGAAAACTTGCCCGAGTTGCATGCCACGATGCGCCGCATGCGGTCGCTCGTCAGCGCATATCCCGGCGAGCGCGTGCTTGTCGGTGAAACTTACCTGCCCGATACGGCATCGCTCGACAAGTGGTATGGCGGTGCAAACCATGACGAATTGCAACTGCCGATGGACATGCTGGTCGGATTCTCGAACAAGCTGAGCGCTCCACACTTTCGCAGCTTACTGGCCGAGGTCTATAGCCAAATTCATGGCTCGCAACCTCTCCTGGTTTTCGACAACCACGATAATCAGCGCAGCTGGGAGCGCTACGGCGACGGGTTTCACGATGCGCAGATCGCAAGACTCGTCGCGGCGCTTCTGCTGACGTCTAAGGCCACTGCTCTCCTCTATCAGGGCGAGGAAATCGGCCAGCGCACGATGGTCCCAACGCGAATCGAGGACGTGCGCGACCCGATCGGAGTCACCGGCTGGCCGAAAGAGAAGGGACGCGACGGCGAGCGCACGCCGATGCAGTGGGACGCAACCAATGGGCAAGCGGGTTTCAGCACAGGCGCCAAATCGTGGCTGCCGGTCCCGCAGAACTACAAGACGATCAACGTACAGTCGGAGCTTAAGGACCCGGAGTCGCTTTTGAATTGGCACCGACGGCTGATCGACCTAAGGCGCACGAACCCGGCATTGCGGGACGGCACGGCCGCGATGCTCGATGAGCAGAACCCGAATGTTCTCTCCTACTTGCGCGTCGCACCTTCCGGAGCCGCCGTTGTCGTCGTCCTCAACATGTCGGCGACACCGCAGACGGTTTCACTCGACGTCGGCGGGGCCGGTCTGAAAGGCATCGTCACGGAGACCTTGATGTCGAGCGCCAATGCAGCGTCGAAGACCGCGTCATTGCACGACGCGAAAGTGCCGCCTTTTGGCGTGTGGGTCGCCGCAATCGAGTAGCCGAGCGGGCATACGGCGAGCCGCTCTCTGCGCGGCCCGGATTTGCGGCTATAGTCGTGCGCGGCTCCGCGAACCCAATCGCGGCAAAACCGCTGCAGCGTAAGGGGAGTCGCGATGGCCTCACATGAACATCAGCGCGGCGGCGCCCGCCGGAGCCGCGCGGAGACCCGCGTGCGGGCCCAGTGGCTTACATCGGCCATGGGCGTCGCGTTCGCGTCGCTCGCCTCCGCCCAGGTGACACCTGCACCGGTCGATAGCGGCGATGATCCAATCAAGGCGATGGTGGGTCGGCTTGATCTCGAAAAATACAAGGCCACGATCAAGGGCCTGACTAAATTCGGTGATCGCCGCCAGGGGACGGACCGCAACCGGGCGGCGGTCGACTGGATCGAGACGCAGCTGAAGAGCTACGGTTGCGCGAACACAAGCCGCATCCGCTACCAATACGCGGCGGCGGAACCCCGCGCGCCGAGTGGCCCGGCGGTCGCGCGCAGTCCTGACGCGGCGCAGGGCGGCGCGCGCTTCCGCGGCGTTCGTGCCCACACGGGTGTCAACGCCGATCCTCTGCTGCAACCCGATGCCGCGCTTCGCGCGTTGAACTCTCAGCCGAGCACCGACGGCGAGCGCGAGGAAGTCTATTGCACGAAAGTGGGCACGACGCACCCCGATGAGATGTACATCGTGAGTGCGCACATGGACGGCCACGGCTGGGGCGAAGCCGCAAACGATGACGGTTCCGGGACCGCGCTCGTCATGGAACTCGCGAGGATCTTTGCCTCTCCCGACGTCACGACCGAGCGCTCGATTCGGTTCGCGCTGTGGAACAACGAGGAAACGGGGCTGAATGGCGCGCGCGCGTACGTGGCGCAGCGTGCCGCCCTGCAGGGCCAGGAGGATCCGGCCGCCTCCGGAAAGTATCCCGAGCCCCGCTGGCTGGGGATGATCCAGCACGACATGATGATGTTCGATCACGGCATGCCGCGCGCGGACGGCAGCGTCGCGAAGGAGCAACGGCCGGAGGCCGACGTGAACGTCGAATTCCAGCAGAGTGCGAAGCAGGCGGAGGCCGCGCAGAGGCTCGCGTGGGCTTTCGTCGCGGCCAATGAGACCTACGCGACCGACTATCCGGCGGCCGTCGGTCCGCACATGACCAACACCGACAGCACGCCGTTCATGGACCTAGTGCCTGCGATCAGCTTGCGGGAGAACGAGCGCGGTCGCGAGATCGGCGCCGGCTGGGATCCGCACTGGCACCAGCCGACCGATGTGTATACGAGCTTCGGCGATTCGGACTTCAGGCTCGGTCTCAACGCCGCGCAGACGACGCTCGGCGCGATCGCGCGGCTCACGGGGGCGACGCTCTCGAAATAGCGAGAATCGAGGACCCGCTATCCGGGCGAGCGAAGCGGCAGGCAGAGCGCCCGGATAGCGACGCGCATGGCGTCCACGAACGCGGGACGGGTCGTGTGCGTGCCCTTGAGGCCGTCTGCGGTAGCGCAGAGCGTCGAGGCCAGATCAGCCGCCGTGAGGCCCGCCCGACGGTAGCGCTTCGCGAGCCCCGCCGCGTCGAGAGCCGACGCGATCTTGTCGGCAAACACCCGCTTTTCCTCGTCGACCGCCTCACCGAGAAGCGTGCGGCACGCCGATACGAGATCATCGACATCGGAGCCGACGGCTTCTACGAACTGGCCGACCCAGGTATCAAAGGCACCGACCAGACGCTCTTCGAGGGAGACGCCGGGCGCTGCCAGTACCTCGCTGACGTTGAGCTGCGAACGCCTGAGCGCATGCTGGACGGCGGTTCGGAACAACTCTTCCTTGTTCGGAAAGTGGAGATAGAGACCCTGCCGAGAGACGCCCGCCACGGTCGCGACGTCGTCCATCGAGGTCTTGCGGTAACCGTGTCGCGCAAACACGCCCAGCGCCGCTTCGAGTAGCTGCCCGCGTCGATTCTCCGCGGCGGCCGGCGGACTCGCGACTTCCTCTAGATCCATTTGTACATGATTGACAATATTAGACCATATTGTCAAGATGCCTCGAAATCGGCACTCTACGGGTGGTCCCTAGGAAGTTCGCGCTCTTGGGTCCTCCAATTTTGTCGGCGATTGAGAGCCGATTGACGCTGATCCGGCGCGGAACTGCGGCGAACACGCCGGGACACCGCTGAATAAGGAAATTCGATGCGCGCCTCCCGAATGTCCCGCAAAGCCTCGCTCCTTCCGGGCCTCGGCGTCCTCGCCTGCCTGATCGCCGCGTGTGGTGCGAAGGGACCCGGCTTCCCGCAGGGCGGCGCGGCGCCCGTTACGGTCGTCACGTTGAAGACTGCGACGGTGACGTTAACCCGGGAGCTGCCCGGGAGGACGAGCGCGTTCCTGGTCGCCGATGTACGCCCGCAGGCCAATGGCATCGTGAAGGCGCGCCTATTCAACGAGGGCGCCGCCGTCAAGGCCGGCCAGACGCTCTACCAGCTCGACGACTCGGCTTACCGCGCCCAGTACGACAGCAGCGTCGCGGCCCTCGCGAAGGCCGAGGCGACGCTCGTATCGGCGCGGCTCGCGGCAGCGCGCTCGGCCGAACTCGTGAAAATCGAGGCCGTCAGCACGCAAGACAACGAAAACGCGGTCGCGACGCTCGGACAGGCCGGAGCCGATGCGGCATCGGCGCGCGCGGCGGTCGAGAGCAGCCGGGTGAATCTCGCCTATACACGCATCACCTCGCCCATCACCGGCCGAATCGGCAAGTCCTTTGTAACGCCGGGTGCGCTCGTGGTCGCGAATCAGGCGGGCACGCTCGCGACTGTTCAGCAGCTCGATCCGATCTACGTCGAGGTCGGCCAGTCGAGCGCCGAATGGCTGCGACTGCGCAGGGACATCGATGCGGGACGCCTTACCGCGGGCGGTAGCGGCACTCGCGTTTCCATCGTTCTCGAGGACGGTTCCCGCTTCTCGCACGAGGGGAGCCTGCAGTTCGCCGACGTGACGGTCGATCCCACCACGGGCAGTTTCGTGGTGCGCGCGGTCGTGCCGAATCCCGAGGGCCGCCTGTTGCCGGGCATGTTCGTGACGGCGGTGATCGACGAGGGCAATTTGAAAAACGTGGTCCTCGCGCCGCAACAAGGCATCACGCACGACCCGAAGGGCGGTGCGACGGCACTGGTCGTGGGCGCCGAGGACAAGGCCGAGCTTCGCAACGTGACCGCCTCGCGCACGATCGGCGATCAGTGGCTGGTCGAGTCCGGGCTCAAGGCGGGCGACCGGGTGATCGTCGAGGGGCTCCAGAAGGTGCGCCCGGGTGCGCCGGTCCAGGCGGTTGAGCGCGGCGCCACGGCGTCGGGCGCGGCGCCCGCGCCGCCGGCCAAGTAAGCCGAGGGGCACCGGATGTCTCGGTTCTTCATCGACCGGCCGATCTTCGCGTGGGTGATCGCAATCCTGATCATGATCGGCGGCGCCGTCTCGATCGCGCGTCTGCCGATCTCGCAATACCCGACGATCGCGCCGCCTGCGGTGACGATCGCGGCGTCGTACCCGGGCGCGGCAGCGCAGACGGTCGAGGAGTCGGTCACGCAGATCATAGAACAGAGCATGACGGGGCTCGACGGCCTGCTCTACATGTCATCGATCAGTGACGCCTACGGCGGCGTCACGGTGACGCTCACGTTCTCGAGCAATACCAATCCCGACATCGCCCAGGTCCAGGTCCAGAACAAGCTCCAGAACGCGACGCCGCTTCTGCCTGCGATCGTCCAGCAACAAGGGCTCGTCGTCACGAAGGCCAACGCCAGCTTCCTGATGGCCGTCGGATTCATTTCGGAGGACGGCAAGCTCGATGCCTCGGATATGGCGGACTTCGTCGCTTCCAACGTCATCGAGCCGCTCGGACGGGTCCAGGGCGTGGGCAACCTGCAGCAGTTTGGCGCCAAGTACGCGATGCGTATCTGGCTCGATCCCAATAAACTCGCGACCTACTCGCTGACTCCCGCCGACGTCACCGCGGCGATCACCGCGCAAAACGCGCAGGTGTCGGTGGGACAGCTGGGCGGCGTCCCGGCCGTTCCCGGCCAGCAACTGAATGCGACGATCACGGCGCGTGGGCGCCTGCAGACCGCCGAGCAGTTTCGCGCGATCGTGATCCGCAGCAATGCAGGCGCGGCGCCGCTGCGGCTCGGCGACATCGCCCGCGTCGGGCTCGGCTCGGCCGACTACAGCTTCTCCGCGCGCTACAACGGCGTGCCGGCCACGGGAGTCGCGGTCTCGCTCGCGACCAACGCCAACGCGCTCGACACCGCCCGCGGCGTCGAGGCGTTGATGGAACAGCTGAAGCCAAGCTTCCCGGCCGGCCTCAAGGTGATCTTCCCGTTCGACACGACCCCGTTCGTGCGCGCCTCGATCCACGAGGTCATTAAGACACTTTTGGAGGCGGTGCTCCTCGTCTTCCTCGTGATGTACCTCTTTCTGCAGAACTTCCGCGCGACGCTGATCCCGACGATCGCGGTGCCCGTGGTGCTGCTTGGCACCTTCGGCGTGCTCGCCATGTTCGGTTTTTCGATCAACATGCTGACCATGTTCGCCATGGTCCTCGCGATCGGCCTGTTGGTCGACGATGCGATCGTGGTCGTCGAGAACGTCGAACGCGTGATGAGCCAGGAACGCCTCTCGCCGCTCGAGGCGACGCGCAAGTCGATGGGGCAGATCACCGGGGCTCTCGTCGGCATCGCGACGGTCCTCTCCGCGGTCTTCCTGCCGATGGCGTTCCTTGCCGGATCCACCGGCGTCATCTACCGGCAGTTCTCCGTGACGATCGTGTCAGCGATGGCGCTCTCGGTTGTCGTCGCGCTGATCCTGACTCCTGCCCTCTGCGCAACGCTGCTCAGGCCGCTGCCCGAGTCGGGTCACGAGGCGGTCCCCGCATTCTTCGTGTGGTTCAACCGGCATTTCGAGCGGGCCAAGGAAAGCTACCAGGGCTTTGTCGGACGCATGCTGCAGGGGACGCGGCGCTGGATGCTCGCGTTTCTCGCGCTCGCCGCCGTGATGGCATTCCTACTGCTGCGGATGCCCACGTCGTTCATCCCCGTCGAGGACCAGGCATATCTCTTCGCGCTGGTGCAGGCGCCCGCGGGCGCGACGCAGGAACGGACTCTCAAGTCGCTCGACCAGATCCAGCATTACTTCCTGGATGACGAGAAGAATTCAATCAAGTCGATCTTCACGGTCGGCGGGTTCAGCTTCAACGGCGCCGGTCAGAACATGGGTTTCGGCTTCATCCTCCTCAAGGACTGGGAAGAGCGCAAGACACAAGCGCTGAGCGCACAGGCTATCGCCGGCCGCGCGATGGGCGCGATGATGCAGCTCAAGGACGTCATGGCATTCGTCATCGCGCCGCCGTCGGTTCAGGGCCTCGGCACCACCGGCGGTTTCGATTTTTTCTTGCGCGATAACCTCGGCCAGGGGCATGCGGCACTGATGGCGGCGCGCAATCAGCTGCTCGGCATGGCGAGCAAGAGCAAGCTGCTCGCGGGCGTTCGCCCTAACGGCCAGGAGGACGCGCCGCAGTTCCGGATCGACGTCGACGAGACCCGGGTGAGTGCGCTCGGACTTTCGCTCAACGACGTCAATAACACGCTCGCCGTCGCCTGGGGCGGTCGCTACATCGACGACTTCATCGATCGCGCGCGAGTCAAGCGCGTCTACCTGCAGGCGGATGCGCCGTTTCGCATGAACCCGGAGGACCTCGACCGCTGGTACGTCCGGAACGCGGCTGGCGGGATGGTGCCGGTATCCGCGTTCGCACGCTCGCACTGGGAATTCGGTTCCCCGCGTCTGCAGCGATTCAATGGCGCGTCGGCTATCGAGATCGGTGGCGACGCGGCGCCCGGCGTGAGCTCGGGCGCGGCGATGGCAGAGATCGACCGCCTCGTGGGCCAGTTGCCGCCCGGTTTCGGAGTCCAGTGGGCCGGGCAGTCGTATGAGGAGCGCTCGGCGGGCTCGCAGAAGCCTGCACTCTACGCGCTCTCGCTGATCGTGATTTTCCTGTGTCTGGCGGCGCTCTACGAGAGCTGGCTGATTCCGACCTCGATCCTGCTCGCGGTTCCGCTCGGCGTAATCGGTGCGGTGCTGGCCTCGAGCGCACGCGGACTTGAGAGCGACGTCTATTTCCAGGTGGGCATGCTGACCACGATCGGATTGACCAGCAAAAACGCGATCCTGATCGTCGAGTTCGCGCAAGCGAATCTCCACGCCGGCATGGAGCTGCTCGAGGCGACCCTGCACGCCGTCAAGGACCGCCTGCGGCCGATCCTGATGACGTCCCTTGCCTTCGGGCTCGGTGTTCTGCCACTCGCTCTCGCCTCCGGCGCCGGCGCCGGCGCGCAGCGCGCCATCGGAACGGGAGTCGTCGGCGGCGTGCTCGCCGGCACCTTCCTAGGGGTCTTCTTCATCCCGGTCTTCTACG
This sequence comes from Pseudomonadota bacterium, assembly GCA_025355245.1. Taxonomy (GTDB): domain Bacteria; phylum Pseudomonadota; class Gammaproteobacteria; order Steroidobacterales; family Steroidobacteraceae; genus CAIKZZ01. Next base: position 59,353 of record JANXZZ010000043.1, on the reverse strand, counting down.
TCGTGATCCTGCGCATGTTTGGCGCGCGACGCGGGGGGACGGCCAATGCTTAAGTTCCTGCGCGCAGCGGTCGCGGTCGGAGCGATTCTGGCGCTCGGCGCGTGCAAAGGCCTCGAAGCGCGCTACCACCAGCCGCCGCTACCCGTCCCCGACGCGTGGCCGATTCCCGCCACGACCAGCGACGCTGTCACTGCGGACATCGGCTGGAGCGATTTCTTCCAGGACGAACGGCTTCGCAAGCTGATCGGCATTGCGCTCGCGAACAACCGCGACCTTCGCGTCGCCGTTCTAAACGTCGAAAAAGCGCGCGCGCTCTATCAGGTTCAGCGTGCCGCGCGCCTGCCCGAAGTCAACGCGAGCGGGGCGCTGACCAAGGAGCGCATTTCGCCCGTTCAACTCGGACTTCCGGCGTCGGGTGGCGGAGAGACGGTGCAGTACTACTCGGCGGGTGTCGGCGTATCGAGCTTCGAGCTCGACCTCTTCGGTCGAGTCGCGAGTCTCAGCCACGCGGCGCTGCAGCAGTACCTGGCCGAATCCGACGCGCGTCGAGCGGCGCAGCTCAGCCTCATCGCCGAAGTTGCGAACGCCTACCTGACACTCGCGGCGGACATTGAGCACGAGCGACTCGGTGCGCAGACGCTCGACAGCCAGCAGGCATCGTACAAGCTGACGGATCAGCGCCACGCGCTCGGCGCGGTGTCGGCTCTGGAGCTCAGCCAGGCGCGGACGACCGTCGAGTCGGCCCGCGCCGATGCCGCGCGCTACGACGGCGCCGTCGCCCTCGACAGGAATGCGCTCGCACTTCTCGTCGGCGCGCCGATCGAGAGCGCGTTGCTGCCCGCGGCGCTCGATTCCGGCGTCACCGGCGTCGAACCGCTGCCCGCGGGATTGCCGTCATCGGTGCTGCTGCGGCGACCTGACGTCCGGCAGGCGGAGCACACACTGCGCGCGGCCGATGCCTCGATCGGCGCAGCACGCGCTGCGTTTTTCCCGTCGATCACGCTGACGGGCAATGTCGGCAGCACGAGCAGCGAGCTGTCGGGGCTCTTCAAGTCCGGAACCGGCACGTGGAGCTTCATGCCACAGGTCACGCTCCCCATCTTTGCGGCCGGCCGGCTGCGGGCCAACCTGCATGCCGCGAAAGCCGATCGCGATATCGCCCTCGCGCGCTACGAGCGGTCAATCCAGTCGGCATTCCGCGAGACGGCCGATGCGCTCGCCCTGACGGAGACGCTGCATCGCCAGGTCGACGCCGAGCAGGCACTCGCGACGGCGACAGGAACGGCGTTTCAGTTGTCGGATGCGCGCTACCGGGCCGGCAAGGACAGCTACCTCGCGCTGCTCGACGCGCAGCGCAGCGACTACGCAGCGCGGCAATCGCTGGTCACGACGCGCCTTGCCGAGCAGAGCAATCGAGTCACGCTCTACAAGGTGCTCGGCGGCGGCTGGCAGGAGTCACCCTCGAAGTAGCCCGCGGTCGGCGGCGGGCGAGATTCACGACCCGCGCACCCCTAGGTGTTGCCGGGCTGTCCAACGGGTTAAATCTCGGAGAGCGCGCTCGATTCCAATCGCGCCAGGCCGCCGCCGCGCTCTAACAGCATCGATGCCCCGTCCTGGGGCACGGCCGAGGCCTGAATCGCTTTCAGATACAGGTTTCTTAATGCACATGGGGTTGTCTGCGGGAAGCAACCTGTATAGCTTGCGCGCCAGCCCTTTAGCAGTACCCGTCTGGTACGCAGGGCCGCGCGGTGGAACGCGGGCTCGGTGGGATAGCGGAAAATACAACAAGCCTTTATGAGCGATGCGCGGTGCCCGCGCTCGATGACTTTTGATGCGGTTCAATCAACTTGCCGTCGCGCACGTGTTACCACGCGCGGGGTCGCGGTCGGCAAAACCTAGGGAAAGACAACGTGAATCATCATGATCTCAGGACCTGGCGCGCAGCCGCCGCGGCGACGTCTCTCGTCGGCCTGGCGTGGACGCCGCTCGCGCTCGCGGACTGGACCGGCAAGGGCGAAGGCGGACTGCTGATTTCGAGCGGCAACTCGACTTCGACCTCGATGAACGCCAAGCTCGACATTGCGCGCGAGGACGGCCCGTGGAAGAACATCGTGCACGTCGCGGGCCTGTACGGGAAGAACGCCGTGTTCGCGACCGGTGAGCGCCTCGAGGGCCAGTACGAGCTCGACCGCAAGATCTCCGAGCAGCTCTACGGCTTCGTCGGAGTCAACGCGGAGCACGACCTTTTCGACGGCTTTCAGTACCAGGCGACTCTCTCGACCGGCATTGGCTACAAGTGGTTCGACAGCGCCGACACCAAACTGTCGACGACGCTCGGCGTCGGCTATCGCCGTCTCCGGCCGGAAACTCTGACAAAGGATGCCGCCGGGCAGGTGACCGTGCGCACGTCGCTGGAGGCGAGCGGCGGCGCGGTGATCACGGCTGGCGTCAATCTTGAGCAGAAACTTACGGCGACGACTAAGCTCATCGACAAGCTGGCGATCCAGTCGGGATCGAACGATACCGCGGTCGCCAACGACTTCGGTGTGCAGGTGAGCATGTCGGAGCGTCTGGCGCTCAGCGTCGGCTACGGGGTGCGTTACAACAGCGATCCGGCACCGGGAACGAAAAAGGTCGATCAGCTGACGACGGTGAACGTCGTCTATAACATCAAGTAATCGGGGAGAACGCTCATGAGTTTCGCGTCTGAATTCAAAGAGTTTGCGATGAAGGGCAACGTCGTCGACCTCGCGGTCGGTGTCGTGATCGGTGCCGCGTTCGGCAAGATCGTGTCCTCTCTGGTTGAGAACGTGATCATGCCGGTCGTCGGACTGCTCACGGGCGGCGTCAATTTCTCCACGCTCGCCGTCGCGATCGGCATGAGCCCGAAGGGCGAGCCCGTGCTCCTCAAGTACGGCGCGTTCTTTCAGACGGTTGTCGATTTCCTGATCGTGGCATTCGTGATCTTCCTCGCGATCAAGGCCATCAATCGCCTGAAGAAGCCGCCGGTTGCCGCCGTCGCCGTGCCGCCGCCCCGTCAGGAAGTGCTGCTCGAGGAGATCCGCAACCTCCTCGCGAAGCGCTAAGCGCGCGCAAGCGCCGGGAAGCGCCACAGACGCCGCGCCTCGACCGTGTCCTCTTAAGCTTGCGCAGCTCGTGAAAGGCTCTCCTCCTCCCGGTTGGGGGAGAGCGATTCCAGATCGTAGTCACCAACGTAAAAGGCTCCCCATGACCCTATCCATTAAGACGATTATCGCGACGGCCGGCCTCCTCGCCGCCAGCTTCGCCTTGGCGCAGACTCCCGCTACGGCGCCCGCCGGCTCCACCGGGCTCTGCAACGACGGCACCTACTACACCGGCGCGACGAAGCGCGGTGCCTGCCACGGTCACAAGGGCGTGAAGGACTGGTACGGCGCGACGGCTGCGGCGACCCCCGTAGCCCCGGCGGTGACCGCCCCGGCGGCCGCCCCCGCAGCGGCTACTGCACCGGCAGCTACCCCGGCACCAGCCACCGCGCCCGCGAAGCCGGCGGCCAAAACCGCGTTCACTCCCCCGGCCACTGCGGCCCCGGGCGGCGGACCCGGCCTCGTCTGGGGAAACGAAAGCTCCAAGGTCTATCACTGCTCGACCGATCGTTGGTACGGCAAGACCAAGAACGGCAAGTACATGACGGAGGCCGATGCGAAGGCCGCGGGCTATCGCCCGGACCACGGCAAGGCGTGTCAGTAGCTTAGCGAGGCGCCGCGAACGACGGCGCATTCAATCCAACCGCAGAGCCCGGCCAACCCCACCGTTTGGCCGGGCTGCGACCGGAATCGACGGCTCGATACGCGAGCGGCCACTTGGGTGCGGCTGCGGCGCTCAGTTCTTGTCCGTGAAGCGGATGGACGCGTGCGATCCATCGCAAAACGGCTTGTTCTTCGATGCCCCGCAGCGGCACAGCGTTACGCGATTGCGTGCTTCGTAGGCGCACCCCGAGGCACCGATTACCGGAATCCCGCCGCGCGCCCAGATCGCTCCGCTGACTTCTTGTGCCGTGTCCTGGATGAGTCCAAGCGACGCCGGAAGCACGGGCTCGAGTACCTTCCCGCCGCGCCTCGCGCGCAACCGGCCCGAAGGACAGTGGCCGGCCTCCTGTTCGACGAGATTGGCGGCGCGCGGCTCATCGCTTTGCCCGACGAGATTCCACACCTGCCCGTGCGGATCACAGAAGCGCGCAAAGCCGCAGAGCGTTTCAGCATCCTCGAGCGCCATTGTCGGCCCGTCGATCTTCTTGGCCTGCTGCTCGTAGGGAGCGTGGCTGGCGGTCTCGGTGCCATCAAAATGCACGCGCTTGTGCGAGCTGTCGCAAAATGGCTTGGTGCGCGAGTGCCCGCAGCGGCACAGCGCGTACGACTCGGGATGCGCGACGGCGGCGCCTTCGCGCCAGTCGAGCGACTCGCCTTTTTCGTTCACGACGACGTGCTGGTGAGCGAGCGGCAGATTGCCGTCGACTAGATAGGGGCCGTCCTTGGTGACGGTGATCTTGGGTGCCTTGCTCATGATTTGCTCCTGTCGCGCCAGCGGCGGGCCGCGCGCATCGGCGATCGCGGTTCAGTTCTTGCCGGAGGTCGACGGCGCGTGCGGTTCCGGTGTCTCGCTATCAATGTGAATCGCAACCGGGTCGCTCGCCGGGAAAGACTCGTCGAGCGCTTCATCGAGCGCCGGATCGCCCGGCGGCGCCGCAAGCTCGGACCGGTTGGCGGGATTGCTTCGTGGCTTGGCGGGCGGATTCGGCGGGGTCATGGCGGCTCCTCTACAAGCGTCCGCTCGGATCGCGGGCAAAAAAACTGACGATCGGTCCGAATAGCAGCATTGCGGCCATGTTCTCGACGAACGCCCGCACGTCGAAGTGAGGCACGTGCCCGACTGCCGACAGTGGCATGACGACGTAGTTCATCACTGCGAAGACCACAACCCCGTAGGCGATGCCGGCGGCGATCCACCGCGTGCGAAGCGCGGGCAGCCAAATGGCGGCGACAACATAACAGCCGGCGATCAGCACCGACATCAGGCATTGGAGAAGGTAGCCACGCAGCGCGACGACTGCACCGCCGTGAAACGCGGGCGACCCGATGAGACCGCTCGCGACGGCCTCGACTATGACGAGCGGGCCGAGGCCGTTGATAACCCAGGCGGCGCCAATATCGACGGTCCCCGCGACGACTCCGCCAACGACGACGCCTGCGAGCGTCGATCGCGTTCGGGGCGTCACGGACCTCTGCTCGAGACCCGGTACGGTGTCATCGGTCAATATCCTTCGGGCGCCAGGCGCCATGAGGGGTCCCGCGTGGCGGTACTTCGCCCGTTCACGTCAGTCCCAAAGCGTACTCCGGTACCCCGGACGCCCGCCAACCATGGCCCTGTGCGTCGGGTGTGGACGCGCGTCGACGCCCCCGCCAAGATGTCTACCGTGTACGAACTCCCGAAAGCGCTCGCGGACCCCCGCCGAACGCAACCCTCTCGCCGGTGCCAGCGTGGCTGAGGACACGCCCGACCCCGAACGCCCTCCGCCGGTGCGGGTCCCGCACGACGCGCTCTCGCCGGAGATCCTGCGCGCGGTCCTCGAGTCGTTCGTGCTGCGCGAAGGCACCGAATACGGCGAGCGTGACGTCGAGCTTGGGGTAAAGGTCGCCCAGGTCTTGCGCCAACTCGAGCGTGGGGACGCGCATATCCTGTTCGACCCGGCCTCGGAATCCGTCGACATCGTCGTCAGCACCGGCCGCGCGCGGCGCCGCCCCGCAGAGGACGCGGGCTGAGGCGACCGGACCGCCATGCCCCCTACCGACCGCCGATCGATCGACCGTCGCGAATTCGGCGCGCGCTTCCTGCAGCTCGCGGCGCTACTCGCGCTGCCGCGCGCGGCGGCGGCGCTGGTGCCGGGAACTCTCGAAGTTACCGTCGACCGGGACTTGATGGTTCCAATGCGCGATGGTGTGCTCCTCGCGACCGACGTGTACCGGCCGGCCGCACCGGCCGACGGCTCCGCCGTGCGCTGGCCGGTAATCCTGGAACGAACGCCCTACGGCAAGTCGCAGTCTGGAACGCGCCATGCCAGCATCGAAGTAGCAACCTGGTTCGCGAGTCGCGGCTATGCAGTCGTGTTTCAGGACTGCCGCGGCCGAGGCAAGTCCCAGGGTCAGTACGTCAAGTACCTCAGCGACGGACTCGACGGCTACGATTGCTGCGCATGGCTGACTCGCCAGACCTGGAGCAACGGCCGCGTCGGCACGATGGGCCTTTCGTACGCCGCACACACGCAGGGCGCCCTCGCGAGCGCCGGCGCGCCTGGCGTCGCCGCGATGGTCGTGGATTCCGGTGGCTTCGCGGACGCGTACCAGGGCGGCATCCGCCAGGGAGGAGCCTTCGAACTCAAGCAGGTGACCTGGGCGTTCAACGAAGCGCTTGAGGCCCCCGAGATCAAAAACGATCCAAGCAAGCTCGCGGCGATGCAGGCGATCGACCTGCGGCAGTGGTTTGCGCGCATGCCGTGGACGCGCGGGCACTCCCCGCTGAGTCCGGTGCCGGACTACGAGGACTACGTATTCGACCAGTGGGAGCACGGCGAGTTCGATGCCTACTGGAAGCAGCTTGGCATTTACGCAAAAGGCTTCTACGAGGCCTATTGCGACGCGGCCATGATCCTGATCTCGTCGTGGTATGACCCCTACCCGCGCACCGCGACGGACAATTTCGTTGCGCTCTCGAAACTGAAGCGCAGCCCGATTCACCTGATCCTGGGCCCGTGGACTCACGGTAACCGCGAGCAAAGCTACGCGGGCGACGTCGACTTCGGGCCGACCGCGACCTTCGCCGGGAACGTCGCGCTGAGCTACGTGGACCTAAAGTTGCGCTGGTTCGACCGGTTCCTGAAGGACGAACCGAACGGCGCCGATCACGATCCGACGGTGCGCCTGTTCGTCATGGGCGGCGGCAGAGGCCGGCGCACGCGCGAGGGGCGCATGGACCACGGCGGTCGCTGGCGCGCGGAATCGACGTGGCCGCTCGCGCGAACCGTCGTCAAGCCCTTCTACCTGCACGCCGACGGTACGCTCGGCGAGCACCTGCCCGCCGCGAACGCACCCGAACGCTCGTTTCGCTACATCCCCGCGACACCGGTGCCGACCATCGGCGGCACGGTAACCTCAGGCCTGCCGATCATGGTCGGTGGAGCGTTCGACCAGCGCGAGTCGTCGCAATTCTTCGGCTCTCGGGCGCCCTATCGCGCGCTCGCCGACCGCCGGGACGTCCTCGTATTCCTGAGCGCGCCGCTCGGCGCCGACCTCGAGGTCACGGGACCCATCGAGGCACGCCTGTGGATCGCGTCCGACTGTCCCGACACGGACTTCACGATCAAGCTCATCGACGTGCATCCGCCGAACGAGGACTACCCGCAGAGCTACGCGATGAACCTCACGGACGGCATCCTACGGTGCCGCTACCGGGAATCGTGGGAACATCCCGCGCTCATGAAGTCGGGCGAAATCTACGCCGTCACCGTCGCAGCGTTCCCGACGTCGAACCTCTTCAAGAGGGGGCACCGGATCCGGCTCGATATCTCCTCCAGCAACTATCCACACTTCGACCGCAATCCGAACACCGGCGAACCAGAAGGCAAGGCGATCGACAGCCGCGTCGCGACCAACTCCGTCTTCCTCGATCGCGGTCGTCCTTCGCACGTCCTGCTGCCGACGATCGCCTGAGCGGTCGCCGAGCGTCGCGAGCGCGCTCTGCTGGAACATGCCGTTCGTGTTCGCCGCCTTCTCAGGGACGATTTGCAGCACGTCCCAGTTTTCAACGAGCTTGCGGACGCGATGCCTGGATTGTGCTGCGTGTACGTCGCGCCAGCGAACTTCGCGACCGCCTCGGCCGACCTGTAATGATTAAAAATCAGCTCGTAGAAAGCCATCGCGGCCCGCTTGTTCCGCTCGAGTCGATCCGCCGTCACCCATCCTTGAGTCACCGTGCGCCGCATCACGCCCTTTCCGAGCACACCCGCGAGAGCCCCTCGTCGTGTCGCCATGCCCGGCTTCGCCACCATCGCCGCAGTATCCAGCTCCGCGCGCCCGCCAGCAGCCGCCGGCCGCCGGCTCACATCGACAACGCGGTACGCGGACCGGCACAATTGGCGCATGCAGCTAGCGCAAGTCCGGCGGCTCGCGATGGCACTGCCAGAAGTCATGGAGTCGCCACATTTTGCGTACACGTCGTTTCGGGTCGGGGGCAAGATATTCGCGACCGCGCCGCCCGACGGCGAATGGCTGCACGTCTTCATCGCCGAAGCCGAGCGCGAGCAAGCGCTAAGGCTCGACCCGGAGGCTGTGTCCAAGCTCTGGTGGGGTAGCAGGGTGCAAGGCCTGCGGGTCGAGCTTCGACGCGCCGCCCCGGCCGCCGTTCAGACCCTGCTGAGGCAAGCCTGGACGCGAAAAGCGCCGCGAGCGCTGCTCGCGCTCGCAACGGGAGCGACGGCGCCGCCGCACGGCCGGCCGCGCACCGCCTCCCGTGCCAAACCACGTTGATCGAAGCACCGCAAGCGATCGGCGCAGCGCCGCGGTAGAGTCGCTCACCGATCCCCTTCACGAGCCGTGCGCGCAGGGCTCCGATCAGTCTCCGTCACGAGGACCTCCGCGATGGCCGACACACGCATCAGTACCGCCGACAAGCGCCGCAACTTCCACCGCCTCCACGAGGCCGGCTGCTTCGCGATCCCCAATCCCTGGGATGCGGGCAGCGCACGTTACCTGCAGCGCCTCGGCTTCAAGGCGCTCGCGACCACGAGTTCCGGATTTGCGTGGTCGCAGGCCCGTCACGACGGCGGGATGTCCCGCGACGAGGTGCTCGAGCACTTGACCGAGCTCGTGAATGCCACCGACCTTCCCGTCAATGCGGACTTCGAAAGCGGTTACGCGCCGCGCGCTGCGGGCGTCGCGGAAAGCGTCCGGCTCGCCGTCGCAACGGGCATCGCGGGTCTGTCGATCGAGGATTCGACCGGCAATCCGAAGCAGCCGCTCTACGACCTGACCGACTCCGTCGAGAGGTTGCGCGCGGCGCGCAAGGCGATCGATGACTCCGGGGGCGACGCGCTCCTGGTCGGGCGGGCGGAGTGCTTCCTGGTCGGACGACCCGATCTCGAGGAGACGATCGCGCGGCTGCGGGCCTATGCGTCCGCTGGGGCCGATTGCCTGTACGCACCTGGCATCCGCACCCGCGAGCAGATCGCGGCGGTGGTCGCGGCGGTCGCTCCAAAGCCCGTCAATCTGCTCCTCAGCTGGGCCAGCGAATTCACGATGCACGACGTCGCGGCGCTCGGCGTACGGCGTGTCAGTGTCGGTGGCGCGCTCGCCCGCTCGGCGTGGGGCGGGTTCATGCGCGCCGCGCAATCACTTGCCGAGAAGGGCGTGTTCACGGGATTCGCGGACGCGGCGTCGGGGCAGGAACTCAACGATTTATTCAAGACTTGACGGTCGATCGGTAATTCCATCGCGCTTGACCGTTGCGCGCGGCGCCGCGAGCGAGGCGACGCATCGCCCATCGCTTGAATCTCCTGCTGCGTCGCAATAGCCTGTAGGTCGTCGCTGACACGTAGACGAAATTCCTGAAGCTCGACGGGAACGTGACGCCCCCGCCCTCTTACGTCACCCGTTCACCCTCGCCCGCCACTGTTACCGAGATTTTTTTCCCGACGTGCCTTCGCGAACGCACGCGCCGCCGGTGTTGGCGAGAAAACGCAAAGCGCGCACAATCGGCAGGCGGCCAGGGACTAGGCCCGGAGGGCTGTTTTGGAGCTAGAAACGACCGATGCGCCGGTCGGCGCTCTTTCCACGAGCACGTCGCTGCGCGTGCTCCATTGTGAAGATTCCCTTGACGACGCGGTTGTCATCGAGCGGGCGCTGCGGCGCTGGCGACCGGCCATCACCTACCGTCGGGTCACCTGCGAGGTCGCGTTTCGGGAAGCGCTTGAACTCGACCACCCCGATCTCGTGCTCTGCGACTACACAGTGCCGGGCTTCGGCGGACCGACCGCGCTATCGATCGCTCGGCAGAACGGCGCGACCGTTCCGTTTATTTTCGTCTCCGGCACGATCGGCGAGGAGAACGCGATCGATTCGCTGCGACAGGGCGCGACCGATTACGTCCTCAAGGATCGACTGGCGCGACTGATTCCCGCCGTTACACGGGCGCTGCGCGAGGCCGATTTGCGCCGACACGAAGAATCGGAGGCGCGCGCCCTTGCGCATCATCGACGACTGCTCGCCTGCGTGCTCGCAGCCCTGCCCGACTACGTCTATGCCGTCGACCTCGACAACCGCGTAATCGCCCACAGCGGCCGCGCAGCCGAGCTGCTGCGGGGCGAGTCAGCCGCATCACTCGAAAACGTGCTTCTGACCGAATTCGGGTCCCGCGACATCGACTTGGCGGCAGAGACGGCCGAGAACCGCGCGCTCATGGCGACCGCACGCGAAATGCACAACCAGGAACGCCGCGTGATCGACGCAGACGGCGCCGAGACGTACCTCAACGTTTCGAAGACGCTGCTTCGGGACCTCGACAGCGGTGCGCTTTGCAGCCTCGTTGCAGTTGCCCGCGACGTCACGGAACGGATCAGGCTCGAGCGCGCGGTGCTGGATGCGAGCGAGCGCGAACTACGCCGGATCGGCAGCGATCTGCACGACGGCTTGGGTCAGGAACTGACCGGCCTCAGCCTGCTGCTCGCGGTCGTCGAACGCAGCTTGGGCACCGTCGCGCCCCACGCGCGCACGAACCTGCTGCGCGCCCAGGAATTGTTGCGCCACGCGATGGAAACGGCCCGGCGGCTGGCGAAAGGGCGCGCTCCGGTCGATCTCGAGGCGGCGGGGCTGGCCGCTGCCCTCGCGACGCTCGCAGCGCGCAGCGCCGAGATGTTCGGGGTGCCCGTGCGCTTCGATGGCCCGCTGGCGGGCGACCTGCCGGTGGACCCGTTCGTTGCGGTTCATCTCTACCGAATGGCCCAGGAAGCCATCGGCAACGCGGCGCGCCACGGCCGCGCCGACCGAATCGATGTCCGTCTGCGGGGCTCGCCGGCCTTCCTGCTCGAGATCGAGGACGACGGCAACGGCTTCGACACCGCGCAGCTTTCATTGTCTTCAGGCATGGGCCTGCGCCTGATGCACTACCGCGCCAATATCATCGGCGGTAGCCTCACCGTCACTAGCGACGCGAACGGCACGCGCATCCGCTTCGCGTTTCCGGCGCCCCGGCCCGCAGCCTAGCGACGGTGCGGGTGTCGGCCCTCCGCGGCGGGAACGTCCGCGCGCGGGCTCTCTTCTGACATCGTTCGCCGAGTGTGAGAAGCTTTCGCGGCGGGGCTGCCGGCCTATGGCGCTTCGCCACGCAACGCTGTGGAAACTCGGGACTGGGAGTTGGCATTCGTGAACGGATCCGTGTCGATCTGGATCTACCTGATCCTGGCGCTCAACTTCGCAATCTCGTGGTGGAACGCGAGGACCTGCGGCCGTGCGTGGGTGGAGGCCAAGGCGGCCGGCGGAATGATTCGCGTCATGGTCTGGTGCGGCGCGATCCAGAGCGCGATCGGTTTCAGTTCGGTGTTCCTGTTCCCGTTGATGTTCGCGGCGCACGCCCTCTACCCGCAGTACCTCACCGACGCTTACCTCGAAGGCGCGCTCAGCCTTTGGTACCTGACGATCATTTTTCCGGCCCTCGGGACGGGAATCCTCATCACGATCGAGTCGTGGACCGCCGCGTACCGCAAGCACAGTCTCGCGAACCTGGGCGTCGCCGCCTACAACACGATGGCCCAAGTCCATAACACCATGGGCGCGGTCAACAGCCTCGGGCCCGCATTCCGGTCCGTGGGCAAGATGTTCTCCTCGGTAGCAACGGGTCGTGGGGATGCCAAGGGCAAGGCGACCGTGCTGGGCGTGATGGCCGCCGTCGCGGTCGTGACGGTCGCGCTCGGCGCCGGTGTGCTGCTGACGGCGCTACTGATTCACCGCTACGAGGGGACGATTCCCCTGCCGCCACGCCCCTCGCCGTCGCCGAACCCGCAGGCCGCGTGAGCGACGCATAAAGCGGCGAATCGAACGGTCGCGAGGCCGATCCGTCCGGCGACCCGCCTTACTGCGAGCGGTGAAACAGCCACCCGCCTGAAATGAGTTGCTTGCCGCGCAGCTGGACGAAGGTCGGCGGCTGTGGTTTCGTTGGCGTCCACGACGTGCCGTCACGGCTGCGGGCCGCGTGCAGACTCGCGCAGATGATGGAATCGGCGCCGGCGATCGAGCAGCGCCCCTCGGCGATCGCGACGGTCGGCACGAGTTTGCCACGCGCTGCGATCTCGAGCTTCTCGCTCCACGTGCCGTCCGGCATGATCGCGAGGAACGCAACCATCGCGGACGAGTTCCGGGTTGCCGGCTCGGTGTGCGCCCACGCGCCAACGAACGGACTCGGCGCGATCTTGCCCGCCGATGCCGCACCCGACCCGGCGGTGGGCGCCTGTGCAGCCGCGACGGCGCACAAGGCGCTCGCTGCAAGACAGAGAATCGGCAGCACCGGTATCGACGCCATGGCGCTTCCTCAGTCTTCGCGCGCGGCGCGGCGGCGTTCGGAACGCCCCCACGGCCGGACAATAGGCGCTACCATTTCCGGAGGCGATTCCCGCCGTCCGCGCGAGGCGCCGCGATGCCGCTGGCGCCGACCAACTTCCAGCGGGCCCGCGTTCGTGCGAAGCTTTCCAGAATCGCTCCAGCCACCGCCCAGGGACCCGGCCTGCGGCGATGGGCGAATGAAGTCTCGCGCTTGCCAAACGAAAAGGGGAAAGAGATGACGACCTTCAATCCTGAACCCGGCTCGCAACTTCCGCCGTCCGTCGACCGGATTGCCGTGCTGTTCCCGACCGAGGATGCGCCACCCGCGGCGCCGCTTCGCGCGGGCTACGGTCGCTGTGGCGTGAGCGGCTGCAATTGCCCCGAGTACGGCGGGCAGGCGGATCTTTGTTCGAACTGCGGACATAACTACAGTTCGCACTGGTAGCGCGGCGGCGGGCCCCGCCGTTTACCACGACGGGGCTGGCGATCAATCCTGTGAGAAAAGTCCGGAACCTAGGCGGCGGACCCGCGCCCGGGAAATCCGCCGGCTTTGATCAGCATGCCAGGCACGACGCGCTCAAGCTGCGACTCGACCCAGCGTCCGGTGCCGATCAGGGACTCGAGGTCGATCCCCGTTTCAATCCCCATGCGTTCGAGCATGTAGATCAGGTCTTCCGTCGGAATGTTGCCCGTGGCCGCCGGCGCGAACGGGCAGCCGCCAATGCCGCCGATGCTCGCGTCGAGGACCCTGACGCCGGCCTCCACGGCCGCGTAGGCGTTGGCGATGCCGGTGTTTCGAGTGTTGTGAAAGTGGCAACGCAGCGTCGTCCCGGGCAGCGCCGCGCGGACTCTCGCGACCAGATCGCGGACCTGCGTGGGAACGGCGACACCGATGGTGTCGGCAAGCGCAATCTCGAGCGGCCGGCCGGCCGCCACTCGACGGGCGATGGCAATGACGCGCTCCGGCGGCACCTCGCCTTCGAATGGACACCCGAAGGACGTCGATATCGTGATCTGGGCGCGGACGTTGGCTGCATGGGCAGCTTCTGCAATGTCGAGCCAGGCCGCGATCGATTCCTCGGTCGCAGCGCCCTGGTTGCGCTGGTTGAAGCTGTCGCTGGCGGCAACGACCATGCCAATCTCGCGGCATCCCGCCGCGAGCGCCCGCTCGAAGCCGCGGCGATTAAGTACCAGCCCAACGTACACAACGTCGTCGCGCCGCGGCAACGCCGCCAGCACTTCTTCGGCGTCCGCCATCTGCGGTACTTTCTTCGGATTCACAAAGCTCGCAACTTCGATTCGCCGCACACCGGCAGCGACGGCCCGACGGATGAACTCAACCTTGGTCGCGGCGCTGAGGGTTCGCGCCTCGTTCTGCAGTCCGTCGCGCGGGCCGACCTCGACGATTTCAATGCGCGTCACAGCCGTTGGCCTCCTCGATCGATGGCACGTCAGCACGCCGGATATAGCCGGCCGCGGGCCCGGGCGTTCGCCCAAGGGCGCAACCCGACGCCACGCTCCTGCGGCGGGACGATTGTATACAAGTGTGAAGACGGTCCGACCCCGGACGACGAGTAGGCGCCCCGACGCCGGCCATCGGCCGATCCCTGCGGGACCGCCTGGCCTGGGGCGCGCCGTTGCGCCGCGAACCGTCCCGGCGCACGTTCACTTTCGCCGCCAATGCTCATAGAATCATCCGCACGCGTCCGAGGCACACCGGCGCCGCCTTTCGGATGCGTCGGCAGCACTCCCGGTCTCCCGCCGCTCCGATCGCCGCGGAACCGGATGACGCAGAGACCCATAATAGAACGCACCGGCGTCGACGCTGGCAGCGCCTCGAGCAACAAATTCCGGCGCGACCCCGCGTCTGGGCTCATGAGGTTCGCAATGCGACAATTCGCCGGACTCTGCCTTCAGCCCGGACCTTCCGCCGCCCGCCGCCATTGGCTTGCCTCAGCGCTCGCGCTCGGCGCGTTCGCGATCGCGCAGGCGGCGGACGCGCCACGCCCCGCGCCGGGAGAGGAATACATCTCCGCGTCAGCCGGGGGAGCAGTGAAGGCGCCAGCGCCAGCGCCGAACCGCGGCCCGGACGAGGGCAAGGGCCCGTTCAGGCGGCTCGTGATTCGCGGCGCGACCCTGATTGACGGCACGGGCGCACCCCCGTTCGGCCCGGTTGACATCGTCATCGAACAGGACCGCATCACTCGCGTCTCGAGCGTCGGCTACCCCAAGGTGCCCATCAAGGAGTCACGCCGTCCTGATAAGGGCGACTACGAAATCGACGCCACGGGCATGTACGTTCTGCCCGGTTTCATCAACGCGCATGCGCACATTGCCGATGCGAACCAGGGCATCGTCGGCGACGTACCCCCCGCGGAGTACGTGTACAAGCTCTGGCTCGGTCACGGCATTACCACGGTGCGCGAGGTCGGCGCGTTCAACGGCTTGCACTGGACGCTCAACGAGCGTCGCCGCAGCGCCGCTCACGAAATCGTGGCACCGCGGATCGCGGTCTACGCGGGATTCCCAGTCGGCGTCGAGGTGCCGGGGGGCGTACGGACTCCCGATGAGGCGCGGAAGTGGGTTGACGCGGTTGCCGCGGCGGGCGCCGATGGCATCAAGTTCCTGGGTTCGCCGCCTGACGTGATGCAGGCGGCGCTCGCCGAGGCCAAGCTTAAGAACCTGCGCAGCGCCTGTCACCACGCGCAACTGGCCGTGTCGCGAATGAACGTCATGGACACGTCCTCGTGGGGCCTCACCAGCATGGAGCACTGGTACGGACTGCCGGAGGCACTGTTCACCGATCGCCGCGTGCAGAATTTCCCGGTCGACTACAACTACAACGATGAGTCGAATCGCTTCGGCGAGGCGGGTCGCCTGTGGGAACAGGCGGCACCGCGCGGCAGCGAGCGCTGGAACAGCGTGATCAAGACGCTCGTGTCGCGCGACTTCACGATGGTGCCTACGTTCACGATCTATGAAGCCAGCCGCGACCTGATGCGCGAGCGCCGCGCCGAGTGGCACGACGAGTACACCTTGCCGACGCTGATGCGCTGGTACGCGCCCAACCGCGAGGCGCACGGCGCCTACTGGTTCGGGTGGACGACCGCCGACGAGATCGCCTGGAAGCGGAACTACGCGATCTGGATGTCGTTCATCAATGACTACAAGAATGCGGGTGGTCGCATCGCGGTCGGGGACGACGCCGGATACATCTACAAGTTGTTCGGCTTCGGGTGGGTGCGCGAGCTCGAACTCCTGCAGGAAGCCGGCTTCCATCCGCTCGAGGTCGTGCGTTCGGCGACGCTGTCGGGCGCGGAGCTCCTGGGCATGGCCGACAAGATTGGCTCCGTGGAAGCGGGCAAGATCGCGGATCTCGTGATCGTGCCGGAGAATCCGCTCGCGAACTTCAAGGTTCTGTACGGCACCGGGGCGCTGCACCTCGACGATGCGACGCGAAAGGTGACGCGAACGGGCGGTGTGCGCTACACGATCCATGACGGGATCGTCTACGACGCGCCGTCCTTGCTTGCCGATGTTCGGCGCATGGTCGTGGATGCCAAGGCGCGCGAAGCCGCCGCGTCCAGATAACGCCTTGGTCGCCGTCCGCGGTGGAGGCCATCGCGGCCGGAGCGCCCCGGGGTGCTGATTGACGGCTTGTGTACCGGTCGCGGTTTCGCCTCGCGACAGCGGAGTGGCAGGCGCGCTGGAATGGGTCCATAGAAAGGTGGGGGCATGAGCATGCTTAAGTTGACTGTCGCAGCGTTTCTCGCGATCGCTGCTCTTGTGGCCGGTGGCGCGACACGCGCGGCGACCGCGGCATCATCCGTTTCGACGGAAAAGACGCCCGACGCTGACGGTGATGGCCGATTCCAGCCCTTCAAGGCCGAGTCGCGCACCAGCACCGGCACCGTGAATATCGGCGGCCAGGTCGTCGCCTACCAGGCCGTCGCCGGGACGCTGATCGTCCATCCGCGCGACTGGGACGACGCCGCGAAGGAGCCCAAGTCCGACAAGGACGCCGCGGCGGCGCCGGGCGATGGCGCGGATGCGAAGAACCCGACCGCGGAAGCCTCGATGTTCTACGTTGCCTACTTCAAGTCCGGCGGCGGCCCACGACCGGTGACGTTTATCTTCAACGGCGGTCCGGGCTCCTCGACGCTTTGGCTGCACATGGGCGCGTTCGGCCCGAAGCGGGTGGTCACCGCGACCGATGCGCACACGCCGGCGGCTCCCTACGCGCTCGTCAACAACAGCTCAAGTCTGCTCGATGCGAGCGATCTTGTGTTCATCGACGCGCCGGGAGCGGGCTTCAGCCGAATCGCCGGCAAGGACAAAGAGAAGGCGTTCTTTGGCGTCGACCAGGACGCCTACGCATTCACCGAGTTCGTCTCGCAGTTCCTGACGAAATACGGCCGCTGGAATTCACCCAAGTACATCTTCGGTGAGAGCTACGGCACGCCGCGCGCCGCCGTTCTCGTCAACGAGCTACAGTCCGAGCGCCTGATCGACTTCAACGGCGTGATACTCCTTTCGCAGATCCTGAATTTCGATCTGAGTCCGGACCGGCCGACCGGCAATCCCGGGATTGACGTGCCCTACGAAACGGTGCTTCCGACCTACGCAGCGACCGCGTGGTATCACCACAAGCTTCCGGGCGAGCACCCGGACCTCGAGGCGTTTCTCGCGGACGTCGAGCAGTTTGCGATGGGCGACTACGCGCTCGCACTCTCCGCGGGATCGGAGCTCAGCGCCGCGAAGCGAAATGCAGTGGCCGACAAGCTGCACCAGTACACGGGCCTTTCGGTCGATTACATCCTCAAGGCGGACTTGCGCATCGATGGCGGTGAATTCCGCCAGACGCTGCAGGGTGACACGGGTGCGGCGACCGGGCGCCTCGATACCCGCTTTTCCGGTCCACTCCTCGACCCGCTAAGCCAGCGTGCCGACTATGACCCTCAATCGACAGCGATCAGTTCTGCCTACGTGTCGGCATTCAATGAGTACGCGCGCAAGGACCTGCATTACGGCGACGGCAAGGCCTTTAAGCCGAGCATCCCGACGTTCAGGACCTGGAATTTCACGCACCAGCAGCCTGGCTCGACGGCCGCGGGAACCGGACGACAGGGTTCAAACGTTATGCCGGATCTCGCCAATGCGATGAAGACCAACCCCGGTCTCAAGGTGCAGTTGCACGCCGGCTACTTCGACCTGGCGACGCCGTTCTACCAGGGTGTGTACGAGATGCATCACCTGCCGATCCCGGCCAATCTGCAGGCGAACATCGACTACAAGTTCTACGACTCCGGCCACATGGTGTACGCGAAGGACTCCTCGCTAAAGAGTCTTCACGACAACGTGGCGGCGTTCATCCGCCGCACCAGCAACGTGACGAACTGATCGCGTCCCCGGGGCGGAGCGCCACGCTCCGCCCCGGAGTCGCCTTCGGTTGCGCGCGGACTCCGGCGCCTCAGCCAGTACCGGCAGCGCTTAGCGGAGCAGCGCCGCAACGCCCACGTTGATCGCGGCGCCGCCAACGACCAGCCAGATGAACAGGGTCGCCGCGAGCGCCAGCGGCTTCACGCCCGCCATCCGAATGGCCGACAAGTGCGTGCTGAGACCGAGCGCGGCCATCGCCGTCGCCAGCAGCATCGTGTCCGCGTCGATGATCCCTGCGACGACTCCCGCAGGCAGCAACGCCAAGGAGTTGAAACCGGCGACCGCCACGAAGATGACCGCGAACCACGGCACCGGCGCCGGCCGGCTCTTCTGCCCGCCGCTCGACGACGTCGCGCCGTCGACGTCCGAACGCCGCGCGAGATAGGCCGCCAGCACGATTAGAAACGGCGCCAGCATCATGACGCGCGTCATTTTCACGATGACGGCGGTGTTCGCCGCGGCGTCGCTGATCGCGTTCCCGGCCGCGACGACTTGTGCGACCTCGTGGATCGTCGATCCAGCGTAGAGGCCATAGGCGGTCGCCGACACCGGCAGCAGCATGATGCGGGCATTAAGGTGGAAGAGCGCGGGATACAGGAATATCGCCAGCGTCCCGAACACGACGACGGTCGCAACGGCGACGGTGACCTGCTCGGCCCGGCCGCGGACCACGGGCTCGGCGGCCATGACCGCGGCGGCACCGCAGATCGAGCTGCCGGCGCCAATCAGCATGGCGGTTTTCCTGTCGAGCCCGAAGACCCGCGTGCCGATGACAACCGCAAGCACGAAGGTGCTCGACAGCACGATCGCGTCAATCAGCACGCCGGCCACACCGATGCGGCCGATGTCCTGGAACGTGAGACGGAACCCGTAGAGGATGATTCCGGCGCGCAGCAGGTACTGCTTCGAGAATGTCACGCCGGCGGCGCTCGAGGCAGCGATGCGCGGGTAGAGCGTGTTGCCGACGATCATGCCGAGCACTATCGAGAGCGTCAGGACGCTGATCCCGTTTGCGAGGAACCAGCCCACCTTGCCGAGCACGAACGCCGCGACCGCAATCGCGACCGCGAGACCGAGTCCTGGTAGTCGAGTGTCGGCCGGAGAATGGCTCATATTGGTGTTCGACTCCGTGACCGCCGCTTGGCGCGCAAACGCTCCGCCAGACTGTAGAGTCGCCCGATATAGCCGTAAACCAGATTATGTCTGTATAATCTACCTATCTATTAGCTAGATGAGCCGCGCGATGCGCCTCACGCTTCGCCAACTGCAGATCTTCGGAGCGGTCGCCCAGACGGGTACGACGACCGCGGCGGCAGCGGCGGTCTCCCTGTCGCAGTCCGCCACCAGTGCGGCGATCAACGAGCTCGAGCGCGTGCTCGGCGTACGTCTTTTCGACCGCGTCGGCCGGCGGTTGCTGCTGAACGACAGCGGCCGCGTGCTGTTGCCGTCCGCGCGCGCGCTGCTCGATGGCGCGAAGACCGTCGAGGAAGGCTTCCTCGGTCAACACAGCGGGCTGCAGGTCGATCTACGCCTCGCTGCCAGCACGACGATCGGCAACTACGTGCTTCCGGCAATGCTCGCGCGATTCCGCGCAGCCGTTCCCAACGCCCGGCTGCACGTGCGCATCGGCAACACGCTCGAGGTTGCGACCGCCGTTGGCAGCTTCGAGGCCGATCTCGGCCTCATCGAGGGCCCCTGTCACGCGCCCGAACTGACCGTGGTTCCCTGGCTCGACGATGAGCTCGTCATCGTCGCAGCACCGGGGCATCCGCTGATCCGCGCGGCGGCTCGCGGCCGGCTCTCCCTCAAACACCTGCGCGAGGCTCGTTGGCTGCTGCGCGAGCCGGGATCAGGCACTCGCGAGGCGGCGGAGCAGGCCCTGCTCCCGCATCTCAATCACCTGCGCGCCGACATGACTCTCGGCAGTTCCGAGGCGATCAAAAACAGCGTAGCGTTGGGGCTCGGCCTCAGTTGCCTGTCGCGGTGGGTCGTGCAGGACTATGTCGACGCGAAGCGGCTCGTTGTGCTCACGACGACGCTACCCCGTCTGAGCAGACGCTTTGCGCTCGTCCACCACCGGCAGAAGATGCTGTCGGCCGCCCTCAAGGTCTTTGCCGAATCCCTGGGGTACGAGGACAAGCGCGGCCTAGGTCTCACCTGAGAACAATGATCAGCGGAAAGACAGATGAGTGACACCTCGGAGCACGCGCGTGAGCACGCTGCGCTGCTGGCGAGTGAACGCCGG
The DNA here is from genome assembly GCA_025355245.1 of Pseudomonadota bacterium. Lineage (GTDB taxonomy): Bacteria > Pseudomonadota > Gammaproteobacteria > Steroidobacterales > Steroidobacteraceae > CAIKZZ01. The sequence goes on along the minus strand of JANXZZ010000043.1, from coordinate 39,049 downwards.
CTGCGGACAATCGTGCAGGGAATGCCCGTTCTCATGGACGCCTACGACGATCGCGGGCTGATCGTTGCCTGGAACAGCGAGTGCGAGCGCGCCACCGGCTATACCGCGGCGGAGATGATCGGCAATCCGAAGGCGATGGAGACCCTGTACCCCGACACGAAGTACCGCGAAGTGATGCAGGCCGAGGCCGATCGACGCCGGACGGTGGAGTACAGCTGCGTCTGGGAGTTGACCGCGAAGGACGGCTCGCTGCGGACGATCGAGTGGTTCAATGTCGGCGCACGGCTGAAGATTCCGGGGTGGCTCGAGTGGAGCATCGGGATCAACATTACCGAGCGACGGCGGCTGGAGGATGCGCTGCGGGACGCGACGCTCCGTGAACAACGACGCCTTGGGCGCGAACTCCACGACGGTCTCGGCCAGGAGCTGACCGGAGTCGCGATGCTTGCAGCCAGCCTTGCGCGCGCGCATGCCGCCAAGGACCCGAAGCTTGCGACGGAGCTCGAGGAGCTTTCGGCGATCGCCTCACGGACGATCGCCAGCTGCAAGAACATCGCGCGCGGCCTCGCCCCGGTCGCCGAGGCGCAAAGCGGCCTCTCCGACGCGCTGCGCGGGCTGACCGCCGACCTCGTGCGGCAGAACAGTACGCTCGGGATCACCTACACCGAGGACAACTCGGCGCCTCTCGCAATCTCCCTTGAGACCCGCAATCAGCTCTTTCGGATTGCTCAGGAGGCGCTGGCGAACGCGCTGTCGCATGCGTCGGCGCGCAAGGTGCGGGTGAAGCTCGTGGTCGCCGCCGAACGCGTGCTCATCGAGGTCAGCGACGACGGCCGCGGTCTTCCGCCGGATCCGGCGCACCGCGGCGGTATCGGGCTGCAAACGATGCGCGATCGCGCGCGCGCGATCCGCGCGCGGCTCACGGTTAGCTCCGCGGCACACGGCGGCACGGTCGTGCGGTGCGAGTGCGCCAATCTCGAACTTGAACTGAAAGCGCGTCGCTAACCGGCGCCGGGCAGGGCGCCCGGGGTTCACGCCTATATGCAACATTCAGGTTGCATGTCTGCGCAGCCCGGTTCAACATGCAACCCATTGGTGGCGTATTCACGATGGCGGAAGGCGATGGATGGACCGAAGGACCGAATTGAGAAGCGCGTGCATTTGCGCGCACCGCGCGCGCGCGTGTGGCGGGCGCTGACGGAATCGCAGGAGTTCGGCGCGTGGTTCAAAGTGAGCTTTGAACAACCCTTCGTGCCGGGAGTCGAGATCAAGGGGCGCATCACTCACCCCGGCTACGAACACCTCGTGATCGGCTTACTGGTCGAGAAGATGGAACCGGAGCGTTACTTTTCCTACCGGTGGCACCCGCACGCGGTCGATCCGACCCACGACTACTCACGGGAACCACGGACGCTGGTCGAGTTCACGCTGGAGGAATCGGCGGGCGGGACCACGCTCACCGTCGCTGAATCCGGCTTCGAGGGCATCCCGCTCACGCGCCGCGCCGAGGCGCTCAAGGGCAACGACTCGGGGTGGGCGCACCAGGTAACGGCGATCGGCGATTACCTGCGCCGGCATCCGTGAGCAGAGCGGCCAGCCGCCGTGCTGACCTCGAACGGTCGGCGTCACTGTTCGCGGCGCTCGGTGACCCCACGCGCCTCGAATTGGTCGCGCGCCTCGCCGCGGACGAGACCCAGTCGATCACCCGCCTGACCGCTGGCCTCGGCCTCAGCCGTCAGGCGGTGTCGAAGCACCTGCGCGTTCTCGCATCGGCGGGATTCGTACGCCGCGCCGCCGCCGGGCGCGAGAGCCGCTGGACGGTGGAGCCGCGGCGCCTCGACGTCGCGCGCCGCTACCTCGACATGATGTCGCAGCGCTGGGACGATCGACTGCGCGATCTCGAACGACACCTCGAGCCCAAGATCGGCTAACGTGCTGGACGGCCCCTCGCGCGACGATGGCGGGGTGCGGTGCCGCGTGCGCGGCTACGCTCGTGCTCAACGGGAGACTCGATGCTGCGGATCGGTGAAGGCTTCGCGGGCACCGGCGCGCACTCCGCGCACGTCAGCCTGCTGCTTGCCCCGAACGCGATCCTCGCGGGTGCGTTCGTGCTCGCGGCGGCGAGCCCGCGCCCTGGTCACATTCCTTTCCAGGTGGTCCTCAAGCCCAACGTGCCGGTGAAACCGCCGACGCTTTTTATCGCGAAGGCGGTCTTGCGCGATGCGCATCACGAGCGCCTGACGTGGGGACCGGCGCAGGCCGGAGTCGCTGCCGGAATCACGCGCGCCTTGCTCGAGGACGTTTTTCCCGAAGGCGCCGAGGCCGAGTGGCTGGCGGTTGCCCTCGTCTGGGTCGACCCGGCAGCGGAGGACCTCGAGCTGCTCTACGCTAACAATCAAGACGCGACGCTTCTCGCCGCGCAGCGCGCGATGAGCGATGTCGCGCCGAGTCGCGCGGACCTGCGCCTGGCGCTTGCGAGCGTCGGCAATCCCTACTTCACGCCCCTCGTTTCGTAGGGCGCGGTTCTGCGCGCGGTCGATTGGACGCACCGTGCCGGTCGCCTATCATCAGCTCTGGGTCCCGGAGCCGGGTTCTTCTCGGGGTACAGCAGGATGGCGGCCGACGTCGGGAGCAGGCAGAAGTCAGATGACGGCGGCAGTCGAACCCCGGGAGCCGCTTCGCCCGTGATCGGCCTGATTTCGGCGTGCCGCGACTTTTTGCTCACGCGCGACGCCGCGGAACTCGCACCGTTTCTCGCGGGGTGGCCGCGCACGCCTGCGCAGCGCCAAGTCGTCCCGGCCTCGCTGCCCGTCGTCCGCTGGCTGGCGGAACTCGAGCGCGCCGCGGGCGGGGATTGCGCCGACCTGCTGGCGAGCCTGCGCCGCGCGGAATCGCATCTGGCGTGGCGGCAGAGCTACTCGGAAGGCGAGACAGGCTTTGAGTTCCTGCAGTCCTACGGATGGACCGAGATCGTGGGACTTGACGGTATCGCGACCAGCGACCGGATTGCATGCGGAATACTGTTGCTCGGTCCGAAGACGCTCTATCCACGCCATCGCCACGAAGCGGAAGAGATCTACGTGCCGCTGTCGGGAACGGCCGAATGGCTGCAGGGAGACGCGCGCTGGCGGCGGCACGAGCCCGGCACCGTCATTCATCACGCGCGACACGAGCCCCACGCCATGCGGACGGGCGCCGCAGCCTTGGCCGCCCTCTACGTCTGGCGCAGCGACGATCTCGCACAGCGCGCGCACCTCGACCCGGCGGACGGGCCCGGGTGAGCCTGGAATCTCCTTCGGCCTCACCGCCGATTCAGTACGACGACGTTCCCCTAGGACGATTCCATCTGCGCGTCGCGCTCGCGAGCACGGGTGGCGTGTTCAGTGACGGCTTTGGCCTCGGGATCATCGGCACCGCGCTCGGCGCCGCACACGTCGAGTTGCAGCTTTCGCCGCTCTGGCTCGGCCTGGTGGGTGGCGCATCGCTCGCAGGCCTTTTTGCAGGCGCGCTCCTGACGGGACCGGTAGCCGACCAGTACGGGCGACGGCGCATTTTCGCGTTCAACATGGCAGCGCTCGGCGTGCTTTCGGTCCTGCAGTTCTTCGTGGCGACGAGCGCGGAGCTTCTGGGCCTGCGCCTGGTGATCGGGTTTCTGCTCGGCACCGACTACGTCGTCAGCAAGGCACTCTTGACGGAGTTCACGCCACGCCGCCTGCGCGGCGCAGTGATGAGCCTCCTCTCGGTCGCGTGGGCCGGGGGCTTTGCGGCAGCGTTCGCTGTCGGCGTTGCGCTGTCGAGCGGCGATCCGGAGTCCTGGCGATGGATGCTGCTCGCGAGCGCAGTCCCGTGTCTCCTGATCTGGCCGGTGCGCGTGACCCTGCCGGAATCACCGCTGTGGCTCGTCGATCACGGCCACGAAGCACGCGCCGCGGAAGTGGTCCGCACCCGCCTCGGGGAGTGCGTGCTGCCGCCGCTCCGCGGACCGGTCGGCGATCGCCACCGGGGCCGCTGGCGGCAGCTCTTCTCGCCGACCTGGCGACGCCGCACATTGGTAGGGTGCGCATTCTTCACATGCCAGGTCATCCCGTACTTCGCGGTGGGAACGTTCGTAACGCAGGTCATGGCGGCGCTGAATGCTCACGGCGGCCACGCAGGCGGGCTCCTCTACAACGCGTCCCTGCTAGGCGGTGCCGTCTTCGGTCTCGTGCTGGTGGATCGCGTGTCCCGACGCAACTTTCTCGTCGGCAGCTTCGCGGTCGCGGCCGCCGCGATGCTGGTGCTGTCGGTGTTTCCGCGACTGCCCGCCGGGATCATGTTCGGGCTTTTCTCACTCTTCGCGATCGCGCTGTCGGCGGCCTCGAACCTCGTGTACGTGTACCTTCCCGAGTTGTTCTCGACCGACCTGCGAGCGTCCGGAATCGGCCTCGCGATCGCCGCGAGCAGGATCGGCTCGGCAATCGGGACCTTTCTGCTGCCGGTATTGGTGGACGACGTCGGCGTGCGCGCGGCACTCGGCGTCTGTGTCGGCGTGCTCGTGATCGGGGGCGGGATCTGCTACCTCTGGGCGCCCGAGACCCGGCAAAGGCGTCTCGCCGGTGACGTCGAGGACGCGGCAGTGGCGGGCTTGGGCGCCGCGCCCAAGGCGTCGCGGGCGACCGGGTGAATTTCCGATATCGTGCGCATATCGACGCGGTGTCATCGCATCAAACGAAGGTTCTTGTTGCGGCGCAATAAACTCTCGAACGCACACGGCGGCGACGGCGGCTGGACCGCCCGGAGACGTACCGAGAATGGGTTCCCGAGCTGTCATCCACGGACAGTTATTACATGAATGCTGCTCAGATCGGATTCTTCATCGCGCTCGGCGTCAGTGCACTTTTCCTGGCGATGGCGTGGGTGCGCGCCGCCCGGCTCGGCCCGGAGTCGAACCGGCCGACCTTGGGCGCGATGGCTGTCGGCGCCCTCACAAGTTTCTTGGACACGCTCGGCATCGGCTCGTTCGCGCCGACGACCGCCCTGTTCAAGCTGTTCCACATGGTGAAGGACGAGCTCATCCCCGGCACGCTCAACGTCGGGCTGGCCGCGTCCGGGGTCGCGGAGGCGACGATATTCGTCAAGTCCATCGAGATCGATCCTGCGCTGCTCGCGGCGACCATCTCGAGCGCGGCGCTCGGCGCGTGGCTAGGCGCGGGCGTCGTCAGTCGGCTGCCGAGACGCGCGATCCAGATCGGCATGGGCGTCGCACTGTTGATTGCCGCGTGCGTATTCGCCGCGGTCACCCGCCACATGCTGCCGGGCGGCGGCGACGCACTCGCACTCAGCGGTTGGAAGTTCGGCGTCGCGGTTGGCGCGAACTTCGTGCTCGGTGCGCTTATGACGCTCGGCATCGGCCTTTACGCGCCGTGCATGATTCTGCTGGCACTCCTCGGCATGCAGCCGATCGCCGCGTTCCCGATCATGATGGGGTCGTGCGCCCTTCTGCAACCGATCGCCGGTATCAAGTTCCTCGCCACCCGGCGCTTGGACTTCTCGGCGGCGATCAGCATGACGCTGGCGGGACTTTTCGGAGTCGGCATCGCCGCGTTCATCGTGAAGTCGCTGCCGCTCGAGTGGCTGCGCTACCTCGTGATCATCGTCGTCGCATATGCCGCTTTCGCGATGCTGCGCTCGGCGCGGCGCTCCACCACATGACCGGCGCGTGAGCCCGACCCCGACGTTCACCCGCGGATCGCGACCCGCCGCTTCAACGGCCGCGGCGAGACAGTGCGTCCGGGCGTCTTCTGCTTCACGACGCGCGCCGCGATCGCGGCAAACCGACGCGTGCCGATCGCCCCGACCGCTTGCTCGAATTCACGGTAGCTTGAGATGAGCGCGCGGCCGAATGCCGTGACCTGCATGCCGCCGCCGCCGCTGCCGCCGACGGCGCTCAGGGTGGCCAGTTCCGCAAAGGACCCGTTGATCTCGGCGAGCAGCAACCAGGCGCGCCGGTAGCTCATCGCGAGCTTGCGGGCGGCCTCTGACAGTGAGCCCATCTCGCGGACGGCTTCGAGGAGCGCGATTTTTCCGGGACCGAGCGATGCGTGCGGGCCGAAATCGATTCGCAGCCGAAACTTTGGCGCAACCATCGAATAAGGTTAGCGCATCGGCCGCGGTGCCGCGAGCTTGCGCGCTCGACGTACCCTCGTCGTGCGCCATCCACTCAAGAACAAACGCGCGGCGATTCGCATCGCCGCGCGCTCGCTTCGGTCAGATCAATTGTGCTTCTTGCGATAGATCTTGCGACTCTGGCGATTCTCCGACTTCTGGATACCGGCCTGTTCGCCGGCTCCGACGTGGCCGTCCTTCGCCGCGCGAGCTTCCTTCTGATCAACGTGCGCCTGGCCACGCTGCAGCGAGCCCACTTCCTTGTTGGTCAGCGACCCGGACTTCGCACCCTGCTCGATGCGCGATTCCTGGTTCGCGTTGCGCTGCACGTCAGCCTGCATGCGCCTCGACGACGCCGAATTCGGGTTGCCCTTCACCGAGTTGTGCTTATCCGCGGCGATATCGGCACTGGCCTTATTCTGCATCTGGTTGATGTGGGCAGTCTCGGCGGCCGAGAGCTTGCCGTTCTTCTCGTCGCGCGCCTCGGTGCGATCGATCTTCGCTTCCTGGTGCTCGAGCTGACCGGCTTCCTTCGTGTTGAGCTGGCCCGACTTCAGGCCCTGCTCGATGCGATTCTGCTGGTTCACGTCGCGCTGCGTGACTTCGTCGGTATTCGGGCCGGCGGCGAGAGCGGTGGTGGCGAACAAGAGCGCGCTAACGGCGCCGATTCCGATCAAGGTTTTCATTCGATTCCTCCCGGTTGGTACTGCTCGGTGCAGGGTGGCGATTGTCGGTCGGACCTGTACCGTTCACTGAGAGGTAACGCACGCCCCGGCGAGTCGCTGACGCAGAATCCGGCGCTTAATCTTCTCTTCACGCGGCGGATCGGGCCGGGAGCCCTCAATTGGAGGCTCCTGGAGCCTTCGCCGGGTTCCGCGCCCGAGGCGCCGTCACTGCAGGAATTAAGCCCCTGGGGCTGAAGGCATTGCCGGTCGGGGCCCTCCGGTCGCGGATCCGAGCGCGCCCACGCTTCATATATGGAGCGGACCCGCGAGCGCCGTGCCGCCGCAGCGGGCGCGCTGCCGTTGGACTTGCTCGCGGCGATCGGACTAAAGTCGGCGTCGCCGCACGCCCACCGTGCCGCGACAAAAAGAACCAAGGGACCTTTCATGCGCACCCGTCACCAGGCCGCCTCACTCGCGGCCGTCCTCGCCCTCAGTCTCCTGGCCGGTGGCTGTGCCGAGAAGCCACCAAGCGCCGACGCGCGGCTGCAGTCCCTTTACGCGGAGGAGTGGAAGTGGCGCCTCGAGCAGCTTCCCGACGGCGAGGACTCGCAGAAGCCGGTCCCCGACCATTTTCCGAAGGTCGACGCCGCCGCGCAGGAAGCGCGCCTGCACCACTGGGAAGACGTGCTCGCGAAGCTGAAGGATATCCCGCGCGCGGAGCTTTCCGCCGACGAGCAGGTCAACTACGACGTCTATCGTCCGCAGATCGAGGGGCTCATCGCCAGCCAGCGCTTCCGTGACTACGAAATGCCGGTCAACGCCGACTCGATGTTCTGGACCGATCTCAGCTACATGGCGCGGCGTAGCTATCGCTCGGAGCAGGAATACAAGAACTGGATTTCCCTGATGCGGGACCTGCCGCGGTACTTTCACGAGCAGACGGAGGAGATGCGCGCGGGTCTCAAGCGCGGGTTCACGCCGCCGCGCGTGACGATGGGCGGACTCGAGGCCTCGATCACTCCGGTCACCGACGCGACGCCGGAGGCGAGCCTTTTCTACTCACCGTTCAAGGACATGCCCGGTATCGCGGCGGCCGAGCAGGCGACGCTTCGCGCGGACGCGGTCGCCGCGATCCACGACGCGGTCCAACCTGCCTACGTCGAGCTGCTCAAGTTCATCCGCACCGAGTACGTACCCGGCACGCGCCAGACGCTCGCCGCCTACGAGCTTCCGGACGGCAAAGCGTACTACCAGTCGAAGATCAGCGAATTCACGACGCTCGATATGACTTCCGATGCGATCCACGCCTTCGGCGAGGACGAGGTCGCGCGGATCCATGCGCAAATGCTCGCGGCGATGAAAGAGACCGGCTTCAAGGGCGACTTCCCCGCCTTCCTCAAGTTCCTGCGCACCGATCCGCGCTTTGCAGCGAAGACACCGGAAGAACTCCTGATGCGCGCGGCGTGGATCGCAAAGACATTCGACGGCAAGGCGGCGCAGTTCTTCGGCTACCTGCCGCGAGCGCGATTCGCCATCAAGCCCGTGCCGGACGAAATGGCCCCTTTCTACACGGCCGGCCGCGGCGGGCCGACGCTGTACCTGCTCAACACCTACCACGTCGAGACGCGACCGCTCTACAACCTGACCGCGCTGACCCTGCACGAGTCGGCGCCGGGCCACTCCTTCCAGACCTCGATCGCAGCGGAACACAGGGCCCAGCCCGAGTTCCGCCAGCACACCTATATATCTGCATACGGCGAGGGCTGGGCGCTGTACTGTGAGGTGCTCGGCGTGGAAATGGGAATGTACGACACGCCCTACGACCGCTTCGGAATGCTCGGCTACCAGATGTGGCGCGCCGCCCGCCTCGTCGTCGACACGGGGATGCACGCGCAGGGCTGGACGCGGGATCGCGCCATCGCGTACCTGAGCGAATACACGGCGCTACCCGAGCACGAGATTTCGACCGAGGTCGATCGCTACATTTCCTGGCCCGGCCAGGCGCTCTCCTACTACCTCGGTGAAACCTCGATCCTGAAGAGCCGCGCAAAGGCCGAGAAAGCCCTCGGTGCGAAGTTCAACATTCGCGCGTTCCACGACGCGATCCTCCAAATGGGCTCGGTACCGCTTCCGGTTCTCGAGGCGCGCGTCGATCGCTTCATCGCCGAGGGCGGCAAGGGACCCTACCCCGATATGGAGTAGCACGCGAACGGCGCGCCGCTTCGCTGCGGGCTTCGGGCGAGCGGGTCTACGCCGCGCGGTGACCGCGCGCGACTCGCCCGCGGTGCCGCGCGCTGTCGATCTCACCGATTGCCGACACCAGATGGTAGAGCGTGCTCGCGGGCGCGGGTCCCGGCTTCATCACCCCGGCCGGCAACCGCTCGTCGAACCAGAGACCCGGCACGGCGCCCGCGTCCTGCCGGTCTATTACGACGACAACTATGTCACCCTGCTGTCCGGCGAGTCGCGCCGGATCTCGGTGCGCTGTCCGCCCGCCCGACGGCATGCGAACGCGTCGCGCTACGCGGCTGGAAAGTGGAGCCGCGGGAGATCGCGGTCCGAACAACGAGGAAGCACTCAGGATGATCGGCATGCCGGTTCGAATGGAACGTACTTCGCCGAAGAGCGCCGCCGGCCGGCTGCGCGCAAATCCTGGCATCGGCCTCGGCTTCGCGGCACTGCTCGCGATCGTCGCACCGCTCGGCAACGCGGCGCCGCCGGCGAAGGCCGACCCCTGGCCCCGCGGTCCGAATACGCTGCTCATCCGGCCGGAGGTCGAGGCCTTCGTCGATGACCTGCTCGCGAAGCTCACGCTCGAGGAGAAAATTGGCCAGATGATCCAGGCCGACATCGGGTCGGTCGTGCCGTCGGACCTGCACGACTACAAGCTCGGTTCGATTCTCGCGGGGGGTAACGCGGCACCGGGCGGCGACGTGCGCGCCGCGCCGGCAGCGTGGCTTGCGCTCACCGACGCTTACGCCCGCGCCGCTCTCGACAACCCGAGCGCCGCACACGAGTCGATTCCCGTGATGTTTGGCATCGACGCGGTGCACGGCCACGCGCGCATTCCGGGGGCGACCGTGTTCCCGCACAACGTCGGACTCGGCGCCGCGCACGACACGGAGCTGATCGGGCGAATCGGTCGTGCCACCGCCGAGGAAGTCTCGGTGACCGGCGTCGACTGGACGTTCGCGCCCACCGTCGCGGTGGTGCGTGACGTTCGCTGGGGACGCTCCTACGAGAGTTACTCGGAAGACCCGCGGCTGGTCGCGCTGTACTCGGCTGCGATGGTGACGGGGCTGCAGGGCGCGCTCGGCTCCCCCGACTTCCTCGCGCCCGGGCACACCGTGTCGTCGGTCAAGCATTTCATGGGAGACGGCGGCACCCAGGGCGGCCGTGACCAGTTCGACAATCACTCCTCGGTCGAGGAGTTCGCGCGTGTGCATGCCGCCGGCTATCCGCCAGCGATCGCCGCCGGCGTACTGACGGTGATGGCCTCGTACAACGGCTGGCACGGCGTGAAGATGCACGCCAACCACTACCTGTTGACGGATGTGCTCAAAGGGCGCCTCGGCTTCAACGGCTTCGTCGTCGGCGACTGGAACGCGCAGGAGGAAATTCCCGGCTGCACCAAGTCCGACTGCCCCGCGGTCGTGCGCGCTGGCCTCGACATGTTCATGGCGCCCGACGGCTGGAAGGAGCTCTATCAGAACACGCTGCGACACGCGCGTTCGGGTGCGATTCCGCCGGCGCGCATCGATGACGCGGTCCGACGGATCCTGCGGGTCAAGGTCCTCGCGGGACTATTCGAGCGACCCCTGCCGGCGCAACGCCCGGACGCCGGACACTTCGACGTGCTTGGCAGCAAGGCGCATCGCGCGATCGCCCGCGAGGCGGTCCGCAAGTCGCTGGTGCTGCTCAAGAACGACCGTGGCACCCTGCCGCTCAGCCCGCACGGCACGCTGCTCGTCGCCGGCAGCGGCGCCGACGATATCGGTCAGCAGACGGGCGGCTGGACGATCGACTGGCAGGGCGCGCACAACACCAACGCGGATTTTCCGGGCGCGACTTCGATCTTCGCTGGCCTCAAGGCGGCGATGGAGGCCGGTGGCGGCACGGCCGTACTGAGTCCAGCAGGCAACTTCGCGGGCAAGCCCACGGCGGCCGTGGTCGTCTTCGGCGAGCATCCCTACGCCGAATTCCAGGGCGATCGCGAGACGCTCGAGTTCTCGACCGAGGACCAGCGCGAGCTCAAGCTGATGCAGGGACTGCGCGCGCGCGGCATTCCCGTCGTTGCCGTATTCCTGTCCGGCCGGCCCATGTGGGTCAATCGTGAATTGAACGCATCCGATGCATTTGTCGCCGCGTGGTTGCCCGGCAGCGAAGGCGAAGGGATCGCGGACGTCCTCGTTCGTTCCGTGGATGAGCGGGTGCGCTACGATTTCTCCGGCCGACTCAGTTTTTCCTGGCCCGCGACGCCGACGCCGGTGGTCCTCGATACGTCCGACAACGCGACGGGCGCGCTCCACGCGCGGGGCTTTGGACTCGACTACGCCCATCCCGCTGGCGCATCGAAGCCACTGGCGGAGACTGCCGCAGCGACGGCCGCGTGGCAGCCAGCGGGCATCCTGTTCGCAGGCGCACGGGTCCGCGCGCCCTGGTCGATCTACGTGTCGGACTCGAGCGCCGAGGTCCGTTTGACGACAGCGTCGCAGCCGAGCCCGACCGGTGCGGTCGCGATCGCGCTCAAACCCGGCGTCGCCCGGGTCACCTGGGCCGGAACCGGTTCCGGAGTGGTTCGCATCGGCGGACGTCCGGTCGACCTGCGCGCGCTCGCGGCGCGTGGCGATGTCCTCAGCGTTCGCCTCAAAGTCGAACGCGCGCCGACCTCCGCAGTCTCGCTCGGGATTCGCTGCGGTGCGCCGTACGGCGCCTACGTACCGGCGGACGGCAGCCGCACGAAGCTTTCGGCGGCGACCTGGGAGCAGTGCAAGGGACCGGTCGCGCCGGCCTTCGACGTCGGGCCCGTGCTTGCGTCAAAAGTGCCCGGCAGCTGGAGCACGCTCGAGATTCCGCTGTCGTGCTTCGCCGGAAAAGGCGCGGATCTCACCGCGGTCGAGGCGCCGTTCGCGATGTCGACGCAAGGAGCGCTGGCGGTGACAATCGCGAACGTGCGCATCGCGCGCGCGACGGACGCGGGCGGGTGCCCGACGCAATAGGCGGAGCCCGCGCGGCGCGGGACCGGATTTCGCCGCGGACGGCGGAGGACTGCGAGCCCTTGCATGCCCGATGGATCCTGCTAGGCCTGACGCTCGCGATCCTTGCAGACGGCGCGTCGAGCGAGGTCCGCCTGCCGCGCCTGATCGGCGACAACATGGTGCTGCAGCGGGACGTTCCGCTCACGCTCTGGGGATGGGCCGACCCCGGCGAACGCATCGAAATTCGTTTCCGGGGGCGAACGGTCCGCGCGCGCACGGCGCCGGACGGCCGCTGGGCGATCGGTTGGCCAGCGCAGCGCGCGGGCGGCCCCGACGCCATGACGGTCACGGGCAGCAACCGCATCATGCTCAGCAATGTCCTCGTTGGCGATGTGTGGCTCGCGTCGGGCCAGTCGAACATGCAGTTTCCGCTCCTCGGTGAGGGCGGCTTCGGCGGTGTCGAATTTTCCGAGCGTGAGATCGCAGGCGCCTCGTTTCCGGGTATCCGCCTGTTCATGGTCGGACGCGAGACCGCGCTCACGCCGCGCGCAGACGTCGCGTCGGACGGCTGGCGCGCCGTCACGCCGCAGTCCGTCGGCAGCTTCTCTGCGGTCGCGTACCTCTTCGGCCGCCGCCTGCACCAGGAGCTCGGCGTCCCGATCGGCCTGATCGAATCCGCCTGGGGCGGAACGCCCATTGAAACCTGGATAGGCGAACACGGGCTGCGGAGATTTGGCGAGTTTTCCCCGGCCATCGCGCTGGAGGGCGAAATCACCGACGGCACGATCGCGGCTTACGACAGCTACCTCGTGCAGCGAAACCGCTGGTACCAGCAACACGCGCACGAGGACCGCGGCCGCGACGGCGCGCTTGCGCCGTGGGCCTCGCGAACGCTCGACGACCGTGGCTGGGCGAGCGCGATCGAGCCGCAACCCTCGCCCATCAAGGTGGCCAAGGACTTCGATGGAGCCGTCTGGTTTCGGCGGCACCTTGATCTGCCGCCGTCGAGCGCCGGCCAGGATCTGCGCTTACACCTGTCGAAGCTGCTTCAGGCTGACGCGACCTACTTCAATGGAGAGCTGGTCGGTGAAACGCGCGGCGACAGCGTCGCGCGGGACTATCTTGTCCCGGGACGGGCAGTCGCCAGCGGCGACAACGTCATCGCGGTTCGCCTGGAGGGTGAATACGCCTCCGGCGACGGCTACGTCGGCATGCTGGGCGAGGCGGATGAAATGTACGCAGAGACCAACGCCGGCAAGCTGCCGCTCGCGGGTTCCTGGTTGTACGCGACTGGCCCCGACATCAGCGAGTTGCCGTTGCCGCCGATGCTCACCGAGTTCAGACAGCGTTTCCCGCAGGCGCCGACGGTGGTCTACAACGGCATTATCGCGCCACTGACGCGCTATCGCATTCGCGGCGTGATCTGGTACCAGGGCGAGAGCAACGTCGGTCGCGCCACGCAGTATCGCGACCTGTTCCCAGCACTCATCGAGGCGTGGCGCTACGCGTGGTCGGACGAGCTCCCCTTCTTCTTCGTGCAGCTGCCCGGCTACGGCGCAGTGACTGCGGAACCCGCCGAAAGCCCGCGGGCGGAACTGCGCGAGGCCCAGGCCGCGGCCCTGCGACTACTGCGGACCGCGATGGCGACTGCCATCGACCTCGGCAGCGATACCGAGAATCACCCGAAGAACAAGCAGGAGGTCGCGCGTCGGCTCGCGCTCGTCGCCGAACGACGCGTGTACGGGCGCGATGTCATAGACACGGGTCCCGAATTTCGTTCCATGCGGATCGCAGGCGATCGGATCCTCGTCAGCTTCGCCGGCGCGGAATCGGGCCTGGTCGTCACCGGTGACGGCGCAGAGCTTCGCGGATTCGCAATCGCGGGAACGGACGGCCGGTATGCCTGGGCTCGCGCAGAGGTCGAGGGCAACAGCGTCAGCCTCACGAGCAAGGCCGTTCCGAGACCGACGAGGGTGCGCTACGACTGGGGCAGCACTCCCGATGGGAATCTCTGCAACGCGGCCGGCCTCCCGGCCGTCCCTTTCAGGACCGATGCCCCCGGCCGCTGACAGTCGCCGCGGTCGGCGAATTCGCGACGTTGCCGCCTCTTCGCCGAAAATGCCGGCGGTAGCCGCGCCGTCCGCTTGACGCGGAGCAACACGGCGCTGCCCGGATTCCAGCCTGACGCGTTGGGTGTACCATCGCACGGACCGGGCGCTGTCAACGGGCGGCGCTTCATAACTCAAAACGATCGAGCGCTACGAGCGGCTTTTCCGCAATGCGCGTGTGGCAACGCCCGGCTCGACGAAGCAAAACAATCGAAACTAAGGGGTGGGAAATGACTGTCTACAGGATCTTTGGGTTGATCGGAGTGGCGCTGGCGGTGATTGCTGCCTTCGTGGCCATTCCTCCCGTCGCGCTGCTCGCGTTGCCTATTTGCGGCTTGGTCGTGGGTTGGGCGGCGCCGGCCGACAGCCACGTACGGGTCATCGTCTCGGCGCTGGCCTTGACGGCATTCGCGGGCGCGTTCAACGCCGCTCCGGCGGTGGGCTCCTACCTGACCGCAATCATCGCCAATCTCGGCCTGTTCGTTGCGGGCGGCGCGCTCATGATTATCTTCAAGAACATCGTCAATCGCCTAAAGTCCTGATCGAAGGGCTTGAGAGCCGGCGGCGGCGCACGGCGCCCCGCCGGTCGACCACTGCCGCGCCGACGCCATTCCTTCGGGGACGATGCCACCGCGCAACCAGAACCCGAGCTACTTCGCACTCGCGACCCGCACCTGGCCCGGACTCCATCGCGCCGCGCGCGGGACTCGGACACAGGTCGCACCCGTGAAACTCACTCTCTACTACGCACCGACCGCCTGCTCCCTCGTTCCCTACGTCGCGCTCAAGGAGGCCGGAGCCGAATTTGACGTGCAGCTCGTCAATTTCCGGCGACGCACCCACCTGAGCGAGGAGTACCTGCGACTCAACCCCAAGCACAAGGTGCCGGTGCTCGTTGTTGACGGCTTGGCGTTGACCGAAAACGTCGCCATCCTCCAATGGATCGCACGCCGCTTTCCCGCTGCGCAGCTGCTGCCGAATGGCGACGGCGAGTTCGAGGCGATTGCCCTGCTCGCTTGGTTCGCGTCGGGCATCCACCCGACCCTGACGCCGAACGTCCTCCCGCATCGGTACTGCGACCTGCCGGGTTCCGAGGAGAGCGTGCGCCGCTGCGCGCAGCGGCTCATGCTCGAGAACTATTCGATCGCCGAGCGCCGACTCGCCGGCCGCGAGTGGTTCTTCGAACATTTCACGCTCGCCGATGCGTATTTCTTCTGGTGCTTTCGCCGGGGAATTCAATTTGAGGTCGACGTGACGCCCTTCCTCGCCTGCCGGGCACACTTCGAGCGCGTGCAAGCGCGCGCGAGCGTCCGCGATCTCCTCGCATTCGAAGCGGCAACGCTGGCGCAGCAGGCTACCGAGGCCTTGGCACGCGCTCATCCCGCGGCACCCCGAGCGCTGCCGAAGCGACCCACATCCCATACACAAAGCCTCGACACGTCAGTAATCTAGTATTCGGCGTCGCGCGCGGTGGTCTGCCAGCGGAGGGGAAGTGTCCAATCGAATCAGCGCCGGACATTTGCATCGGCCGGAAGCGGTGGGCGACGGTCCGCCGATCGACCTCGCGGCGCTGCGCGCCTACCGCTATGCGCGCGTCCAGCAGCAGCTGCGCGAGAACGACTGCGCGGCGGCCTTGTTGATCAACCCGATCAACATCCGCTACGCGACCGATTCCCGGAACATGACGGTCTGGTTGCTCCACAACATGGGGCGGTACTGCCTGGTGCCGGTCGAAGGGCCGGCGGTGCTGTTTGAGTACTCCAACAGGAATTGCCTCGCGGGCATCCCGCGCATGCCCGCCGTCGCGGAGGTCCGCCCGGGCACGATCCATGCGTTCTTCGACGTCGCCGAGCACGCCGCTCCCGTGAGCCGGCGTTGGGCCGCCGAGATCCGCGACGTCGTCACACGGCTCGTGGGCCCCGCCAACTCGCGCCTCGCCATCGACCGCGCGGACCTGGTCGGCGCCGAGGCGCTGCGCGGCGTCGGCTTCAACCTGGTCGAAGGCCAGCGAATGCTCGAGCTCGCCCGCTCCGTGAAGAGCGCCGAGGAGATCGCGTGTATGCGTCGCTCCCTCGCGGTCGCGGACATCGGCATGCAGCGCATGCGCGACGCGCTCAAACCGGGGATCACGGAAAATGCGCTGTGGGCGCAGCTGCACTGCGCCAACATCGAGAACGGCGGCGAGTGGATCGAGACGCGCCTGCTGAGCTCGGGTCCGCGCACCAACCCGTGGTTCCAGGAATCCTCGGACCGGGTCATCGAGGCAGGCGAGCTCGTGAGCTTCGATACCGACATGGTCGGCCCTTACGGCTACTGCAGCGACGTGAGCCGGACGTTCCTGTGCGGCCCCGGACGGCCGTCGGCGGCACAGCAGGCGCTCGTGGACATGGCCGCGGAACAGGTTCAGTACAACTGCGCCCTGCTCCGCCCCGGCCTCGCCTTTCGGGAGTTCACGGAGCGGGCGTGGACCATTCCGGCGCGCTACGCGGCGCAGAACTACGGCTGCGTCGCGCACGGGGTGGGGCTCGTGGACGAGTGGCCCGCGATCGGCTGCGATCCCGCCGACCCGGCGCTCCAGGACGGGATCATCGTGCCCGGCATGGTGCTTTGCATCGAGAGCTACCTCGGCGAGGTGGGCGGCATCGAGGGCGTGAAACTCGAGGAGCAGGTGCTGATCACCGCGAGCGGCCACGAGGTGCTGAGCCGCTTTCCACTCGAGCTCTCGCCGGCCGTCTAGGCCAGTGGGTTGAGCACGACGCTCGCCCAGGCCGGCTGCGAGGCAAGCTTGGCGAAACCGCGAAGATCCGCCAGCTGCTCGATCTCCGACGGCAGCACCGCGGGTTCAATCACGTGCTGGCTGCCGATGCTGAGCGAGCCCTGCCGCCCGCCGAGGATTCCGCCACCCTGGCTGCGCGAGACGGTGTCGCGCACGATTTCCCGGTCGCCGATCAGCCGCGAGGCGAAGCGCGCGGTACCGCCCTGCTCGCTCGCCGAGCAGCGCAGGATCAGCGTGTTGCCGCAGTTCTCGATGATGGTCTGCGAGTCGGACGGACCGTACAGCGCCGACAGCTGCGCGATCGACTGGAAACCGAGCACGCAGCGCCCGCCGAACTTCCGGAGTCGCGCCAGCGCGTCCTTTAGCCCGTCGATCGCGCCGATCGCATCTAGCTCGTCGATAACGAACCACAGCCGATGGTCGCGCTCGCCCTGACTCATCGTCTGGAAAATCGCGATCCGCATCCACGTCGAGATGATCGAGCGCAGCGCCGCGATCTGGTCGGCCTGGTAGGGCAGGAAGAGCGCGCCGGAGCCCTTCTCCACCCAGTCGCGGATTGAAAAAGCGGCAGCGCTTTGCACCCGCAAGTAGTCGAGGGCGGTCAGGCGCGCGGTCGCGACCGCGCGCCCGGAGCCGAACATGCGCTCATTGCCGGCGTCGAGGAACGGCTGGGCGGGCGAGCCGTCGAGCAACGCCCGCAGCTCCTCGAGTGGCGCGGCCGTCAGCAGTCGGTAGAGCTCGCCGATGTCACGAACCCCGTTCGCGTGCGCGCGCCGCATGACGGCCGCCACGAGCGTCTGCGCGTAGGCGCGCCACGATTGCTCCGCGCCAGTGCCTTCTCCGACGAGGGAACGCGCCAGCTGGTCGAAATCGTAGGGTGTGCGCAGCTCCTGGAAGAGGTCCCACGCGCGCGCGCGTGAGTCGAAGGGATTAAGGATCGCGTCACCGCGCACCGGGTCGTGGAAGCGCGCCAGGTAGCCGCCGTCCGGATCCGCAAACACCGCGCGGTCGCCGCGCGCGAGCGCCGCCGCCAGCAGCGAGCGGATCGCCGTGCTCTTGCCGGTGCCCGTCGTGCCGACGAGCTTGAAGTGCTTGGTCTCGTCCGCGGCGGTCACGGCGAGGCCCGCAAAACGGATCGCCGCGCCAGCCTCGGCGCGCCGGCGGGCGCCGGAGTTGGCAAAGGTGGTGCCGCGCTTGTGCCGGTCGCCCTGGAGCCGGGGACTCAGCCACCGTCCGGTTGCGACACCCGCGCTCAGGAGGGCGGTCGCCATCACCAAGCCGGCGACGCCGCGCGACGGCGATCCGCTGAGCAGCGCAGCGGCCGCCGCCAGCGCGAGTCCGCCGACCAGCGCGCCCGCGACCAGGCCGCCGAGTGCGCCGAGCGGCGCCAGCAAGAGTGCGCGCGGCCCTGCGCCGCGTGCACACACCGCCGCGAGCGCGGCGCTGAGCACGATCCCATACCCGAGCACGAGAGCGGCCGAGCCGTGAAGCGCGAACATGGCGGTCCCGGCGCGCTGCGCCATCCTGCACTGCGGGGTGCGGTACCAGTCAGCCGCCAGCCGGCCGCAAAATCGAGTCGGGAAATTGGCCCGTTCGTGCAGATTTGCGCGCGTCCCCCGCACCCGGCGTCTCGGTACTCTGCTGCGGGGTCCCATCTCGCGTTGCAGCAAGCCGAAGGCGTACGCTAGTCTCGTTGGACGGCGCGCCGCGCGCCCGCCGCTCGGGGAGAGATGCGCAATGTCCGAGCGCGTGCGGAGCAGACTTCTCGGCTGCATCGGTGGCGGCCTACTCGTCGCGTCCGGCCTGTCCGCGTCGATCGCCGCCCCGCCGGCTCTTGCGCACGACCCATTCCTCGCCCGGCTGGAAGGGCGCTGGCGGATGACCGGCGCTGTCGGCCACACCCCGGTCGCGTACTCCGCGCGGGGCCGCTGGACGCTCGCCGACGGTTGGCTGTGCCTGTCGATGGTCGATGCCGCGAGGCCACCGGCTTACGCCGCCGACGTCTTTTTCGGATTCGACCCCAAGGCCGGCGATTACGTTGTCCACTGGCTCGATCGCTTCGGCGCCGCCGGCGCTCGCGTCGTGGGTACCGGCCACCGCGACCAGCAGACGCTCGTGTTCGAGATTCCCTACGCCGAAGCGACGTTCCGGGACACGCTGACGATTGCGGCGGACGGCGCGAGCGGATCGCTCTTGATCGAGTCGAAGGACACGGCGGGTCGCGTCACGACGTTCGCGTCCTACACGCTCACACGCGCAAAATAGCGCCCGCGGCTGGCGCCGGCGCGCTCAGTCTGCGTCGCGGGACGCGAGCACGGCGGCAACGACCTTGCCCGGTTCGTAGACTGGCGTCGAGCACGCGTTCTCGGAACACGCGAAGGCGGCCGCGACAGGCAGTACCGGATACTGGATCGCCGGATTCGGCAACGGCCCCTCCGCTCGGTCCCACCAATCGACCTGCAGGTAGGTGGCCGGCATCCGCAGCGCCGCGGTGTGCAGCTCGCGGGCTACCGGATCCGATTTCGCGCCGACGATCGTGATGTGGGTCGGCGCCGCCGTGACCTCGCGGTCCGCGAGCAGCACGTCGGCATGCAACTGACCGTTGTCGCCCGGAAGCATCGCCAGCAGTTTCATCGCGTGCAGCGCCAACCGGTGGTAGGCCTTGGTGCCCGTGTAGCGATAGGCGAGATTCGCGAAGCGCGCGACCGCGACGTTCTGGTCGATGGCGCGGACGGGCTCGCGGAACACGCCGCGCGCCGCAGCGGGAACCGGCGAGGCGATGAATCCGGCCGTCGGGCTGCGCAGCCGCATCGCGATGAAGCCGAGCGCCGATTCCGCCGACGCGAGCCAGCGTCGCTCGCCGCTCGAACGGTACAACGCGAGGAAGGCCTCGCCCATCGCGACCGAGTCGTCGAGGAACGGCCCGCCGCTGTCGATCTCGTCGTGCCGGAAGCCACCTCCGGCTCGTGCGCGGTGCTCGAGCACCCAGCCCGCGGCGCGCGTCGCGGCGGCGAGAGCCGGTTCATCGCCCGTGACCTCGTAGTAGCGGCACAGCGCGCGGATCGCCCAGCCGTTCTCGCGCGCATATATATGTGTGTCGACGCGCGGGATCCCGAGCGTGCGACGTTGTGAGTCGTCTAGCACGTAGAAGGTCTTCCCCGGATGCTCGACCGATAGGTCGGCGTCCTGGCTCACGTAGAACGCACCGTCCGGCGCGGTCAGGAAATCCGTCATGTAGCGCCGGATCGCCTGCGCGGCATCCCGGTACGAGCTGCTGCCCCAGCGCGCGTAGGCCTCGGCGTAGAGGCGCAGGTCATCGGCCTGGAACGCCATTAGTTTTTCGAAGTGCGGCGAGTGCCAGTCGACTTCGTCGGAGTACTGGTAGACACCGCCCCATACCGGATCGATAAGGTTCAGGTTCGCATCCAGCGTCTGGCGCGCGCGACTGATCGCGCCCGCGTCCTTGAAATCGCCCTGCTCGAAGGCGAGCTCCATGGCCGGCGCATCGATGAACTTGTGGATCGAGCCCCAGCCGCCGTGCTCGGCGTCGTAGAGTCCGGCGTAGGTGAGCTCGAGCGCCTTGCGGGTCAGGCGGCCTAGCTGCGCGCCCGCGGGCGCGCGCGTGGCGGCGGAGGCCGCGACCGACGGACCGGGGGTCGGATCGTCGACGATTGCCTGCAACAGCGATGCCATCTGCGCCGCTGGGATGAATCCGCGGCGCTTCACGATTTCGGTGCCATCGGGCGCCAGCACCACGGTCGCCGGCCAGCCCCAGTCACCGTAGCGACTCGTGAGCGCCGGGTCGCCGTCGGCATCGACGCCGACCGCCACGTAGTGCTTCGCGATGAGCGCACGCACGTGCGGATCCGAATAGGTCTCCTCGTCCATGACGTGGCACCAGTGGCACCAGACCGCGTGCAGGTCGAGGAGTACGTAGCGGTGCTCGCGCGCGGCGGTTTCGAAGACGGCCGAATTCCACTGCGTCTTCCACGCGATTGCAGCCGCCGGTGCGGTCGCCGCGACGGCAGGTGAAATGGCACTCGCGATCGCCAGCAGGGAGGCAAGAGCGGCGGAGCGGGCGCAGATTCGCATCGGTAGCACCAGCGGCTGGGTCGGCGGCACGCGCCTGGGGGTCACGGCGAGATAGTTCGGCCCCGCCGCCCTGCCGGATTCAAACCACGGGACCTGCCAGTCGGGGGCTTGACCTCGTTCACACCCCCGAAAACGCGCTCCGCGATCCCCAACTGGCTGCGCGAGGTGCTCGCCAGCGACAGACCGCGCGGACCGCGGTCCTTTCGCCCGCTCATGGCGCGATCAGTGCGGCGCGTGCCCGTCGCGCGGATTCTGCGGGCCATCGGGTCCTCGGCCCTGGCGCGGTGCCGGAGCCGGCGGGCGCTGGGTCTGGCGCAACTGCTGGGCCTCCACCACGTGGCGCTGCTGCAACTCCTGCGTCTGCTGCTGGTGCTGCCGCTCGACCTGAGCCGCGCGTGCCTGGTTGGCGCGATCCTGCGCCTGGTGCTGGTGCTCCTCGGACTGCCGCTGCTGCAGATCGTCGCGCTCGCGCTGCTGGCGGCCCCGGAGGTCGGTCTGCTGGTCGCGGTACGCCTGGTCGGTTTCGGGCTTGCCGGTCCGAGGTGCCGCGAATGCGTTCGGCTTCGGCAACTCGTTGGGATGCACGGGCGCGCCGCTGCGACTCGCGCGGACGACTCCGCGGCCTGCGAAGTCGGCCGGGCGCGCGGTCGCCGCGATCGCCGGGCGGCCATGATTGACTGACGCCAGCAACGCGCGGTTGGAGCCCGCAGCGTCGCGGTGCTGCGTCTGCATTGAGGTCGGCGCGCGATGGGATTCGTTCGCGGCCGAGCGTTCGAACGACGTCGGCCGCGCGGCGATCCCGCCGCGGCCACCGTTGTAGCTCACGTTGTTGATCGTGACGTTGTTGACCACGGTCCTCGAGTAGACGTTGTGGATGTTCGTGACGTTGATGTTGTTGACGGCACGGTTGTAGAAGAAATGATTCTCGCGCCAGTAGCCGCCTTCGTAGCCGTGACCGAAATAGCCGTAGCCATAATTCACACCGCCATAGAAGCCGATGTGCGGGCCCCAGTAGCCGGCGTTCCAGACGAAGAAGCCGCTGCCCCAGCCCCAGTAACCGGGGGTCCACAGCAAGCCGACTTCGGGTGCCTCGACCCACGTTCCCGGAACCCAGAAGTAGCCGTCCGGCCCGTAGCTCCAGTAGCCGGGCGTCCAGATGTAGCCTTCTTCGGGAATCGCCGGCTGCTCGTAGACCGGCAGCGGTGGCGGCGCGATCGTGATCGACACGTCGATCTGCGCGACGCTCACCCCGGGGGCAGTGCTTAGCCAGAGTCCGAGCAGCGCCGCCAGGGCGTAGCGGGCGCGAGTGGCTGTGGTCATGTGCGCTTCCTTGAGGAAAGAGGAGGTGGCGGTTCCTGTGCCCGGCCACGCTCGCGCTGCGGCGCAAACGTGTGCGTAGCTATTAGACCCCGCCCCCGCCATGCCCGCAATTCGATGGGGCGCCGATTCGGGCATCATTGCGCACAGTTAATCTGGATACCCCGAAGCGAGCGCCCATGGACCCCACCAAGCCCGCCTTGTCGCCAGCAGGCGCCGGTTTCGACACGCGCTGCGTGCATGCCGCGCAGGCGCCCGACGCTGCGACCGGGGCGGTCGTCCAACCGCTCTACCTCGCGACGACTTTCGAGCGCGACGCGGACGGCGGCTATCCCCGCGGATTTCGCTATGCGCGCGAAGGCACTCCCAACCGCAGCGCGCTGGAGGCCTGCGTCGCCGACCTCGAAGGCGGCATCGCCGCGGTCGCATTCGCCTCCGGACTCGCGGCGAACCTCGCGATTCTCGAACAGCTCTCCTCCGGCGATCGCGTCGTCGCGGCGCGCGAGTGCTACCACGGCACTCACCGCCAGCTGCGCGAAATCGTCGCGCGCCGCGGCGTCACGGTCGAGTTCATCGACGCGACCGACCCGTCGGAGCTCGCGCGGGCGATTGACGCGCGCACGCGGCTCGTGTGGCTCGAGTCGCCGGCAAATCCGCTCCTCAGCGTCACCGACCTCGCGCGTGCGTCCGCCCTTGCACACGCGCACGGCGCGCTCGTGGTCTGTGACAGCACCTTCGCGACTCCCTACTGCCAGCGGCCATTCGATTCCAGTGTCGACGTCGTCATCCACAGCGGTACCAAGTATTTCGGCGGTCACAGCGATGTTATGAGCGGCTTGGTGGTGATCCGCGCCGATCGCGGACTGGCGGCGCGGGTGCTCGAGTGGCAGAGCCTTGCCGGCGCCGTGCTCGCGCCTTTCGACTGCTGGCTCTTGAGGCGCAGCATCGGCACGCTCGGCCTGCGCATGCAGCGGCAGTGCGCAAATGCGCTCGAGCTTGCCGAGTGGCTCGCGCATCATCCCGGAGTCGAGCGCACGCTCTACCCGGGACTTCCCCAGCATCCCGGACACGATATTGCGCGGCGCCAGATGACCGGCGGTTTCGGTGCGATGATCTCGGTGTGCGTGCGCGGCGACCAGGCGCGTGCGATGGACATCGCGCGCCGGACTCGGCTCTTCCGCCGCGCGACGAGCCTCGGCGGCCTCGAGAGCCTCGTTGAGCATCGCGCCTCGATCGAGGGCCCCCACTCGCGGACGCCGCACAACCTGCTGCGCCTGTCGATCGGCATTGAGAATGCACGCGATCTGCGCGAGGATCTCGCGCAGGCGATCGGCTGAGGCGCGCACCGAAGCCCACGGCTTCCTGCCCACCGCGCGCGCCTCGGCCCGCGGACGCGCGCTCGCGGAGCCGCACCGACATTTCAGCCCGCGGCGGATGAACCGCACGCTCACTCGCCGGTACCTACCCAGTAGCTGCAAGGGAAGGGCTGTGCATGGCTCATCGCGTCCTCGTGTTTGCTCTGTGTGTGGCGATGGGCCCGGGGCTGGGTGCGTGTGCCGGTAGCGGCGCGGGTCTCGACAGCAACGGGCGGCCCACCGGATCGGAAGGGGGCGGCGGCGCGTTGACTGCGGACTTTCAGTCGATCCAGGACAACGTATTCACCCCGATCTGCAGCGTCTGCCACGCCGGTGGCGCGGCCCCGCAGGGGCTGCGCCTCGATGCGGTGAATAGTTACTCGATGATCGTCGGCGTGCCGAGCACCGAGGACCCCTCGGTCCTGCGCATCAAGCCGGGTAACCCCGACAACAGCTATCTCGTGCAGAAGATCGAAGGCCACGCCTCCGTCGGCGCGCAGATGCCCTTTGGCGGCCCGCCGCTGCCCGCGGCCACGATCAACGTGATTCGCCAATGGGTCACCGACGGCGCACTGCAGGCGAGTGCGATTGCACCGGCGACCGGCCTCGCCATCGTCGCCGCCGCGCCCGCGACCGGCGAGGTGGTCCTCGAATCGCCGCCGCGCGTCATCGTGACCTTCAATCGCGAGCTCGACCGCAGCCAGCTCGGACCGTCTCTGGTGCAGATCGAGCGCGTGGTGGCCGACGGCGGCGGGATGCGACTCGAGATACCCGTCGACGTGGCGGTGCCGACCGGTAACCCGTTCGCGCTGCTGATAGCGCCACGCGTGCGCTTGGGCGACGGGCGCTACCGGGTCGTCGTCTCCGGTAGCGCGGGCTTGCACCTCACGGACATCGCCGGCAATCGCCTCGGCGCTGAAGGCGAAAGAATTTCTCTGACTGAGTTCACGGTTGAGGCGAATCCTTGAACGCTTGGCGATCTCTCGCGGCCGGCCTCGTGTCGCTGGCTGCCCTCGCCGTCGCGCCCGACGCCGCGGCCGAGCCGTACCTCGCGGTACAACAGGGCTACAAGTGCATCGCCTGCCACGTAAATCCGACGGGTGGCGGTTTGCGCAACGACTTTGGCACCGTGTTCACCGAGAACGTGCTGCCGGAGTTCAACCTGCCCTCCGGATTCCCCGTGTGGAGCGGAAACGTCTTCAAGTTCCTGCGGATCGGCGCGGAACTGCGCACGAGCCGCTCGGAGACGGAGGCTCCGGACTTGCCGACCGCGCGGCAGTCGGGCCTCGAGCAGTTTCGCGCCTACGCCGACGTCACGCTGATTCCGAACCGGCTCGACTACTACGTCGATGAAACGCTCTCACCCGGCAACGCGCAGCCGAACGAATACTACGGCCGGTATTCGGATCCGGCGCGCGGCTGGTACATCAAGGGCGGCCAGTTCTACCTCCCGTTCGGCTGGCGGCTGCAGGACAACACCGCGTTCGTGCGCGAGGTCAGCGGCATCAGCATGACCACGCCCGACCGTGGATTCGAACTTGGGCTCGAACTCCCGGAATGGTCCGCACAAATCGACTACACGCGCGGCGAGGCAAACATCGCCGTGAGTACGGGACACCAGATCACCGGTCAGGTGGTTTGGGTTAGGAACAATTGGCGCGTAGGCACGGCCGCGTCATTCACGCAGTCGGTGTTCGGCAACCGCGAGGTGCAGGCGCTGTTCGCCGGCTATCGCACTGGGCCCGTGGCGTGGCTCGGCGAGGCCGACCTGGTGCGCGACGCGGGATTTCCGGAAGGCGTGCGCACCTTCGCCGCGGCACTCGGCGAAGCGGACTGGGCGCTCCACAAGGGGCACAATCTGAAACTCACGGCGGAGCTCTTCGACCCGGACCGGTCGGTCGCAAACGACCAGCAGGCGCGCTGGAGCCTGCTTTACGAGTACACGCCGATCCCCTTCGTGCAGCTGCGCGCGGGACTCCGGCGCTACCGCGGCATCCCGCAGAACGACCTCGACAACCGCCGACTGCTGTTCTTGGAACTGCATTTGTTCATGTGAGCGGCGCGGCTACAGCGCGGCGAAGCGGAACCGGTAGCGAACGGCGAGCTGCACCTGCGAATCCGTCGTCGCGGCGGGACCCCCATAGGCCGTGCGCGGCGGAAAGCGACTGTCGACCCGGAGCCATTCCGCGGCCAGTTCCCAGTGCTCGTCGAGGCGGTGCATGACGGCGGCGGTCAGCGCATGTCCGGCTTCGTCGGCCGGCGGCCCGTAGAAACCGCTCGTCTGCAACGTCGAGAACCGGTCGTAGCGCAGCGTCAGGCGGTCGCGTGGCAGCTCGAAACTCGCGAGCGCATACCACGCCGTGAGGTTCATCAGGAGCTGCTGGTCGCTGTCGTTCGGTCCGATCGCGGTTCGCCCGCTCAAATACTGGGCGGCCAGTGTGAGCCGATCGAGCGGCTCCCAGCGCGCGCCGAGCGTGTCGAAGCGCGTGTTCCAGCCGCCGTAGCCGTCGAGGTTGGCCGCGGCCGGGTCTGCGCGATTCTCGTAGTGCAGTGCGCGCAACTCGAAATTCTCGTGGTGGTGCCAGGCCAGCCCGCCGTAGACGCCGGCGCGACCGTCAAACTGGAAGTAGAGACCCGGTCGCTGTGCGCCGAGCGCGCCGAATACGTAGGACGGACGGTCGGTCAGCGCCCAGCCACGTTGGGCGATCACGGCGCCCGCTCCTTCGTTCCATCCGAAAACACCGCCGATCAGCGCGATGTCGCCGTGATAGCCGCGCGATGCGCCGAGCCAGCGCCCCTCGACCTCGGTGCCAAGCACGCGGAATTCCTCACCGATCCACGTGTTGAGCGCCGAGGCGCTGAGCGTGTAGGGACTGCTCCAGCCGATCAGCCTATGCTCGAGCGAGACCGGCAGGTAGAACGCCCCCGCCTTCACCTGCCAGCGCACGGCTTTCGACGGAAACGGCCGCCACTGCACGAAGGCCTCGGTGACACCGAGACCGTTTATGTCACCGTCGTCGTAGGTATCGATGACGGTCGTGGCGGTCAGGGTCTCGCTGATTCGAAACCTGAGGCTGAGCGAGGCGCGGCCCAGCCGCACGCCTTCGTGCTCATCGTCGAAGCGGACCGTACCGATGCCGCCGTTGAGGTAGGACAGGGAGGCCGCGGTGTGCACTGCGCGCAGGTCGATGAGGCCGTCGACGATGAGCCCGTCGGCGCCGAGCGCGAGCGCGGGAATTCCGAGCGTGCCGACGAGCGCGAGGCTCGCGGCGCGCATCAATACGCGTCCCATTCGGTGCGCCCGGGCCGCGGCGTCGGTGCGGCGAGGAGCGGCTTTGCGAGCAAGAAGGCGAGGCGCTGTTCGGCCGCATCGCCCACCTCGACTGGCCGTTCGAGGGACGCCGGCGCATCCGCGATGCGCGGTGACCAGCCGCGCAGCCGGTACGCGCCCGCGGGTACGCCGCTGACGCGCGCAACGCCGTGCGCATCGGTTTTCCCGTAGTACGGAGAATTCGTGACCAGGACGTAGCCGACCATGTCATCGTGGATGTTGCAGCCGAGCACGACGAGGCCCGCCGTGTCGAACTCGATCGGCGGGTGGACGCTGCCGCGGTACAACGATAACTGGAATTTCCGCGCAGGCGAGAACGAGTAGACCTGGTGGCTCACCGTGTCGTTGTTCGGGAAGTCGACCAGTGTTCCCGTCTGGACGACGAGGAGCTCGGGTTTGAACCGGCGCTCGCGCTGCTCCATGCGGGCGGTCAGTTTTTCCCGCCGGCGAACCGGGGCCGCCGGCGTGACCGCCTCCAGAACGAGTGCGACGTCCTCGACCGGCGCGCCACTCGCGGATTGGACCGTGACGGTAACGTCGGCTCCGTGTGCGGACACGGGGTGCATCGCCAGCAACGATGCGGCTGCGACACACGCTGTCCACGCAAGGGCGCGTGGGGCGCGCGGCCGGCAAGCATCGCTATCGCCATCGTCATCGCGCGCCACCAGCATTGGCGAAGAATACGCGCTTCTCGCGGCGGGGCGATAGGCGGAACCCGTATTTGTGGCGGTCGGCGGACCCGAGCGGCCGACGGGTCGGGATGCGTTTCTCACTGTTCGCGCACGACTCGCGCTAGCGCACAGTCGAAGCGCACGGGGCCTGCCACGTCAAACGCACGTACTCTCCTCGCGCACCGTACCCAAGGCCTAGGCAACGGCCGACCCCGGAATTTCTGAAGCTGGGCGCGGCGCTCGCGGATTTGTCGCGCCCTCTACTGAGTACCGCCGCGAGGCTCCTGCGTTTGCGTGCCGAGGCGAGGCGATTCGCCGCATACCCGTGCGCGTCCCGGCGCATCGCCCACCGGACGCGATTCCGCGCCGTCATCGCCGCCCGCCCGAGCCCTGCCAGTGGCTCGAGGCCGTGCCGCCCCACCGGATTGGGAGGATCGTAACCAATTGATTATGTACGGTTTCTGTCTTCTCGCTGCCCGGTATTGGGAGCCCGCGTCAGCGGCGCTCGGTCGCCGCCCATCGGCAATGCTCGCTGCATCACGTGCTGCGATCGCGCTTTTGCCAACGGCGCACGCCTCCCGTTGACCGCGTTCCGTCTTAATGGGACCTGCCCGAGATTCACTTAATTCGCGGTGGACCGGGCAGGCGGAGACGAACTGTGAACTGTGTCGCAGCCGACTGCGAAGTTTTTGACCCACTAGGCGCTGAGATCGGCCGACGTGCCGCGCCGGTGCTCGCGGCTGCCTCTCCGCACCCGGAATTTGCGGCGCGCTCGCGCACGATCCCGATCCCATGAAACTGCGCACCCGCATCGCCTTCACGTTCCTGGCGCTGCTGGGTGCCGTGATCGGCGCGGCGCTGTTCGCGGTGTCGGCCGCGAACCAGTCGAACGCCGAACGCGAGATCACGCGCCAACTCGAGGTCGGCCGCCTTGTCTTCGAACGCGCGCTCGACGGCAACCGTCGTCAGCTGTCACAGGCCGCACAGGTGCTGGCGGCCGATTTTGGATTCCGCGATGCCGTGGCGACCCACGACGCCGACACGATCGGCTCGGCACTCGAAACTCAAGGTGCGCGCATCGGCGCGGGCCTGGTCGAGCTCGTCTCTTTAGACGGCAAGGTGCTGGCGACGGCCGGCTCCAACATGCAGATCGGTGCGCCTTTCGGCCATCGGGAACTGCTCGAACATCGCGACGGCACTGCGCCGCGCACTGCCATCGCGGTTGAGAACGCGCGCGTCTACC
Source organism: Pseudomonadota bacterium (assembly GCA_025355245.1). Lineage (GTDB taxonomy): Bacteria > Pseudomonadota > Gammaproteobacteria > Steroidobacterales > Steroidobacteraceae > CAIKZZ01. The sequence goes on along the minus strand of JANXZZ010000043.1, from coordinate 10,149 downwards.
AGCTGGTGATGGTGTCGATCAAAAGCCCTCTGCCGGTCGCCTGGATCGTGATGGGCTTCCAGCTCGACGAGCCGGCCGTGCGGGAACTCGCCTCAGTGACGGGCCTCGATGTCACGCTCGCGATGCGCACCCCGGAGGGTTGGCGCGCTGCCGCGACCTCGCTGTCCGACAAGGGCGTGCGACAGGCGCTCGCCGAGCTCGGCCCCACACCCGGGGCGGCAGGCACGGATCTTCTCACCCGCTCGCTGCTGCTGGCGCCCGACGCCGCCGTCCCGGTGACTGCGGTCCTGTCACGCTCGCTCGCCGAGGCGCTCGAACCCTTCGATCGGTTGCGCGAGCGCCTGGTACTGATCGCGCTCGTCTGCGTGAGCCTGGGCGCCGTCGCCGTCTTCTGGCTCGCTCGAAACATCACGCGCCCGCTGCTGGCGCTCACCTCGGCCATCGAAGCGATCCGCGGCGGTCGTTACGACGCCCCGCTGGTGGTCGAACGTCGCGACGAGCTCGGCACGCTCGCCGAAGGCCTGCAGCTCATGCAGCAGGCGGTCGACTCGCGCGACCGCGACATCCGCACGCTTGCGTACACGGATCGCCTGACCGGGCTCATGAACCGGACCGCGTTCACGGATGCCCTTGGCGGCGCGCTCGCGAGTGCCGACCAGCCGATCGCGGTCGCGCTCGTCAACCTGAGGCGCTTTCGCCGGATTAACGAGTGCCTGGGCTACGGCATTGGCGATGCAGTGCTCAAGCAGGTCGCGAGCCGACTGTCGGAAGCCCCGACCATCGCAACCCAGTGGGCGCGGGTCGGTGCGGATCATTTTGCGGCCTTCACGCCGCTCGGCCCCGGTGCCTCGCTCGAGAAGTGGGGCAGCCAGCTGCTGCAGCGTCTGGCACGCCCGGTCGCGGTGTCGGAGCAGCCGATCGACATCAGCGCCGTGGTCGGCCTCGCCTGCGCTCCCAACGACTCGAACAACGCCGACGACCTGATGCGCTGCGCCGACCTCGCGGTCGAGCGCGCACGACGCGAGAACGTGGCGCTGCGCGCCTACGATGCCGGCCTCAGGGCGGCGACCCGTGACCAGCTGTCGCTGCTCGGTGAGCTGCAGCGCGCGATCGACGGCAACGAGCTCGTCCTCGCTTTCCAGCCCAAACTCAACCTGCAGTCCGGGGAACTGGTCGGAGCCGAGGCGCTGATGCGCTGGCGCCACCCCGTGCGCGGACTGCTGATGCCGGGCGCCTTTATCCCCTTCGCCGAGCAGGCGGGATTCATCCGCAAGATCACGCGCTGGGCGCTGCACGAAGGCGCGCTGGTCGGCAGCGCCTGGGCGCGCGCCGGCAAGCCCCTCAACCTGTCGGTCAACATCAGCGCCGACGACCTCGCGGATGCGCAGCTCGACGGGCACCTGCGCGAGGTGCTCATCGAGTCGAGGATGCCGAGCGAACTTCTGACACTCGAGCTCACCGAGAGCGGATTTATCGGTGACCCGGACCAGGCGCTCTTGCGCCTGCACACGCTCAAGACGCAGGGCGTGATGCTGTCCATCGACGACTTCGGAACGGGGTACTCCTCGCTCAGCTACCTCACGCGCATGCCGGTCGATGAGCTCAAGATCGACCGCAGCTTTGTGTCGGCCATCTCCGGCAGCCCCGAGGCGACGGCCGTGGTCCAGGCCGCGATCGAGATGGGGCACAGCCTCGGCCTCTCAATCGTTGCCGAGGGCATTGAGGACCGCGGGACCGCGGCCGATCTCGCCTCGCTCGGCTGCGACGTAGGCCAGGGCTACGTGTACGCAAAGCCCATGCTGCTGGCGGATTTCGAGGCCTGGCGGCTTGCGCACGACTCTGCGAAGGCGGGCATTCCCGAGATCCAGCCGACCGACACGGTCGTGACGCGCCTGCGCCCGCGCGCCCGCCGGAACCTGCAGTCGGGCTGAACGTCCGTGCGGCAACGGCAGCTCATCAAGCTCGTCGCGGCGGCCGCTCGCTTCGTCGGTGCACGCAGCGCCACGAGCGCGGGACTGCCGAGCTCGCCGCCGGATCCAAGCAAGAGACTTCCGCTGGCGCACGCGAAGCTGCGGTCCGGCACGTTGTGCGATGTGCTCGCGTGGTGTATCTAGTGAATCGCACGATCCGGTGCACACAGCGAACACGAGAGCCGGGCCGACTTGGGTAGCACAGTCATTCTGAATCTGATGGGCGGCGTCGCGCTGCTCCTCTGGGGCCTGCACATGGTCCACAGCGGCATCGTGCGCGCCTTCGGCGTCGACCTCAGGCGCTGGCTCGGCGTCGGCCTGCGCAGCCGCCCGCGCGCGTTCGCCGCGGGAATCGCCGTCACCGGACTCCTGCAGAGCAGCACCGCGACCGGGCTCATGACCGCCTCGTTCGTCACCGGCGGCAGCGTTGACCTCGCACCCGCCCTGGCGGTGATGCTCGGCGCGAACGTCGGCACGACCCTGGTCGTGCAGCTTCTGTCCTTCCACATATCCGTGATCACGCCGATCCTGCTGTGCATCGGCGTCATCGCCTTCAAGAAAAGCGGGCGCACCCGCACGCGCGACCTCGGTCGCGTCGCGATCGGCGTCGCCCTCATGCTGCTCGCGCTCAGCATCCTGGTCGATGCACTCGGACCCGCGGAGAACGCGCCCGCCGCCCGCGCGCTGCTGACGGCAATCACCGCGCAGCCGTGGCTTTGCCTCGTCGTCGCGACCATCGTCACCTGGGCCGCGCACTCGAGCATCGCGGTCGTGCTCCTCGTGATGTCGCTCGCTTCGACCCATTTCGTGACGCCGGTTGCGGTCCTCGCCCTCGTGCTTGGTGCGAATCTCGGCAGCGCGATCAACCCGCTCATCGAGGCAAGCCAGCCCGGCAATCCGGCGAGCCAGCGCCTGCCGCTCGGCAACCTGATGATCCGCGCGACCGGCTGCCTGCTGGTGCTGCCCTTCCTGCACTTGATCGCCGACGAATTGCCGCGCCTCGACCCCAACCCCGCGCGCGCGGCGGCTGACTTTCACACCGCCTTCAACGTCGCGCTCGCCCTCCTGTTCCTGCTGCCGCTCGACTGGATCGCCGGGTTGCTGACGCGCTGGCTACCGTCCCCGCGTCGACCGGTCGACCCGGCGACGCCGGTCTACCTCGATGAGACCTCCACCGGGACGCCGTCGGTTGCGCTCGTGTGCGCGGCCCGCGAGGTCCTCAGGATGGGAGACCTGATCGAGAGCATGCTCGGCCAGGCGATCACGGCTTTCCTGACCAACGACCGCAAGCTCGTCGCCGAGATCAGCCGCATGGACGACGCGGTCGACAGCTTAAATCGCGCGGTGAAGCTCTACGTGACGCGAATTACGCGCGATAGCCTCGACGACCGCGACGGTCACCGCGCAATGGAAATTGTCTCCTTCGCGATCAATCTCGAGCACGTCGGCGACATCATCGACAAGAACCTGATGGACCTCGCCAACAAGAAGATCCGGCGCGGGATTTCTTTCTCGGCCGACGGCACGGCAGAGCTCGTCGCCTTCCACCAGCAGGTCATCGACAGCCTGCGCCTCGCGGTCGGCATCTTCATGTCGGGTGACATCGACATCGCGCGCCGGCTGATCGCTGCGAAGGCGCAGCTGCGCGAAACCGAGTTTGCGGCCGCCGAACGCTACCTCGTGCGCCTGCGTGACGGCCGCGCCGATACGATCGAATCATCCTCGCTCGACCTCGACATCCTGCGCGACCTGAAGCGGATCCACTCCCATCTGTGCTCCGCCGCGTATCCGGTGCTCGAGCGCGCGGGGGCGTTGCGCCCGAACCGCCTGCGCACCACGGGACTCGGCCGCGCGACGGGCTCGCGCAAGAAGAGTTTCGCGAAGCCATCCGCGCCGCCGTCTGTCGAGCCCGGCAACGGCTGAAGCGCGCGGCGCGGCCGCGCGCGCGTGCAAATACGCTCGAAATATGTGATGCGCGTGTGCACGCGCGAGGCTCAGCGGCGTTACTAGCAACGACGCGCGGGAGTGGCCGCGTCGTGTCGGAAACGGTCAAGCCCGGGGTCGACTGTAACTCTATGTAAAACATATAGTTACGTCGGCATGATGCACGGCTCCCCGCCCGGACTGCGCGCGCACATTGTGTCGGCGCAACGCGCCGTCCGGTGCGCGAAGTTGAGTAGCAATACTGGAACCGTCCCCGTCGTTTAGGTTCAAAATAGCAGCCGCCGCGTCGAGAGCGTCGCACGCGGTGGCCGGTCGAACCGACAGTACGCGACGCTCGAGGAAATGCCATGAACGCTCCACGCTCACGACGCATCGCTCCCGTCATTGCCGCGGCGCTCGGCCTCGCCGTCTCGACTGCAGCGCTCGCGCACCCGGCGGCTGCCGGCGGCTTCCACGGTGCCGCCCACGTTGGCGGCGGCGGCGGGCACTTCGTTGGCTATCGCGGTGGTTGGCACGGCGGCTACGGCGGCTGGCGCGGCGGCTATTACGGCTGGGGCTTTTTCGGCGCCGGCCTCTTCCTGGCGACGCTGCCCTGGTACTACTCGACCTACTACTGGGACGGGATCCCGTACTACTACGCGGACAACAATTACTACCGCTTCAACAGCGTCGTCGGGCAATACGAGTCGGTGCGCCCGCCCGGCGCGGCCGCGCAGGCAACTGCCGCGCAGCCGGCCGCCTCGACCGATCTCTTCATGTATCCGAAGGGCGGCCAGAGCGCCGAACAGCAGGCGAAGGACCGCTACGAGTGCCACCGGTGGGCGGCGGACCAGACAAGTTTCGATCCGACGCAGACGGGCGGTGGCGTCGCGGCGAATGCCGCAGCCGCCAAGCGCGCCGACTACCTGCGCGCCGACGGCGCCTGTCTGGAAGGGCGGAACTACAGCGTTCGGTAGGCGCTCGCTGAGTGTCGGGCCCGCGCGCGGCGGGCCCTATTCAGTCACGCATTGACGACGATGCAGCAGCGTCGCGAGCGCCGTGCAGGCGTTTGGGACCGTCGTCCAGACGGCCGGAGCCGTGTTGGCCGGATCCTGAATCAGGAGCGCGCGGGCCTGGCGGCCCGTCAGCCGCGGCCGCTCGGCGCGCAGAAGCGCGACCAGCCCCGAAACCTCGGCGGTGGCAAGCGAGCTTCCCGAATAGAAATCGTAGTGCCCCTCGGGCGCGAGCGACAGCACGTCGCGACCGGGTGCGCGTACCGTGTCGCGGTTATGGTGACCCGCCTCGATTGCATCGACCGCGATGACACCGTCGACGTCGGTTGGGAATGAATTGCGCAGGCCGTCCGGCGGCACCGCGCCGACGACGATCACGCCCGCATCGAGGCCGCGCCGCACGAGCCGCGTCAGAAGCGGGTCGCTGGGGCCGGCGAGGCTCAGGTTGATGATGTCGGCGTGCGCCTCGATGGCGGCCGTCAACGCTTGTGCCAGCGTGAACGTGTTGCAGACGGCGACGGGGCCCGCCTGCGCCCGCCAACACGCCTTGTAGACGAGCAGATGCACGTCGGGAGCGACGCCGACGATGCCGATCCCGTTGTTCGGGACCGCGGCGATGATGCCCGCGACGGCGGTGCCGTGCGCGTCCGCGCGAAATGCCTTCGCGTCGGTGTCGACGAAGTTCCGCGATTGCGTTCCGTGCGCCGGCAGGTCCGGGTGGTCGACGTCGACCCCCGTGTCCACCACCGCCACGCGCACGCCGCCGCCGCGACTGAGGCCGTGAGCCTCGGCGATCGCCATCTGCTGCACGTTCAGCTGCAGGTTGGCGTAGGGATCGTTGTAGGCGCTGGCCTCGGTCGAGAATGCGAGCAACGGCTGCACCGACTCGACCCGCGGGTCGCGGGCAAGCGTCGCGACCACGGCATCGAGATCGCCATCGGGCGCCAGGGCGTAGACCAGGCAGTGCACGCCGAGCAGCGCGATCGGCCAGCTCGAGGTCTCCTGCAGGTGGTAGTCCGCCGCGAGCGCGTGGCTGGTGCGCCGAGCGACCGTGCCGGCGAGATAGGACCCGCTGCTGTCGTAGCCGTGCGCGGTGGAGGCCGCGTGCGTCGTCGGCGCCATGACGGGATTGCGGACGGTCACGACGATGTAGTGCCGCGGCGACTCGAGCGCGGCGGCCGGGAGCGTCGCGCTTGGCTTGAGCGCGGGTCCGCTCGCACACGCCACGAGTCCGAGCGCGAGCAGGATGCTCGCGAGTTTCACCGCGGCTGCGCTTCGTCGTTGATTGCGGGTTCCACGAACAGCACGCGCGAATCCGCGCGCAGCGCCGCGACCGTGGGCACCAAGCGGCTCTTTTCGAAGTGCGGATCGACCGAGCCGAGCGTGTAGGCACCCGCATCGCTGGGCCCGCGAATGATCGTGAGGCTCCCGGCCGCAAGTACTGCCCTGAGCTCCGCAAGCGTCATGCTCGGCGCGAATACCGCGCGAATCCGCGAGCCCTCGGCGACCGGCGGCACTCCCGCGGACAGGGTGGCGTACTGCGCCACGCCGTCGGTGGGTTTGCGGTGCAGGAGGGTGGCGCCGAGGATCCCAAGACCGACCGCCTGGACGACAACTGCCGCCGTCAGCCAGCGCATGGCCGAGGCGCGTCGCGGCGTGAACGCGCGCGCCACCCGTGCTGTGCCGATCCGCGTCGGCGCCTCGCGCCCGAGTTCGTCAATGCGCGCGAGCGTCTTCGCAAGACCGGCCTGCGGCGCGTACTCGACCCGCGCATCGGACTTGAGCAGTGCCCGGACGTTGCGTTCGTGCGCGACGTCGTCGCGGCAGATCGCGCAGCGCTCGAGGTGCCGGGTGACACGCTCGAGCTCGGAGGCCGGCAGGCGCCCCGCGACGTACCAGGGCAACAAGCGCGCGGCCTCTTCTTCGCAGCGTGCACCTTCCAGGTCAATGGTCACGATATTCCTCCGCTCGAGCCGCCGCTGCGCTCGCCCAGAATGGTGCGCAACTTGCGCCGGGCGTTGAACATGCGGGTCTTCACCGTATTCACCGGACACTCCATGATCTCGCCGATCTCCTTGCAGGAGTGGTCCATGTAGTAGCTGAACTCGAGAACGAGCCGCTGTTCGAGGGGCAACTGCTCGAGCGCGCGCTCGAGGTACTGCCGCTCCTCGAGCGCCTGGATCTCGTCGGCGACCGCCGTCTCGGTGTCCGCGATTTCGAGCGTCATCGCACGCTGGTGGGTGGCGGCACGACGAAACATCTTGAGCGCGCGACGATAGGCAATGCCCATGATCCACGTCGACACGCGCGAGGCATCGCGGAAGTCCCCCGCGCGCTGCCAGACGATCCACAGCGTGTCGTTGATGATTTCCTCAGCATCCTCGTAGCGATTGGTGAGGCGCGTGAGGAAGCGCGCAAGGCGCCGGTGATAGCGCAGGTACAGGTCGCGGAACGCGTCCCGGTCGCCGCGGCTGATTCTTTGAATCAGCTCACGCTCGAGGTCGTTGCCGACCCGGGCGGCAGCGGACGAATCCGGCTGAAACTCTATATTTTCCAAGTACCTACATCCGAATGACAGCGCGCGAATTAAGTCTGACAGGGGTTAGTACCCCGACGCGAGCGCGAGGTTCACGGAACGGCAGGCAAGCCGCCCGGAAGGCCTAGAAGCGCACCACCGCCGACACCGCCACGACGCCGTCGGCGCTGCCATCCTCATAGAGCCGTCCGACGGTGTGGTCCGTGAAATAACGCGCCAGGTCGACCTCGAGATGACGATCGACGTACGCGAGCCCGACGCTGCCCGCCCAGTAGCGCACGCCGAACTGCTGGCGCAGGTCGTAGAAGCCAGCCCCGCCCGTCAGGTCGAGGCGGTGCGCGAGCGGCCAGCGCCCGTTGGCCTCGATCGCGTAAGTCGGCTTGTCCCCTGCAAAGCCAAGCTTCGAGTACGCGGTACTGTCGGGCGCGTAGGAGACCGTGAGCGCGACGCGGTCGACGTAGGTCGCGGTCAGCGCGTACTCGCTGTAGTCGTAGCGCGTTGGCCGCGGATCCTGCAGGTAGCTGTAGCGCGTATAGACGATGCGCGCCGTGAAGTCATCGCTGAGCGCGCGCGTGAATCCGGCGTAGACATCGAGTTCCTTCGATGGCACGTCTCCCGGATAGGGATCGACGTTAGAACCCCACGCGCCTGCGAACCAGCCGAGCGGGCTCTGGTACGTGGCGCCAAGCTGAAACGCGGCGCCGCCGTAGGTCTGCGAAACGCCCCGGAGTATGTAGTTCGAGGTAACGCCGACGGTCGCATTCCACGGTCCGGCGGCGCGCGCCCCTGGCACGACCCCGACCACCAGCCCGAGCAGCCACGGCAGCAGGCGGCGCGCGGCGACGCGGCGACTCCGTCGCCTCATTGGATTCAAAAGGTCCGACATCGGCCGCAGCACAGCCTTCCCCGTGACTTAGCCGAGCCAGTATACGGACTCCGCGCCGGCGGTAGACCGCCGCGCGCACCTTAACGCGGCGTCGTCCCGCATCGATTCCGACGGAGTGCGCCGAGCGCGCGCCACGCTGCGCGCGTTCATTTCCTTGCGCCTCCCTGACCAGCCAGCCACCCGCCCCGTCACGTCGGCGCCCGCGGACGGCGCCGTGCCAGCACCCACCGCGCTTGCATTCGACCCTCTTAGCCCCAATTTCCGGCGGTGACTGGGTTCCGCAGGCCGTGTGCCGCATACTTCCGGTTGCGCTGGCGCCAGCCAACGGCGTCGCGCGGGAGAGCAACGATGACATGGTGGGCGTGGGTGATCGGCGGCGTGATTCTGCTGGGCGCGGAGCTCGGTTTCATCGACGCGCAGTTCTACCTTGTGTTTATCGGCATATCCGCAGTGCTGGTCGGCACGGTTTCATTCGCGCTGCCGGCTTCGCCCGCGTGGCTGCATTGGGCGCTGTTCGGAGTCCTTGCCATCGTCTCGGTGAGCACGTTTCGCCGCGCCATATACGAACGACTGAAACGCGACCTGCCTCACGCCGTGCAGAAAGGTCCGGCGGGCGAGTCGGTGACGTTACCGGCAAGCCTCGCTCCGGGCGAGAGCTGCCAGGTTGAATTCCGGGGCAGCCACTGGACCGTGACCAACGGGAGCGCCCGCACGCTCGCCGCCGCGAGCGTGGCGAAGATCACTCGCATCAGCGGCCTCACTCTGTTCGTCCAGGCGGACGAATAACCGCTCAACCAAGGTATTGCATCCATGGAAGTCTCCTACGTATTCATCGCGCTCGCGCTGCTCGTCGTCTTCGTACTGTCGCGCGTCACCGTCGTCGTGCCGCAACAGAACGCGTTCGTCGTCGAGAAGCTCGGCAAGTACAGCCGCACGCTGCAGGCGGGCTTCCACGTGCTGATCCCGTTCGTCGAGCGGGTGGCCTATCGCCACGGACTCAAGGAGCAGGCACTCGACGTGGCCGAGCAGGTTTGCATCACCCGGGACAACGTCCAGGTCGGGGTCGACGCCGTCCTCTATATGCAGGTGCTCGATCCGCACCTCGCGTCCTACGGGATTACTAACTACGCGTTCGCGATCTCGCAACTTGCCCAGACGACGCTGCGCAGCGAGATCGGCAAGATCGAACTCGACCGTACGTTCGAGGCGCGCGGCACGATCAACGCGAACGTCGTCAGCGAGCTCGACAAGGCGTCGGCCGCCTGGGGCGTCAAGGTAATGCGTTACGAGATCAAGAACATCACACCGCCGAAGGATGTCCTGCAGGCGATGGAAAAGCAGATGCGTGCCGAGCGCGAAAAGCGCGCGGTCGTGCTGACTTCGGAAGGCGAGCGCGACGCGAAGATCAACCAAGCCGAGGGCGACAAGCAGCGCGTCATCAAGGCGTCCGAGGGTTTCAAGCAGCAGCAGATGAACGAGGCCGAAGGCCAGGCCGCCGCGATCCTGGCGGTCGCCAACGCGACGGCCGAGGGACTGCGGCAGGTCGGCATCGCGCTCGCCGGCCAGGGCGGCGTCGAGGCCATGCAGCTGCGCATCGGCGAGGAATACGTGAAGCAGTTTGGCAAACTCGCCAAGGAATCCAACACCCTCGTCGTTCCGGCAAACCTGACGGACCTCGCATCGGTCGTCACGATGGCGACGAGCATTGCGCGGCGCACCGCGCCGGCGGCTCCCCCGACAACCGCCCGATAGGGCCGCGCCGGCGACTGGCGCGGGCGCGCGCCGCGGCGGCGCCCGTCGCCGGCGCTCCGATCGTGTGCC
>JANXZZ010000100.1 GCA_025355245.1 Pseudomonadota bacterium | reverse complement strand
CACTCCAACCTCTGCCTCAACCAGCTGCGCCTCAATGGCAACGAGGAGCAGCTCGAGCGCTACCTGCCGAAACTGATCTCGGGCGAGCACGTGGGCGCGCTCGCGATGTCGGAGCCCGAGGCGGGCTCGGACGTCGTCGGGATGCGGCTGCGCGCCGAACAGGTCGGCAACGAGTACGTGCTCGACGGCCGCAAAATGTGGATCACCAACGGCCCCGATGCGGACGTCCTGCTTGTCTACGCCAAGACCTTGCCGGGCGCCGGTTCCCGCGGCATCACCACCTTCATCGTCGAGCGCGGCACGCCGGGTTTCAGCGTCGCCCAGAAGCTCGACAAGCTTGGCATGCGCGGCTCGTCCACCGGCGAACTCGTGTTCGAGAACTGCCGCATCCCGGCGGCGAACGTTCTCGGCGCCACCAACGAAGGAGTCGGCGTGCTGATGAACGGGCTCGACTACGAACGGGTGGTCATCGCGGGCGGTCCCCTCGGCCTCATGGCAGCGGCACTCGACGTGGTACTGCCCTACGTGCGCCAACGCCGCCAGTTCGGCAAGCCCATCGGCAGCTTCGAGCTCATGCAGGGTAAAGTGGCCGACATGTACACGGACCTGAACGCGAGCCGGGCGTACGTTCATGCGGTGGCGCGCGCCTGCGATCTCGGCCGCAAGACCCGTCGCGCCGCCGCGGCCTGCCTCCTCAATGCGTCCGACCGCGCGGTCCAGGTCGCGCTGCAGGCGATTCAGGCTCTTGGCGGCAACGGCTACATCAATGACTACTCGACCGGCCGGTTGCTGCGCGATGCAAAGCTCTACGACATCGGCGCGGGTACCCAGGAAATCCGCCGCATGCTGATCGGCCGCGAGCTCGTCGGGGCGGCATGAGTTCGAGCTTCGGGCCGCTGCCCTTCGAACCCGGCTACCGGCGGGTCGCGAGCGCGATCGCGGCCCGCATCCTCGATCGCACGCTCCGGCACGGCGAGCCCCTGCCCTCCGAGCTCGAGCTCGCCGCGCAGTTCGCGGTCAACCGCTTGACCATCCGCGAGGCGCTGCGCGAGCTCGAAAGCGCGGACCTCGTCGCGCGGCGCCGCGGCACGAAGCGCATGGTTGTCGCGCGGCCGGCAACCGACCAGGTCGCGGGGCGCGTGCGCCACGCGCTCGCGCTCAACGACGTCACCGTGCGCGAGGTCTGGGCGATGCTCGAGGTGCTCGAGCCCCCGGCCGCCGAGGCCGCGGCGCGCGAGCGCTCGGCGGCGGCCCTCGACAGCATCCGTGCGGCCGTCGCGGCTTACTGCGGCAAGAACAGCTCCGCGCAGGACGTCGTCGACGGCGTCGGCGCCTTTTTCCGCGCGGTCGCCAACGCAACCGGGAACCGCGTGCTGCCGCTCATGCAGGAGCCGCTGCTGCTGCTGCTCGAGGCCGCGCTGCGCGTGGTAATCGACCAGGCGCCGACCGCGCGCGGGCGCATCGCCGAGGCGCAGTCGCGGCTGTTTGCCGCGATCGAAGCGCGCGACGCGGCAACCGCGCGCAGCTGGATGGTCAAGCACGTGCGGGATTTCCGCCGCGGCTTCGAGCTCTGCGGGATCGACCTCGATACGCCCGTGCCCCCACCGTCCGCGGGCTGAGGCGAGGCACGCCTCCGCGGACGTGGACGGCGCTCTATCGCGAAGGGCATGATCCGCCGGTCCCGAGGATCGACGGCCGATTCCGCCCGGAGCACGCCGATGATGAAGCTGCTGCAGTCCGCGACCTCTCCGTACGCTCGCAAGGTGCGCATCGTCGCCATCGAGAAAGGCCTCGGGGATCGGGTGGAACTCGTCACTGCCAACCCTTGGCCCGATCCCGCTGCGGTGGTCGCCGTCAATCCGCTCGGCAGGATCCCGGTGCTCGTCCTCGAGGACGGCACGCCGCTCTACGACAGTCCCGTGATCTGCGAGTACCTCGACTCGCTGGTGCCCGCGAGCCCACTCATTCCCTACGACGGTCCGGGACGCTGGCTGACGCTGCGTCGCCAGGCGCTGGCCGACGGGATCCTCGATGCCGCGGTCGCTATGGTGCTCGAGAGCCGCCGTCCGGCCGCCGAGCAGTCGCCGAGCTCGCAGGAACGCGCGACCCTCGCCATCCGCCGCAGCGTCGGCGTCCTCGCCGCCGAGCTGCGCCCCGCCGACGGGCCCTTCGACCTCGGCCAGATCGCAAGCGCGGTCGCGATCGGCTATCTCGAGTTCCGCTTGAGCCACCTCGACCTCGGCACCTCGGCCGCCGCGATCAGGGACTTCTGGAGCGCGGTCAAGAAACGGCCGAGCCTCCAGAACACGCAGCCGGGGTGAAGAGCGGCGCCCGAGACCGTCGGCGGACCGCCGGCACGCAGGACTCCCCGCGCTGATGCTGCTCCCCGACCCCTACCGCCGCGAGTTCCTGCGCCTCGGCTACACGCCCGATCCCGCGCAGCTCGCCGCGATCACCCGGCTCGAGCAGCTGCGCGCACGGCTGAGGCGCGCCGAGCGCCGCGAGCGACGGCTGCTGTGGCGGCTGCGCGTTGCCTTCGGCAACGCACCGCGGCGCCGGCGCATCCCGGGCGTCTACCTGTGGGGTTCCGTCGGCCGCGGCAAGACGCTGCTGCTCGACATCTTCTTCGCCTCGCTCGGGGTGCCCGCGCGCCGCGTGCATTTCCACCGCTTCATGCAGGAGGTGCACGCGCGGCTCGAGGTGCTGCGCAGCGCCGCCGTCGAGAACCCGCTCGACACGGTCGCGGCGGACGTCGCCGCCGACATCCGCGTGCTCTGCTTCGACGAGCTCTACGTGAGCGACATCGCCGATGCGATGCTGCTTGGCGGCCTTTTCAGCGGGCTTGTCGAGGCGGGCGTCACGCTGGTCTTCACCTCGAACGTGCCGCCGTCGGGGCTGTATCGCGACGGTCTGCAGCGCAGCCGCTTCCTGCCCGCCATCGCCCTCCTCGAGCACGCAACGGCCGTCATCGAAGTCGATGCGCGCACCGACTACCGCCTGCGGCAACTGACGCGGGCGCCCCTGTATCTCAGCACCGCGGGCGAGGACGCGGACGGGTTCCTGCTGCAACGCTTCGAGGCAATCACCGGCGAGCGCGGCGCGGCGGGCGGCTCGATCGAGATTGCGGGGCGGCTGATCCCCGTCCAGCGGCGCGCGACCGGCGCCGTGTGGTTCGACTTCGCGGACCTGTGCGAGGGACCGCGCAGCACCGCCGACTACATCGCGATCGCCCACCAATACCACACCGTCGTCCTCGCCAACGTTCCGGTCCTCAGCGCCGAGCACGACGACGCCGCGCGGCGCCTGATCGCGCTCGTCGATGAGTTCTACGAGCGCGGCGTTAAGTTGCTGGTGTCGGCGGCGGCCGCGCCGGAGGCGCTGTATCATGGCGAGCGCCTCGAGTTCGAATTCCGCCGGACCGCGAGTCGGCTCACCGAAATGCAGTCCCTCGACTACCTGGCGCGGCCCCACCATCCCTGAGCAGGCCGGCGCGAGCGGTTTTGGTTACAATTGCAACCAATGGTGAAGCCAGCACCCGCCGCCTCAGCCCCCGATCCGTCGCGGATTCTCGATCTCGAGAAGTTCCTGCCCTATCGCCTCTCGGTCCTCGCCAACACCTTGAGCGGAGCCATCGCCAGCGCCTATGCGGAGCGTTTCGAGCTGTCGATTCCAGAGTGGCGGATCGTCGCGGTGCTCGCGCGCGCGCCGGGATTGTCCGCGGCGCAGGTCGCCGAGCGCACGGCGATGGACAAGGTCGCGGTCAGCCGCGCGGTCGCGCTCCTGATGCGCAGCCGGCGCATCGAGCGCAGCGTCGAGGAGTCCGACCGGCGCCGCTCGCAACTGCGCCTCACCGCCAAGGGGCTCGCCGTCTACCAGGAAGTCGTGCCCTGGGCGCTCGCCTACGAGGATGCAGTGCTGCGCGGCCTCTCGACGCGCGCGCGCCAGAGCCTCGACCGGCTGCTCACTGAACTGCAACACCGGGCGCGCAAGCTGCGTCCCGGCCTACTCCTGCGCGAAGGGCCTTCGAGCGCCAAGAAGAAAGGCCCGCGCGATTCGTCACTGACCCGCACTTTGAGGGAATGACCATGCTCGGCAAGGTTCCTGCCAGCCGCCTCAGGCTCATCGAAGAGATCGTCCGGGCCGCGCGCGCGCGCACCAAGGCCGCCGAGCACAAGTCGACGGACGCGTTCGTGCGGCGCTATTTCCGTGGCGTCGCCGACGAGGAGATGCGCACCCGCGGCGCCGCCGCGCTCGCCGGTGCGGCGCTCTGCCACCTCGCCACCGGTGCGCTGCGCCGACCGGGTCGGTCGCTGGTGCGGGTGTTCAACCCGCAGCTCGAGCGCGACGGCTTCGAGTCCGAGCACACGGTCGTCACGATCGTCTGTGACGACATGCCGTTCCTGGTCGACTCCATGAGCATCGCCGCCAACCAGGCGGGGCTCTCGGTGCACCTGATCGTGCACCCGGTTATGGATGCGCTCCGTGACCGGCGCGGGCGGCTCAAGGGCTTTGCGGAACCGGGCGCGCTCGGTTCGCACCCCGAGTCGTGGCAGATGGTGGAGGTCGATCGCGAGACCGATTCCGCGCGCCTGCGCGCGCTCGAGGCGCGCCTGGCGGCGGTCCTCGATGACGTGCGCTCGTCGGTCGTCGACTGGATCGCGATGCGGCGCCGCGCCCAGGACCTGGCCGCAGCTCTCGATACCGAGGCGCTGCCGCTGTCCTCGACCGAGATCCTCGAGGGGCGCGCGCTGCTCGAGTGGATGGCGGACAACCATTTCACGTTTCTCGGCGCGCGCTACTACCGCCTCGAACGCGGACGCGCCTCGGATCGCCTCGTGCCCGATGCCAAGACCGGGCTCGGGCTGCTGCGGCCGAACCGCCCGGGCCACCCGGCTCGGGCGACCACGCTGACGGGCGAGGTGCGCGCACATTCGCGCGACAAGGTGCTGCTCGTGCTCACCAAGGCGAACACCGTCGCCACCGTTCACCGCGCGACTTACCTCGACTACGTCGGCGTCAAGACCTTCGATGCGCAGGGCGAGGTCAGCGGCGAGCACCGCTTCGTTGGCCTGTGGACGTCGACGGCCTACAGCCGCAGTCCGCGCGACATCCCGGTGTTGCGCCACAAGGTGCAGAAGGTGATCGCGCACTTCGGGCTTGCGCCGCAAAGCCACGACGGCAAGGCGGTCCTGCACGTACTCGAGACCTACCCGCGCGACGAGCTCTTCCAGGCCGCGACCGAGGACCTGATTCCGATCGTCCGCGGCATCGTCAACCTCTACGATCGCCAGCAGGTGCGGCTGTTCGCGCGTCGCGACGGCTTCCACCGCTTCTGGTCGTGCCTGCTGTACGTGCCGCGCGATCGCTACAGCACCGAGGTGCGCCGGCGCATCGAGAACATCGTGCGCGCGGCCTACGGCGCGACCGCGATCGAATCGACGGTGCAGCTCTCGGAATCGGTCCTCGCACGCGTGCACCTCATCGTCCGGACTCCGGACGGCAGCAAGGTGCCGGACACGGCGGTGATCGAGCGCGAGATCGCCGCGGCCGTGCTCACCTGGCAGGACGGGCTGCGCACCGCGCTGACGGCGCGCCACGACGAGGCCGAGGCGCTCAGGCTGCTCGCCCGTTACGGCCGCTCGCTGCCCGTCGCCTACGAGGAGGAGACGCCGCCCGATTCGGCGGTCACCGATTTTGAGGTGCTCGAGGCACTCGCCGCGGCGCCGGACAAGTTGCAGCTGCGCCTCTACCGGCCCGCAGGCGCGGAGCGCAACCGTCTCAACCTCAAGCTCTACCAGGCGCACGACCCGAAGGCGATCTCGGACGTGCTGCCGACTCTCGAGAACCTGGGACTCAGGCTCATCAGCGAACGGCCCTACCAGCTGGGCGCGGCCGGCGAGGCAGCGCGCTGGATCCAGGACTTCGAGCTTGAGGTCGTAGGCGGAGCGGGTCTCGACCTCGCGGTGGACGGCGGACGCGTGACCGATGCGATAACCGCGCTGTGGCTCGGCCGCGCCGAGAACGACGGCTTCAACCGCCTGGTGCTCGGCGCGCACTTGAGCTGGCGGGAGACCGTGGTCCTCAGGGCCTACTGCCGCTGGCTCCTGCAGACCGGCATCCCGTTCAGCCAGCCGTACATGGAGAGCGTGCTGGTCGCGAACGCGCGCACCGCCGAGCGCCTCGCGCGCCTGTTCGTCGCGCAGTTCGATCCCGCGCTCGCCGCCAAGCAGCGCGACTCGCAGAGCGCGCGCCTGCGGCGCGAGCTCGACACCGACCTCTCCGCAGTTGCGCGCCTCGACGAGGACCGCATCCTGCGGGCGTTCCTCGCCGCGATCGATGCGACGCTGAGGACGAACTACTTCCAGTCACGCCCGGGCGACGCCGAGCCCAAACCCTACCTGTCGCTCAAGATCGATTCGTCGCGTGTGCCGGGGGTGCCGGAGCCGCGGCCGATGTTCGAGATCTGGATGTACGCGCCGCGCGTCGAGGGCGTGCACCTGCGCAAGGGGCGCGTCGCACGCGGCGGCCTAAGGTGGTCGGACCGCTACGAGGACTTTCGCACTGAAGTACTCGGGCTCATGAAAGCGCAGAACGTCAAGAACACCGTCATCGTGCCTGTCGGCGCCAAAGGTGGTTTCGTCTGCCGGCGCCTGCCGACGGCGCGCGATGCCGCGCAGCGCGAAGTCGTCTCCTGCTACCAGGACTTCATCCGCGGGCTCCTCGACCTCACCGACAACATCGTCGACGGCAAGATCGTGCCACCGCCGAACATGGTGCGCCGGGACAGGGACGATCCCTACTTCGTGGTCGCCGCCGACAAGGGCACCGCAACCTTCTCCGACATCGCGAACGCGATCTCGGCGGAGTACGCGTTCTGGCTCGGCGATGCCTTCGCCTCCGGCGGCTCGGCCGGCTACGACCACAAGAAGATCGCGATCACTTCGCGGGGCGCCTGGGAGTGCGTCAAGCGGCACTTCCGCGAGATCGGTATCGACACGCAATCGCACCCGTTCACGGTCACCGGCATCGGCGACATGTCGGGCGACGTGTTCGGCAACGGCCTGCTGCGCTCGCGGTGCGCAATGCTGGTCGCGGCGTTCAACCACCAGCACATCTTCATCGACCCGACGCCGAACGCGGCGCGCAGCTTTCGCGAGCGCGAGCGGCTGTTCAAGCTGCCGCGCTCCTCGTGGGCCGACTACGATCGCAAGCTTCTGTCGACGGGCGGCGGCATCTGGTCGCGCGCCGACAAGTCGATCAAGCTGACGCGTGAGGCACGCACTCTACTGGGCATCACGGCCGACGCGGTGCCGCCCAACGAGATCATCCGCGCGATCCTGCGCCTCAAGGTCGACCTCCTCTGGAACGGCGGCATCGGCACCTACGTCAAGGCGAGCTCGGAGACCCACGCCGCGGTGGGCGATCGCGCCAACGACGGGCTCCGGGTCGACGGTCGCGAGCTCGGCTGCCGGGTGGTCGGCGAGGGCGGCAACCTCGGCTTCTCGCAGCTGGGCCGCGTCGAGTACGCACTCGGCGGCGGGCGCATCAACACCGACTTCATCGACAACTCGGGCGGCGTCAACTGCTCCGACCTCGAGGTCAACATCAAGATCCTGCTGCGCGTGGCCGAGGAGCGGCGCGGCCTCAAGCGCGGCGCGCGCGACAAGCTCCTCGCGCGCATGACGGACGAGGTGTCCGACCTCGTGCTGCGCAACAACTACCTGCAGAGCCAGGCGTTGAGCACGATCGAGGCGCATGCCTACGAGCGCGCGAACGAGTACGCACACGCGATCGGGGCTCTCGAGCGCAGTGGCGATCTCGACCGCGCGCTCGAGTACCTGCCGGATGACACTGCGATCAAGGACCGTGTCCTGACCGGCAAGGGCCTGATGCGGCCCGAGCTCGCGATCCTGCTCTCCTACTCCAAGATCTGGACCTACAACCACATCATCGAGTCGGACCTGCCGGAGGATCCGTACCTGTCCAGCGAGCTCGAGCGCTACTTCCCCTCGGCGATGGTCGCCCGCTATGGCGACCTGCTCAACCTGCACCCGCTGCGCCGCGAAATCGTCGCGACCGCGACGACCAACAGCCTCGTCAACCGCATGGGACCGACGTTCGCGATCCGCGTGGCGGAAGACACCCGCGACTCGATGAGCGCGATCACGCGCGCGTACGCGATCGCGCGCGAGAGCACCTCGATGCGCGAGATCTGGGGCGAGATCGAGGCGCTCGACACGCACGTGCCGACCGCGGTGCAGTACGAGATGCACTACGCGACCTCGCGTTCCCTGCGACACGCGACCTACTGGATCCTCGCCAACCGCGCGCGCGCGCTCGACGTGGAACGCGCGGTCGCGGAGCTGAAGCCCGGCCTCGCCGAGCTCATCGATTCCGCTCCGCGCCTCGTGCTCGGGCCACTCGCCCAGCGCATCGAGGCGGATCGCGCGCGCTACGTTGCCGCCGGCGTGCCCGCCACCCTCGCCGCACGCGTCGCGGCGCTGGCGATGCTGCAGGCGGGGCTCTACATCGTCGATCTTGCCCAGCGCCGGCGCGCCAAGCTCCTCGGGGTCGCCCGCACCTTCCTGCACCTCGGCCACGTGCTGGAACTCGACGGCCTGCGCCTGCAGATCGAGGCGCTGCCCGCCAACGGCCACTGGCAGTCGATTGCGCGCAGCACCATGCGTGACAATCTGTACGCGATGCACCGCACGCTGGTCGAGGCGATCCTGAAGAGCAAGCATCGCGGCGACCCGGCGCACGCGGTCGACGCCTGGCTCGCGGCGCGGCCGGGTCCTGTCGATCACCTGAAGCGCATCTTCGCCGACATGGCGAGCGCCGCGGTGGTCGACTTCCCGACGCTGTCGGTTGCGCTGCAGGCGCTGACGCGCATCGCCGAGGCCTGATGCGCTCGCCGGCGCCAACCACTTGCCCCGGAGACTGCTCGTGAGCGAGCCCGCCGAGTCACTCGTCCTTTTGCGCCACGGGCAGAGCACGTGGAACCTCGAGAACCTGTTCACGGGCTGGGTCGACGTCGACCTCACCGAGCAGGGCCGGCGCGAGGCCGGCGAGGCGGGACGGCTGCTCGCTGCGGAGGGCTTCGAGTTCGACCGCGCCTACACCTCGGTGCTCAAGCGCGCGATCCGCACGCTCTGGATCGCGCTCGACACGATGGACCGCATGTGGATCCCGGTCGAGCGCAGCTGGCACCTCAACGAGCGCCATTACGGTGCGCTGCAGGGGCTCGACAAGGCACAGACGGTCGAGCAGCACGGTGCCCAGCAGGTGAAGATTTGGCGACGCAGCTACGACGTGCCGCCGCCGCCGCTCGCGCTCGATGACCCGCGCCACCCGCGCTTCGACAAGCGCTATGCGGAGGTTCCAGTTGGCGAACTACCGGCGACCGAGTCGCTCAAGGAAACACTCGCGCGCGTCGAGCTCACCTGGAACGCGCGCATCGCGCCCGACCTCGCGGCCGGCCGCCGCGTGCTGGTGGTCGCCCACGGCAACAGCCTGCGGGCGCTCGTGAAGATGCTCGATGGCATGAGCGAGGCGGACATAGTGGAGTTCAACATCCCGACCGGCGTGCCGATCGCCTACACGCTCGGACCCCGACTCGAGTCGCGCGGCCGTCGCTTCCTCGGCGATGCCGCCGCCGTCGCTGCGGCCGCCGAAGCCGTGCGCCGCCAGACGGAAAAGAAGCGCTAGCGCAGCCGGCGCGGCGGCTCCCCGGGCAACTCGCTACGCGGGCGTGGCCGCCAGAATCGGGCGCAACAGGGACTCGAGCGAGCGCAGCAGCCGCTCGTTGGCCGCGATGTCGTCGGCATGCGGCGCCAGCAGCGCGCGGCCCTCGATCGCGAGGCGCGCCGTCTCGAGCGCCACCTCGAGCTGCGCCGCGCGCGCGGCCACGGCCGGCAACGCCGTGCGCACGCGCTCGAGCCACTCGCGCCGGTAGTTGAGATCGAGTGGCACAACCGAGCGGGCGAGTTCGCAGTCGGTGCGCACGGCGACCGTGAGCTCGAACGCCGCGATCGAGGGCGGCTGGCGCGCGAGCGCAAGGCTCGCCTCGAGGATTCGGTGCAACGCGCCCGGGTCGGCGCGTTCGACGCCGGCGATCGCCCGCGCCAGTGCCTCGAGCCGCGCCCGCCCGAGGTGCTCGACGGTGGCGCGGATCACGTCGGCCTTGGCGGGAAAGTGGTGCAGCATCGCGCCGCGCGACAGCCCCGCCTTCGCCGCGATCGCCTTGCTGGTGGTCGCGGCGTAGCCGGACTCGAGGAGGCAGCGGACGGTCGCCGCGACGATGAGCGCACGGGTCGCGGCGCTCTTCTGCGCCTGCCAGCCAGGGGGTTCCTCGCCGGCCGCGAACTCCGTGGCCCGGTCGCTCACTCGTCGGGCGCGATGGCGACTTTGAGCCCCGCGAGCGCCTCGGTGAATTGCACCTGGCAGGAAAGTCGCGAGGCGGGCTTGAAGCTGCCAAGTTCCTGCAGCAGTTCCTGCTCGTCGCCCTGTCGCGCCGGCAGCTTCGCGATCCACGCTTCGTCGACCCACACGTGGCAGGTCGCGCACGAGCACATGCCGCCGCAGATGGCGGCGACGCCGTAGTCCAGATCGCGCAGCGTCTCCATCACGGACACGCCGACCCGGCCCTGGACGACGTGTTCCTTGCCGTCGCGATCCACGATCACCATTTCAGCCATTCAGAACTCCCCGCGAGCCGCCACCGCGACGCCGGTCGGCGCGGTGGAGCGACGCCCGTGGCATCGCCAAGCCCATAATATTGCGACGCAACAGCCCGCTGCGCAACCGGCGGCGCCCGCCTAGCGCCGGCGCTCGGCGGGATCGATCGTCAGGCGCGCGGTAAGCGCCGCGAGCCGCTCGGAGCTCAGCGAACTCCAGCCGTCCGCAGCATCGAGCCAGAGCGCGTGCAGGCAGTCGAACACGAGGCACATGCGCGTGACGTGCGCCGGCGCGAAGCTGCCGCCGTGCGCCGCGAGCAGCGCTTCGCGCTGCTCCGCGTCGAGATCGTGGTAGCCAATCACCGCGGCGATCTCGAAAATCGGATCGCCGACGGCGGCGTATTCCCAGTCGACGAACCGCAGCGGCTCCGTACCGACGAGGTTCAGGTGATGCAGGTCGGTGTGGCAGAGCGCGGGTGGCGGCGCGCGGTAGGTCGCGAGCGACCAGCGCAGACGCGCGGCGATGTCTTCGCGGGAGATCGGCGCCGCCGGTGTCGCCGGCAGCTCGAGGTAGTGCGCGAGCACGTCGTGCACGTTCATGCGCCGGATCGTGCGCGGCGCCTCGGCGGTGTGCAGTTCGGCGAGGCGCGCGCCGAGCGCGCGGATGCCCGCGGGCGAACGCGCGTCCGCGCGCGTCCACACCGCCCCGGCGAGGTACTCGCTGACGAGGATTCCGCGCGCGGGCTCGGCGTGCACGATCGCCGGCGCGAAGCCGAGCGCGGCCGCGGCGTTCTGCGCCTGGAATTCGGCCACGCGGTTGATCGCGAAGCGCACATCGCGAGGACCCGCGACGCGCAGCACCCAGTCGCCGGCCGCCGAAGTGACGCGGCAACTTTCATTCTCGAGTCCGCCCGCGAGCGCCTCGATCGCGATGCCGGTCGCGAGCGCGTCACGCCCGGCAGCGAAGCTGCCGAGCACGGCGCGGACGGCCGCGTCCGCGACCGGGCTCACGCGCTCGCCCCGACCGCGCGCTCGGTCATCGATTTCTTCATGTCCGCATTCCAGCTACGCCAGCCGATCACGGCAAGGCCCACGTATGCCGCGTACGGAATCATGGCGACATAGAGCTTCTGCTTCCAGCCCAGGACGACGATCAGCGCGTCGATTGCGAGCCACCACACCCAGTTGTCGATCTTCTTGCGGGTCGCGAGCCAGGTCGCGAAGACGCTGGCCCACGTCGTCAGGGAGTCGAGATAGGGATCGGTCGAGTGGGTCTCGTGCGCGAGCCAGGTCGCGGTCGCGGCACTCAGGCTTGTGACGGCAAGGAGACCGCCGGCCTGCACGCGCCAGCCCGCCTGCGTGACCGCGAGTGGCGGCCCGGCGTCCGCCCCGCGCCACGCCCACCAGCCGTACACCGAGATGATCACGTAGTAGGCCTGCAGAATCGCCTGCATGTAGAGGCTGGCGACGGCGAAGATGTAGAGGTACATCGCGGTGCTGATGCCGCCGACGATCCAGGCCGCGCGCTGCTGGCCAATCATCAGCACTACGTAGGCGATCGCGAGCACCGCGGCCGCCGCCTCGAAGGGCGAGGTGCCGGCCCAGACCGCGACGACGGCCGCGACCAGCTCCCTGAGGCTCATCGGACGCCCCGGCGACGCCGCGCGGGCAAGCGGCGGCGCCCGCCCGCCGCGTGCCGACCACCCGCCCGATGCCCGGGCTGGTAAACTCCGGCCTTCGCAAGTTTGAGGCTCCGAGGTCCATGCCCAAGCGCACCATCAAGGTGTTCCAGATCGACGTGTTCACGCAGCAGCTCTTCGCCGGCAATCCCGCGGGCGTCGTGCTCGGCGCCGAGGCGCTGAGCGAAACCGAAATGCAGTCGCTCGCCCGTGAGCTCAACAACTCGGACTCGGCGTTCGTATTGCCTGCTGACGGGCCTGATCACGACATTCACCTGCGTTTCTTCACGCCCACCCGCGAGGTGAGCTTCGTCGGCCACGCCTCCGTCGCGGCGCACGTCGCGCGGCTGGCCGCCGGTTCCGGGAAACCCGGCCGCGTGCGACAGAAGTCGCGTTCCGGAGTGTACGACGTTGAGATCGCCGGCACAGTCGCAGTTCCCACGGTGACGGTCGCGATCCCGGTGCCCCACTTCAACCCGCCGATCGATGCCGGCACGCGCAGCAAGCTGCTCGACGTCCTCGGCCTCGACACTGCCGCCCTCGACCCGAAGTGCCCGCTGCTTGTCACCCGGCGCACCAGCACGCGCCTGATGATCGGCCTGCGCTCGACGAGCGTGCTGGCGACGATCCAGCCCAATTTCGATGAGTTGAAGCGCCTGACGCCGCACATCGGCGCGGATGGCTTCTTCGTATTCGTGCGCGATGCGCACGGCCCGGGAACGACCGAATCCCGCTTGTTCTCGCCGGTGCTCGGCATCCCGGAGGATCCGGTGAGCGGCAACGCCCACGGCATGCTGGGCGCCTACCTCGTCGCCAACGGCCTCCTGCCGCTCAAGGACGGCAAGGCACGGTTCCGCGGCTACCAGGGCCGCGCGGTATCGCGCCCCGGCGAAGTCGAGGTCGAGGTGCAGACCGAGGGCGGCGTTCCGGCGCGGATCCTCATGAGCGGCACGGCCCGCGTCGTGTTCACGACCGAGATCACGCTCGACTGATGCCCGCGTGCGCCGGTCGGCGGCTCCCGCTCGCGCCGACCGGCGACACCGCCGGGCGCGCCCGGTGACCGACACCACCTGGCACCGCGCCTTTCCGGTCGACGAACTCGCCGACGGGACGATGCGCGCCGTCGTAATCGGCGCGCGCGAGATCCTGATCCTCAAGACCCGCGCGGGCTGCTTCGCGCTCGACAACACCTGCACGCATGCCGAGGCGCGCATGGTGGAGGGGCGCCTGCGCGGCACGCGGCTGGTCTGTCCGCTGCACGGTGCCTGCTACGACGTGCGCGACGGCAAGGTGCTGGGCGGACCCGCGACGCTGCCAATCGCGAGCCACGCGCTGCGCGTGGTCGGGAGGCACTTCGAGGTTGGCCTCGAGAGCTGAAGCTTGTGCGCGCGCCGCTACGCCGCGCCCGCGAGCTCGGTCTCCGATGAAACCGACAGTTCCTTCTCCCACGAGGCCACCACCGCCGTCGCGATCGAGTTGCCGACGACATTGGTGGCGCTGCGCCCCATGTCGAGGAACTGGTCGACCGCCAGGATCAGCAGCAACCCGGCTTCCGGGATGTGGAAGTGCGAGAGGGTCGCGGCGATCACCACCAGCGATGCGCGCGGCACGCCCGCCATACCCTTGCTCGTGACCATCAGCAGTAACAGCATCAAGACCTGCTGAGCGAAGCCGAGTTGGATCCCGTAGGCCTGCGCGATGAACAGCGTCGCGAAGGTGCAATACATCATCGAGCCATCGAGGTTGAAGGAGTAGCCGAGCGGCAGCACAAAGCTCGCGATGCGCTCCGAGGCGCCGAAGCGCTCGAGCTGTTCGAGCGTCTTCGGGTAGGCCGCCTCCGAGCTCGCAGTCGAGAACGCGAGCAACACCGGTTCGCGGATCAGGCGCACCAGTTCGAAGATGCGCGCGCGCAGTACCACGAAGCCGAGCGCCAGCAGCACGACCCAGAGCAGGGCGAGTGAGACGTAGAAGCCGCCGATGAACTTGCCGTAGGTCGCAAGGATCACGAGCCCGTGCGCGCTAACGGTGTTGGCCACCGCCGCGAATACCGCGAACGGCGCCGTCAGCATGACGTAGCCGGTGACCCGCAGCATCACATTCGCGAGCTGCTCGGTGAACTCGAGCACGCGCTCGGCCCTTTTCCCGAGCGCGGCAATGGCGGTGCCGAAGAATCCGGCGAACACGACGATCTGCAGAATCTCGTTGGTCGCCATGGCCTCGGTGATCGAGCGCGGCACCAGGTGCATCACGAAATCCTTCAGCGTGAGCGCTCCCGCCGTGACGCCCGAAGCGGCATCCACCGCGGGAATCGGCAGCGCGAGGCCCGCGCCCGGCTGGAGCAGCGTCACCATCAGGATTCCGAGCAGGAGCGAGATGAAGGACCCGAGCAGGAACCAGGCGAGGGTGCGGACCGCGACACGGCCGAGCGCCGAGGAGTCGCCCATGTGCGCGATGCCGCTCACCAGCGTCGAGAACACCAGCGGCGCGATGATCATGCGGATCAGGCGCAGGAACACGTCGGTGACCAGGCCGAGGTAAGACGCGAGCTCGGCAAGCGCAGCCGGATCGCTGATGCGCGCGTGCAACGCGCTGCCCGCCGCGATGCCGAGCAACATCGCGATCAGTATGTAAAGAGTGAAATGCCGTTTCATGAAGCCCCCCGGCACGACTCTGGCGCCTCGCGCGCGCGAGCGCAATGGGCGGTCGGGGATATCACCTGCGGCGCACCCGCCGCGTGCCGACGCGTGCGCTGCCCCCGGCGATGGACAGCACGTGGCCGATGTCGGGCACGAGATCCGCCGGGTGGTGCGTCGCCATCACCAGCTGCACGCCCTCCGCGGCGAGGCGCGACAGGAGCGCGCGCACCGCGCGGCGCAGCGCCGTGTCGAGACCGGTCAGCGGTTCATCGAGGAGCAGCGCCTCGGGGCGCGTCACCAGCGCGCGCGCGAAGAGCGCGAGGCGCATCTGTCCGTAGGAGAGCTCGCGCGCCGGCCGGGACGCGGCCACCGCGAGGCCGACGCGCCGCAGCGCCTCCCCGGCGCGTGCGCGCTCGCGGCGGTTGGGGGGCCTCTCGAGGCCAACCGAGGCGTGCAGTCCGCTCACGATCAGCTCCTCGACGCTGACGCCCGCGAGATACTCCGCCTGCAGCTCCGGCGACACGAAGCCGACGCGCCGCCGCCAGAGCTCAATGTGCGAACCCGACGCGTGCCCGCGCCGCGCGATGAAGCCGCCGAGCGCGACGTGCAGATCCCCATAGATAAGTTTCAGCAGCGTCGACTTGCCGCTGCCGTTGGCGCCGACAACGCCCCAGTGCTCGCCGGGTGCGATCGTCCAGTTGAGCCCGCGGATGACCGGCCGGTAGTCGCGGTACACGTCGGCTTCGCGCAGCACGAGAAGATTGCCGCGCGGTGCGCGCCGGCGCGCCGCAGCGGGGGGAGGCTCGCGCCCGGCGGACGGCGCCTCGTCCAGCCAGCGACGCGCGCGCGCGCCGAGGCGGCCGTCGTGGACGATGCGGCCGCGGTCGAGAACGATCGCCCGGCCAAAGCCGCGCGGCGCGTCCGCGAGGCGGTGCGCGGTGAGCACAATCGTGAGCCGGGTGCGGGCGAGGCGCTCGATTTCCCGCTCGAGGCGCGCGCGCGACAGCGTATCGAGGCCGTTGAACGGCTCATCGAGCAGCAACAGGCGCGGTCGCGCCGCCAGCACTCGCGCGAGCAGCACGCGGCGTCGCTCGCCGTAGGAAAGCGTGAGGAAGCGGCGCCGGCGCAGCGTCCACAGGCCGAGACGCACGAGCGCCCCGCGCACCCGCGCGCGCTCGGTGTCGCTGAGTCGCGCGAGCGGCCGGTCGGCCGCGTGGCAACCGGTGCCGACGACGCGCTCGACGGTGAAGTTCCAGTCGTAGCGGACGTACTTGTCCTGGCGCTCGCCCGACAGGTGTGCGATCCGCGGCAACACCTCGGCGAGTTCCGCCGCGTGCCCCCGCGCGTCGCGGTATACGCGTCGCTCGCGCCCGGTCGGGGTCGGCCAGCGCTCGCCGCCGAGGAGCTTGAGGAGCTGCGTCTTGCCGGCACCATTCGCGCCGAGCAGCAGCGCATGTGCGCCGGGCGGCAGGTCGAGCGCGACGGGTCCGAGCACGCGTCGCTCGCCGAGACGCAGTTCGACCGCCTCGAGCCGCACGCCGAGCCCGCTCACCTCAGGCGCCGGACGCCGGCGGATCGGCGGTCGCGCGCGCTGCAAACTCGGCGAGCGAGCCGACCACGCTCCCGGGCCCGGCGTGCGCGATCACGCCCGCGCGCTCGAGCTTGCCGAGCACGTTCGCACGCAACTCGCAGAACACTACCGCGGTGCCGCTAGCGCGAAAATCGGCGACCATCTCATCGAGCGCGGTCAGGCCGGTCGAATCGATGAACGGGACGCGGTCCATCCTCAGCACGATCGTGCGCACGCGGTTCTGGCTGCGGCGCAGCGTACTCTCGAGCTTCTCGGCGGCACCGAAGAAGAACGGGCCATCGATGCTGTAGACAACGACGTCGCGGGGCAGACGCAGTTGCTCGGCCGGCAGCGCCCGCGGCGCTGGCGGCGAAGAGCGCAGTTCCGCGAGGGCGTGCCCCGCCTCGGCGCCAATGACGACGGTGCTGCCGTGCTCGATATCGATCGTGACCGCCTGCGCCATGCGCCGCATGAACAGCAGGCTTGCGAGCACGACGCCGACGTTGACCGCGACGACAAGGTCGGTGAGCACCGTAAGGCCGAAAGTGAGCAGCAGGATCGCCGAATCGGCGCGCGGCGAGGTCCGCAGGATGTGCGTGAAACGGCGCACGTCGCTCATGTTCCAGGCCACATAGAACAGGATAGCCGCGAGCGCCGTTAGCGGGACGTGCGCGGCGATGGGCGCCAGGACCACGATGACCAGCACCAGGAACAGCGAATGCACGATGCCCGCGAGCGGGCTGGTGCCGCCGTTCCTGATGTTGGTCGCAGTGCGCGCGATCGCACCCGTCGCGGCGAAGCCGCCGCAAAGCGGGGCGAGGATGTTGGCGATTCCCTGCCCGATCAGCTCCTGGTTGGAGTCGTGGTGGGTATTCGCCATGCCGTCGGCGACGGTCGCCGACAGCAGCGACTCGATCGAGCCCAGCAGCGCGATCGTGAATGCGGGGCCGATAAGCTGGACGGCGGCGCCGAAACTGATGCTCGGCAGCCCGAGCACCGGGAACTGCCGCGGAATGCCGCCGAAGGCGGTGCCGATGGTCGCGACCCCGTCGAACTCGAAAAACCACTGCAGCAGCGTCGCCAGCAGCATCGCGACCAGCGGCGCCGGCACCCGGCGCAGGTAGCGCGTGCCGAGCACCAGCGTCGCCAGCGACAGGAGACCGAGCCCCGCGGTCGCAAGGTGGCTGCCGGGGAGCGCGGCGACCAGCGCCGGCAGGCGCGCGTAGAACTGCGGAGCGGAGGCGAGCGGATGCAGCCCGAGGAAGTCCTTCCACTGGCCGACGAAGATGATGAGGCCAATACCCGAGGTGAAGCCGACCACGACCGGATCCGGGATGTACTTGATGACGGCGCCCAGCCGCGCCGCCCCCATCGCGACCAGGATGATGCCCGCCATCAAGGTCGCGACCTGGAGCCCGGCGATGCCGTGTTGCACGGTGATGACCGCGAGCACCGCGACGAAGGCTCCGGTCGGCCCGGAAATCTGCAGGCGCGTGCCGCCGAAGAGCGCGGTCGCGAGCCCGGCGACGATCGCGGTGTAGAGCCCCTGGTCGGGGCGCGCCCCGGAGGCGATCGCAAAGGCCATCGCCAGGGGGATTGCGACCACGCCGACGATGATTCCGGCGACGACATTGCCGAGAATCTGGCTCCTGTTCAGGATTCCGGCGCGCTGGGCTTCGAGGATGGCGATCACGGTATGCCCCGATCGTACCGAGCACGCGCGAGGGCGTGTACCCCGCCCGTAATCACGAATTCCACATCGCAGATCGCCGGGTGGCCCCGAAGCCATTAGACTTGGGACCGAAGGTTGGCCATGTCGGCCCTAGAGCGAGGTTCTCCATGATCCGCATTCCGAGAGTCCGGGCATCGCTGCTGGTGCTCGCGCTGGCCGCCGCGCCCGCGAGCTACGCCGCCTGCACCTACCCGCACGCGCCCGGTTCGCTGCCCGACGGCGCGACCGCGACGCAGGAGGAAATGGTCGCTGCGCAGAAGGAGGTCAAGCAGTTCATGTCGGACATGGACAGCTACCTCAAATGCGTCGACGACGAGAGCCCGCCCTCGTCCGGCAAGATGACGGACGAGCAGAAGAAGGCCCAGGAAGCGCGCGAGAAGGTGCGGGTGCAGAAGCACAATGCCGCCGTCGGTGACGAAGAGGCGCTGCGCGACCGCTGGCACGACATCCTGACCGTCTATAAAGAGAAGCACGCGGCCAAGTAGCGTATGGCGCCGTGCTGACACCGGCCGAAGCCGACGGCGTCATCGCGGCGCGACTGGCGCTCCTGCCGACGGAGCCGTGCGCGCTCGAGCGCGCGACGGGACGCGTGCTCCGCGAGGTCGTCAACGCCGACCTCGACCAGCCGCCGTTCGACCGCGTCGCGATGGATGGCATCGCGATCGCCGCCAGCAGCTTTGCGCGCGGCGCCCGCGCGTTTCGTATCGCCGGGGTGGTGGCAGCCGGAGCGCCAGCGCCGGCGCTCCCGGGTCCCGATGAGTGCCTCGAGGTCATGACGGGCGCCGTGCTGCCCCCGGGCGCGGACGCGGTCGTGCCGGTCGAGGAGCTCACGGTCGCGGCGGGTGTCGCGACCCTCGGCGCCGGCGCGCGCGCGGCACCCTTCGCCAACGTGCACCGGCGCGGCAGTGATGCTCGTGCGGGTGCGCTGCTGCTGCCGGCCGGCTGCTGGCTCCGGGGACCTGAACTCGCGATCGCGGCCTCGGCCGGCCGCACGCGGCTGCTGGTCAGCCGCGAGCCGCGCATCGCGGTCGTCTCGACCGGCGATGAACTCGTGCCACCGGGTTCGCAACCGGCGGCGTGGCAAGTGCGTCGCTCGAACGCCTACGGGATCGCGGCGACGCTGCGCGGCCACGGCTACGCGGAGTTGAGCGATGCACACGTCTCCGACGATCCGCTCGACATCCGCGCGGTCCTCGAGGCGCATCTCGCCAACCACGACGTACTGATCCTAAGCGGGGGCGTCTCCGCCGGGCGCTTCGACCACGTGCCGGCCGTGCTCGCGGAACTCGGCGTCGAGTGCGTCTTTCACAAGGTCGCGCAGCGACCCGGAAAGCCCTTGTGGTTCGGCGTGCGCCGCGACGGCCGCAGCGTCTTCGCGTTGCCCGGAAACCCGGTGTCGACGCTGGTGTGCCTCGTGCGTTATGTCCTGCCGGCGCTGCTGCGCCTGCGGGGCGCGACGCCCGCAGGCCCTGCTTTCGCGCCACTCCTCGAGCCGTGGGAGTCGAAGCACGCCCTGACGGTATTCCTGCCGGTCGACCGGCGCGCTAACGGCGATTCGCCGGGGGCACTGGCAGCGCACCCGACGCACGGCTCCGGGGACTTCGTGGCCCTCGCCGGCACGACCGGCTTCGTCGAACTCGCACCCGGCCGACGTTGGGAACCCGGCAGCCTCGCGCCGCTCTACACTTGGTAGCCATGCCGCCCGTCGTCGCCCTGCACGCCGCCAACGCACCGCTCGACCGCCTCGGCCGATCGATGCACGACCTGCGCATTTCGGTCATGGACCGCTGCAACTTCCGGTGCCCGTACTGCATGCCGAAGGACACCTTCGGCGAGAGCTATCGCTTCCTCGGTTCCGCCGAGCGCCTGTCGTTCCCGGAGATCACCCGGCTCGCCGGCCTGTTCGTCGGCCTCGGAGTTCGCAAGCTGCGCCTCACCGGCGGCGAGCCCTTGCTGCGCGCCGGCCTTCCCGAGCTGGTCGGCGACCTCGCGGCGCTGCCGGACGTCGAGGACGTCGCGCTCACGACCACCGGCGTGCTGCTCGGCCGGCACGCCGAAGAACTGAAAGCCCAGGGCCTTGGGCGGGTGACCGTCAGCCTCGACTCGCTCGACCCGCAGGTGTTCCGGACGATGTCGGGGGGCTTCGGCGCCCCCGCGGAAATCCTCGAAGGCATCGACGCCGCGATCGCGGCGGGGCTCGCGCCGGTCAAGATCAACTGCGTCGTCGAGCGCGGCGTCAACGACCACACCGCTCTTGCGCTGATCGAGCGCTTCCGTGGCACGCCCGTGGTGGTACGTTTCATCGAGTACATGGACGTCGGCACGCGCAACCGCTGGGATCGCGCGCGCGTGGTGCCGTCGGCCGAGCTGCACGCGGCCGTGCACGCGCGCTGGCCGCTGCGGCCGGTCGCGGCGGGCTACCGCGGCGAGGTCGCCGAGCGTTACGCCTTCGCCGACGGCGGCGGTGAGATCGGCTTCATCTCCTCCGTCAGCCAGCCGTTCTGCGGCGCCTGCACGCGCGCGCGCCTGTCCTCGGAGGGCGTGCTGTACACCTGCCTGTTTGCGACGCACGGCCTCGACCTGCGCACGCCGCTCAGGGCCGGCGCCGACGATGCGGCGCTTGCCGCGCTCATCCGCAGCGCCTGGCTCGCGCGCAGCGACCGCTACAGCGAAGTCCGCGCCGAA
Source organism: Pseudomonadota bacterium (assembly GCA_025355245.1). Lineage (GTDB taxonomy): Bacteria > Pseudomonadota > Gammaproteobacteria > Steroidobacterales > Steroidobacteraceae > CAIKZZ01. The sequence goes on along the minus strand of JANXZZ010000100.1, from coordinate 1,314 downwards.
GTGCACGCCGCGGGCACCGAACACAAGATCGAGATGTATTACATCGGGGGCTAATGAGTACCTTCACGCACGTCAAGAGTGACGGCAGCCCGGCGATGGTCGACGTCGGCGGCAAGACCGTCACGCAACGAAGCGCAGTCGCCGAATCGCGCGTCCGCCTGCCGGCCGCGGTCGCGGTGGCGCTGCGCGAGGCGGGCTACGCGACCGCCAAGGGTCCGGTGTTCCACACCGCGGTCGTCGCGGGAACGATGGCTGCCAAGCGCACGCACGAGCTCATCCCGTTCTGCCACCCGCTCGGTCTCGAGCGCTGCCGCATCGAGATCGAGCCCGAGGGCGATGACATCGTGATCCGCTGCGAGGTGAGCGTTCACCACCGCACCGGCGTGGAGATGGAGGCATTGACGGGCGCCTGCGACGCGGCGCTCACGATCTACGACATGTGCAAGGCGCTGTCGCACGAGATCGTCATCGCCGACACGCGCCTGCTCGCGAAGTGGGGCGGCAAGCGCGATTTTGGGAGCGCCGGTGCCCCCTGAAGCGCCGCTCGCAGGACTCGTGCTCGCCGGCGGGCACAGCACCCGCATGCGGCGCGACAAGGCGACGCTCGAGCTCGGCGGCGAGACCCAGCTCGCGCGCGCGGTGCGCCTGGTCGGCGCTCACGCCGCGCCGACCTTCGTCTCGGTCCGGCCGGACCAGCGCGAGGAGGCCGAGCGTGCGCGCTGGCCGCAGATCGTCGACCGCCTGAGCGACGTCGGGCCCGCCGCCGGCATACTCGCGGCGCTCGAAACGCACCCCGGCCACGCCTGGCTGGTGGTCGCGGTCGACCTGCCGCTCCTCGATGCGGCGACGCTCGGGCGCCTGGTGGCGCTTCGCGATGCGAGCGCGCCCGCGACGGCTTATCGGAGCGCGGACAACGGCTTGCCAGAGCCCCTCTGCGCAATCTGGGAGCCCGGCAGCCGCGACGCGCTCGCGCGATTCATCGACGGCGGACGCAATTGCCCGCGAAAATTCCTGCTCGGTCACGCGGCCGCGCTCATCGACCTGGTGGCGCCCGACGCGCTCGCCAACGTGAACACGCCCGCGGAGTTCGCAGCGGTGCGCGACCGCGCCGGCGGCCCGGCGTGAACACGGTCGACGTCCAGTACTACGCGGTGCTGCGCGAACAGGTGGGTCGCAGCCAGGAGCGCCTGACGACGCAGGCGCAGACCGTGGCGGAGCTGTACGAGGAACTCCGGGCCCGCTACGGGTTCGCGCTTGCGCGCGCGCAGCTGCGCGTCGCGATCGACGGCGAGTTCGCGGAGTGGCAGGCGCCGG
>JANXZZ010000055.1 GCA_025355245.1 Pseudomonadota bacterium | reverse complement strand
GGAAGTGGCAGCCCGAGGGCGGCGCGAAGGGCGAGGCGCTCTCGCCGGCGCCAAGCGCCAGCGGCGGCTGGCCGAGCCGCGGCACCGCATCGAGGAGGAGCCGCGTATAGGGATGCAGCGGGGCAGCGAAGACCGCCTCGCGCGGCGCAAGCTCGAGCACCCGCCCGAGGTAGAGCACCATCACGCGGCTGCACAGGTGGCGCACCAGCGCGAGGTTGTGGCTGATCACCAGCAGCGCAGTGCCGGTCTCGCGCTTGAGCTCCTCGAACAGGTTCACGATCTGCGCCTGCACCGACACGTCGAGCGCGCTCGAAGGCTCATCGCACACGACCAGCTGCGGCCGCGTGATCATCGCGCGCGCGATCGCGACGCGCTGGCACTGGCCGCCGGAGAGCTCGTGCGGATAGCGGCCGAGCAGCGCCGCGCCGAGCCCGACGCGCTCGAGCATGACCGCGACCTTGCGATCGCGCGCCGCGCGGCCCAGCGCCGGCTCGTGCACGCCGAGCGGCTCCGCGATCGAGTCGGCGACGCTGAAGCGCGGATCGAGACTCGCGACCGGGTCCTGGAACACGACCGTGAGGTGCCGGCGCACCGTGCCAAGCGCAGCGCGCCCGAGCGTCGCGAGGTTCGCGCCGTTCCAGAGGACCTCGCCGCGGGTGCGCGGCGCGAGCCCGAGGATCGCGCGCGCGAGCGTCGACTTGCCGGAGCCCGACTCGCCGACGATGCCGAGCGACTGGCCGGGCTCGAGCTCGAAGCCGACCCCATCGAGCGCGCGGAAGCGCTTGCCGTCGCTGCGGTAGTCGACGCCGAGGCCGCGGACCGTGAGCAGCGCGCTCACGGCGGCCCGTCCCCGAGCGGCCGGTGGCAGGCAACGCGCGCGCCCGACGTCCCCGCCGCCGTGAGCCGCGGCTGCTCGCTGGTGCAGGGCGCGACGGCGCGCGGACAGCGCGGCGCAAACGCGCAGCCCTGGACGCGCTCGCCGGGCGCGGGCGCGCTGCCGGGAATGGCCGCGAGCGGTGCATCGGCCGGGACGTCGAGGCGCGGCGTCGCGGCGGCCAGCGCGGCCGTGTAGGGGTGCCGTGGTGCGGCGAGCACCTCGGCCGCCGGCCCCGACTCGACCACCCGCCCGGCATAGAGGACCTCGATGCGATCGCACCGGCCCGCGACGACCGCGAGGTCGTGGCTGATGAGGAGCAGCGCAGTGCCGAGCTCGGCCTTGAGCTGGCTGAAGAGCGCGAGGATGCCCGCTGCGACCGTCACGTCGAGCGCGGTCGTCGGCTCGTCCGCGATCAAGAGGTCGGGCCCCGCGATCAGCGCGATGGCGATCAACACGCGCTGGCGCAGCCCGCCCGACAGCTCGTGCGGGTACTGGCCAAGCCGCCGGACGGCGTCCGGCACCTGCACGCGCTCGAGCATCGCAATCGCCTCGACGCGCGCAGCCGCGGCCGCGAACGGCCGGTGCGCCCTCAGCGTCTCGATCAGCTGCGTGCCGACCGTGAGGTGCGGCGTCAGCGCCGCCTGTGGATCCTGGAACACGAACCCGATCCGCGCGCCGCGCAGAGCGGCGAGGCGCTTCCCGGTCGCGCCGACGAGTTCCTCGCCGTCAAGGCGAATGCTGCCGCTCAGAATCGCGCCCGGCGCGAGCAGCCCCGGGATCGCCAGCGCGAGCTGGCTCTTGCCCGCGCCCGACTCGCCGACGAGACCGACGCTCGCGCCGCGCGCGAGCGTGAGCTCGACGCCGGCGAGCGCGACCACCGGCGGCCGCGCGCCCGGGAAGGCGACGCCGAGCTCCCGGATCGCCAGCAGCGGCTCAGCGTCCACGGGGATCCAGGAGATCGCGAAGCCCGTCGCCGACGAAGCCGAGCGCGAGCACGATCGCGACCAGGAAGCCGCAGGGCGCGAGCAGCATCCACGGCGCCGCCTCCATCTCGACGGCGCCCTGTGCCATCAGGTTGCCGAGACTCGCCGCCGGCTCCTGCACGCCGAGCCCGAGGAAGGAGAGGAAGCTTTCGATGAGGATGACCCCGGGCACCGTTAGCGTCGCGTACACCAGCACCGGACCCGACAGGTTCGGCAGCACGTGCCTTACCAGGATCTGCCCGACCGGCACCCCCGCCGCGACCGCGGCCTCGATGAACTCCTTGTGGCGCAGGCTCTCGGTCTGGCTGCACACGACCCGCGCCATGGTCAGCCAGCCGACCGCGCCGATCGTGACGAACAGCGTCGCCGGCGAGCGGCCGAGCGCCACGGTGAGCAGGATCACGAAGAACACGTACGGCAGCGAATAGAGCACGTCGACCACGCGCATCATCAGCTGCTCGAGGCGCCCACCCGCATAACCCGCGATCGCGCCCCACGCCACGCCGATCACGAGGCTCACCAGCGTCGCGAGCAGCCCGATCGCGAGCGACACGCGCACCCCATCGAGCGTGCGCACGAACAGATCGCGCCCGAGGCGATCGGTGCCAAAGAAGTGCGCGCCCGCGAGTCCCGGCGGCACGCCGATGCGATCCCAGTCGAGCTGGTCGACCCGCCACGGGCTCAAGAGCGGACCCCCGAGCGCGAGCAGCGCGACCAGCACGAGCAGCACCAGCCCCACCCGCGCGGCGCGATCGCCCTTGAAGCCGAGCCAGGCGGCGCTCACGCGCGCCGCCCCGCGCGCACGCGCGGATCGATGGCGCCCTGCAGCAGGTCGACCGCGAGGTTGAGCACGAGGATCAGCGCCGCGTAGACGATGACCTTGCCGAGCACCAGCGTGTAGTCGCGGTTGAGTGCACCCTCGACCAGGAACCGCCCCATGCCCGGCAGGCCGAACACGGTCTCGATCACCAGCGAGCCCGCGAGGATGCCGGCCGCGGCGGGACCCAGGTACGCGAGCACGGGATTGAGCGCGGGCGGTAGCACGTGCTTGACGAGCACCGCGGTCGCCGAGAGCCCCTTCGCGCGCGCGGTGCGCACGAACGGCAGCGCCAGCGTCTCGAGCACGCTCGCGCGCGTCAGGCGCGCGAGGTAGGCGAGCGTCGGCAGCGCGAGCGCGACCACGGGCAGCACCAGGTTGCGCAGCGCCCCGCCTTCCCAGCCGGCGACCGGCAGCCAGTGCAGGTAGATCCCGAACACCAGCGCGAGCAAGGGCGCAGTCACGTAGGGCGGGATCGCGATGCCGAGCGCGGTCAGCGCCATCAGCGTGCGGTCGAGGGAGCGTCGCGGCGTGAGCGCCGCCCAGATGCCGAGCGCGAGCCCACCCGCGACCGCGATTGCGAGCGCGAGGCCGCCGAGCGTGAGGCTCACGGGCAGCCCGACCGCGATCAGCTCGTTGACCGTGAAGTCCCTGAGGCGCATCGACGGGCCCAGGTCGCCGTGCGCGAGGCGCCCGAGGTAGCGCAGGTACTGCTCGCCGAGCGGCCGGTCGAGCCCGTAGGCGCGGTCGAGGTTCGCCTTGATCTCCGGGGCGAGCGTCTGCTCCTGGTCGAAGGGCCCGCCCGGCGCGAGGCGGACCAGCAGGAACGCGAGCGAGACGATGATAAAGAGCGTCGGCACGAGACCGAGCAGGCGGCCGAGTGCGTACCTCAAGGCGCCCCTCGCCCGGGGCGGACGCGGCGCCCGGGCACGGCGGCAGCGGGGTCGTCGGGGAAGGCGCTCATGGCAACGGCACGCTCGTATGGCCGCCGGCAGTCTAGGAGAGCGCCGCCGCCCGATGCAACGCAATGGCGTACCGCCGGGGCCCCAAAAAAAAGAAAGCGGCCACTGGCGCCGCTTTCGTCATTGCACCTATCGGCACCTAGATGCCGACCAGTGCTCCCCTCGCGCTCCGCATTGTTTTTTTCGTTGGCCGCGGAGCGAGTGCAAGCAAGGCTGCGGACGCTACCATTGGCTCCGGTCGCGGGTAAAGTTGCAGTGCGGCAGAATCCCCGGGGCCGGGCGCTCGAGGGGACGGCGCGGGCGGGTTTGGCGAGGCGCAAACCGGTGCCCGGGGATTTGACACCCGGAACGCTTTTGCATAGCGTGCCGCGACGCAAAAAGGGACCCCGGGCCCCTGCCGCGCGGCTCACCCGCGGCGTCCCTCGTGAGGAGAATTCTCGATATGCGCAAGATCCTGGTCGGTATCAAGCGGGTCGTCGACTACAACGTGCAGGTGCGGGTGAAACCCGACGGCAGCGGGGTCGCGACCGACGGCGTCAAGATGAGCGTGAACCCCTTCGACGAGATCGCGCTCGAGGAGGCGCTGCGGCTGCGCGAACGCGGCGAGGCCAGCGAAATCGTCGCGGTCAGCATCGGCCCGGACGATGCGCAGCAGCAGTTGCGGACCGCGCTTGCGATGGGCGCCGACCGCGCGATCCTGGTCAAGATCACCGAAGCCATCGAGCCGTTCACGGCCGCGCAGGCACTCCTCGCCGTGGTCCGCAACGAGAAACCCGATATTGTCATCGTCGGCAAGCAGGCGATCGACGACGACGCAGCGCAGACCGGGCCCATGCTCGCCGCGCTCTGGGACCGCCCGCAGGCGACCTTCTGCTCCAAGCTCGAGATCAAGGGCACGACCGCGGTCATCGTCCGCGAAGTCGATGCAGGCCTCGAGACGATCGAGGTGGACCTGCCGTGCGTGATCTCGGCGGACCTGCGGCTGAACGAGCCGCGCTACGTGAAGCTCCCGGACATCATGAAGGCCAAGAAGAAACCGCTCGATGTCACTGACCTCGCGGCGCTCGGCGTCAGCATCGACCGTGGCCTCAGCACGGTCCTCACCGAAGCGCCGAAGCCGCGCTCCAAGGGCGTCATCGTGAAGGACGTCGCCGAACTCGTGACGGCGCTTCGCAACAAGGGACTCGTGTCATGAGCAAGATCCTCATCATCGCCGAGCACGACGGCAAGCGACTGTCCCCGGCCGTCTCGCGCTGCGTCAGCTGCGCGCGCGGCGTGCCGGGCGCGGACATCACGGTGGCCGTGTTCGCAGCCGACACGGCCGCGATCGCGGCCGAAGCCGCCGCGCTCGCGGGCGTCGCCGAGGTCGTGACGGTGAGCGACCCCCAGCACGCGCACCCGCTGTCGGCCGTGCTCGCCCCGCAGGTGGTCGAGCTCGCCGCCGGCTACACGCACGTGTTCGGCGCCTCGACCACCTTCGGCAAGGACCTGATGCCGCGCGTCGCGGCGCTGCTCGGCGTGCCGCAGATCTCGGACGCGATGTCGGTCGAGAGCGCGACCCGCTTCAAGCGACCGATCTATGCCGGCAACGCGATCATCACCGTCGAAGTCGCGGCCGGCCGCAAGGTCGTCGCGACCGTGCGCACGGCGTCCTTCGAGGCGGCCGCGGCGGGCGGCAGCGCCGGCATCCGCGCGGTGAGCCTGAGCGCCGCGACCCCGACGCACACGCGCTTCGTGGCGCTCTCGGCCGCCGCCAACGACCGCCCAGACCTGCAAAGCGCAGCGCGCGTGGTCTCCGGCGGGCGCGCGCTCGGCAGCAAGGAGAACTTCGCGATCATCTTCAAGCTCGCCGACAAGCTCGGCGCCGCGGTCGGCGCCTCGCGCGCCGCGGTCGATGCGGGTTACGCGCCGAACGAGCTGCAGGTCGGCCAGACGGGCAAGATCATTGCGCCGCAGCTCTACGTCGCGGTCGGGATCTCGGGAGCCATCCAGCACCTCACCGGCATCAAGGACGCGAAGACGATCGTCGCGATCAACAAGGACGGCGAGGCACCGATCTTCGAGGTCGCGGATCTGGGTCTCGTGGGCGATCTGTTCCAGATCCTGCCGGAGCTCGAAAAGGCGCTGACGAAGTAGCGCGGCGGGGCGTCGGCGTCCCGTAAACGACTTTAGATAATTTACTTAACTATCTGTTTTGATTAATTATAATTTTCCGCACTTAAGGTAGTTTCGAACTTTCCCGGGTGACCGGCGGGTCGCAGTCTCTGCCCCGACCGGGACGCTCGACCGCGAGGAGACCGCCGTGACGCTGTTACTGACCGGGCTCGCGCTGTTCCTCGGCGTCCATTCGCTCTCGATCGTGGCGCCTGGCATGCGCGATGCGCTTGCCGCCCGCCTCGGCGAAGGGCCGTGGAGGGGCCTCTACTCGCTGCTCGCACTCGTCGGCTTCGTGCTGATCGTCATGGGTTTTGGCGAAGCGCGCGCGGCTCCCGTCGTCCTCTACGTGCCGCCCGCGTGGCTGCGCTATGTCGCGATCGCGCTGATGCTGCCGGTGTTCCCGATGCTGCTCGCGGCGTTCCTGCCGGGGCAGATCCGCACCACGCTCAAGCACCCGCTTCTCGCCGCCACCAAGACCTGGGCGTTCGCCCACCTGCTCGCGAACGGAACGCTCGCGGACGTCGTGCTGTTCGGAGCACTGCTCGCGTGGGCGATCGCGGATCGCATCGCGCTCAAGCGCCGCCCGTCGCGCCCGGTCCCGAGCCTGCCGGCGGGACGCTTCAACGATGCGATCGCGATCGTCGCGGGACTTGCGCTGTACGGGCTCTTCCTCGCCGGGCTGCACCGGATGCTGATCGGGGTCTCGCCGCTCGGCTGAGCCCTCCGGCCGGTCCCGGTCGGCCAATGACCGCCTCGCGCCGCGCGTGGGCTCAGAGCTGGCCGAGCACGAACTCCGAAGCGCTGACCCGGAACTCACCCGCGCTTTCGACGTTCAAGTGCGTCACCACGCCGTCGTTGACGACCATCGCGAAGCGCTTGCCGCGGATGCCCATGCCGAAGCCGCTCGCATCGAGCTCGAGGCCGAGCGCCTTGGTGAAGTCGCCGTTGCCATCGGCGAGCATCAGGATGTCATCCGGCGCATTGCTGGCCTTCGCCCACGCCGACATGACGAACACGTCGTTGACGGCAAGGCAGGCGATGGCGTCGACGCCTTTGGCCTTGAATTTGTCGTGGTCGCGGATGAACCCGGGGAGGTGCTTGGCGTGGCAGGTCGGCGTGAACGCGCCCGGCACCGAGAAAATGACCACCTTGCGGCCTTTGAGGAGCTGCTCGGTCGTGATGTTCGAAGGACCGTCCTTGGTCATCTGCTTCAGCGTCGCGGCGGGTACCCGCTCGCCAACCTTGATCGTCATCGTGTCGCTCCTTGAGTGTGGCTGCGGTGCCGGATCCCCGAATTCTATCGGGTCCGGCACCGCACCGGGAGCCGACTACTGGTGCTCGTGCTCGCCGTCGCGGGCCTCCTTCGGCTTCGCGCGGTTCTTGTCGTCCTTCGGCGGCTGCGGCTTTGGCTTCGCGGGCCGCGGCGGCGCCGGCTGCTGCTGCTGCACGCGCTGGGCCTGCTGGGCCTGCGCCGCCGCCGGAGCGGGAGCCGCGGCTGCGGCCGCCGCGGGCGAGGCAGGCGGCGGCATGAACGCGCGCACCGCCGC
>JANXZZ010000045.1 GCA_025355245.1 Pseudomonadota bacterium | reverse complement strand
GGTACTGCGGGATTGGAGGGCGTGGGGTGCCGTTCAATTCCGCGGAGTTACAGATAGGGGCGAAGGCGTAGTCGACGCTAGACCGAGGGTTCCGATAGGAAGTCAAACGGTTAGCGTCGTCCTGACTCAAGATTCCGCGTGTTTCTGCGGAAACATCCAGCGTGTGATCGGCGCTGAAGTCTACTGGAAGTCTACCGTCGACCGCACGACAGGATAATCCGCCGCGAAGAAAGGATGGGGTACAGACCGGCCGCTTCCGACCCTTCTGAGACATCCTAGCTGCTCCAAAGCAGCCTTTTATGGTCGCGATAGCGGACGTCGCACAGACCGATCAGTTACGTGCCCAGGGAAACACGGCGCGCGGATCCCGTGGACTCCAGCGGCCTGTCTCGACCGCCGTTATGAAGCGGTAGACCAGGCGGTTGAACTCGTCGGGCTCTTCCAGATTGATCGTGTGTCCGCATCGGGGGACAAGAGTGAGTCCCGCGGTCGCGATAGTCCGCTTCATCATCAAACTGGGTTCAAGACAAGGATCGTCCTCATCGCCCGCCACGATGAGAGTGGGGACTCTCATAGCGCGCATAGCGTCACGCAGGCTCCACAGCGAAGGCCGCTGCTTCTGCACTCCCCGCATGGTCAACGCCGACCCTCGGGTCGAGTGCCCGGCCAGTTGCGCTACGAATTCTCTCCAGCCGCGAGGATCTTTGTCTTGGAGCTGTACCCGTGCTGGCCCAAGGGCGAAGCTCTTGGCAAATTCACTCATGGACTCTCGCTCGATCCGCCCGGCGGTCGCCTCCATCTCCGCCCGAAATTCCGCCTGTCGGTCCGGGGCTGCGCCGTATCCGCATGACGCGATCAGCAGCGATCGCACCCGGGAGGGATACGCCATCCCAAAGTGCAGCGTCGCGAAGCCGCCCATCGAGAGACCAACGATGTGAGCGGCGTCGATTCCGCAGTGCGCGAGCACATCGCGAATGTCGTCGCGAGCTCGCGCTTGTGAGTATCGCGTCGGATCCTCTGGCACGTCGGACGGCGGGTAGCCGCGCGCGTTGAATGTGATGCAGCGGAACCAGCGGGACAGTGAACGCACCTGCGGTTCCCAGCTGCGACAATCGCCCGCAAATTCGTGGACAAAAACAATGGGGACTCCAGCTCCGGTCTCTTCGACGGAAAGACGCACACCGTCATCGGTCGTGGCATACGACGTGCCAGAGGTCACTGGCGCAGCTCCAGGGGAGGGCCCATCACCTTCAGCCGTGCTTGTCCTTGGAAATGCGAGTGCCGATGAAAGGGTCGCGAGCATTGCACCGACCAGTGATCGTCGTTGCATGACACCATCCCGAATGCCGAGTCGCCTTGAGTCTACAGCGTGCTCGGCGGGCTATCGCAAATGTCTGCTCCTGAGCGAGATGAACTGGGACTGAAATGCCCGCTTCTGGCCAGGAGCACCAGTTCGGTCCCTCAGCAGACCTTCCCGAGGGGGCGCGTCGCGTGCGCTGCCGACCGCCGCGCGGGAACTTCGAAACAGATAATCATCCCTCGCCCGGGAACCCAGGGCGAATATTCTGGTTCTCCCGGAACAGGTTCGCCGGGTCGTACTGTGCCTTAATCCGCGCCAGCCGGGGATAGTTCACCCCGTAAGCCTCACGAATTCGCTCCGGCATGCTGGGTGGCAGGTAATTCACGTAGGCGCGGCGCGCGTAAGGACGCAATGCCGCGCCAGTCTCAGCCACCCACCGCTCTGCCCGCGATCGTGCCTCGGGCTTGTCCCACTCGGCGGCAATCAAGGTGCTCAGCCCCGTTCCGCGCAGTGGATAGGCGGTGGCGGTCATCGGAATGCGCGCCACAACCCCGCTCGAAAGGCCGAGCAGCATCTGTCCGACCCCCCGCCCCTCCATAGCCGCGCGCGAAAGCACGTCGACGACGCTATCATTCAGGTGCTCGATGAATGCGCCGTCGACGGCGACGTGCGTTGTCGCCCACACTTCTCCCTCCGGATCCGGCGTTGAGGTGGACAGGTGTGCCTCTGCTGGGCGGAAGGCGGCTTTCCACTTTTCAAGGTAGACCGCTGCGACTGCGGCGTCGCCCCGATATCCGCAGCTCGCCGATGCGCCAGACTCCGGATCCACGAAGAACGCAGCGCGTGCCTCGTCGGGGGCGTCGCGTACGAGGTCGCCATACGCGCGCAACGCTCCGGGGATGTCCCGCCAGCCGATATTGAACGCCGCCGAATGTAGCGGCACGACAGGATGCAGCCGGAAGTCCAGTCGGGTTACGACGCCGAAGTTCCCGCCACCGCCGCGGATTGCCCAGTACAGGTCTTCATTCTTGCCGGAACCGAGTTCGCGCACATCTCCGTCGGCCGTCACCACCTGCGCGCCGATGAGGTTGTCGCACGCCGTTCCGTACAGGCCTCTCCCGCTCGTGTCGCCGCCCGCGAGAGTGAGGCCCGCAACGCCAACGGAGCCGCAACTTCCCATGGGCGTGTAGAGACCCGCCGCCAGCGTAGCCCTGAGGAGGTCCCCGATCCGGGTGCCGCCACCCACCGAGGCGATTCGGCGGTCGCGGTCAACGGTGACATTCGTAAATGTTCCGAGGTCTATCTGTACCGCGCCATCAGCCACCCCGTAACCAGCATAGCTGTGACCGCCACCGCGGATCGCGATGGGAACGGTGTGCTCGCGCGCGAACTCCACGCAGCGCCGCACGTCATCGACGTCCGCGGCGCGTAGCATCGCGAGCGGGCGGCGATCGTAGGCAAGGTTCCAGACCCTTCTCGCCTCGTCGTAACCCGGCGAACTCCCAAGCAGCAATCGCCCGCGCACGCTGCGGGAGAGATCGTCGAGGTTGGGAACGGAATCGGTGGCGGCGAAGACGGGCCGCATGCCCCCGTACACGGACGCACCTACAGCCACTGCACCCCCGGTGGCGAGGCCGGCGCGCACGAAATCGCGGCGCGTCCAGGCGGGGTTATCGGCCTTGTGAATGCACATCGGCTCGTCCGTGGACAAGGGTGTACACCTATCCTAATCGTTGGGCCCTGCGCCGCGCGAATGTCCGCTCAAGGAAAACTTACCCAGTGCGGTTCGAAGGCCGCGCCTGGCCGAACTGAGTCATCCCGCCCTACGCGCAGACCGGCGACGTCGCCGCAGATAATTCCAGTCGCTTCCACCGAAGGCGCCATTATGCGCAGCTGGATAAGTCAAGTCGGCCTTAGAATCGCTGATCTGCGGCGCCGCGCGCCATATTTATAAGAGGCAGAGAGCGGGCCGAGTTTCCGAAAACTATAGTGCTCGGCGGAGACGCGCTCAGTCGCCGGGTGCAGCCGTGCTCGATGGTGAGATCACATTCGCCCTACAGACCGCCGAGGCTGGGCAGAACGTACCCTCTACCGACGTCGGCCGCGTCGCTCCCGCTCAGCGCTCCCCTCGCCTAGTTCGGATGGTGCATCGAATGATCGTGGCCCGCAACGGCATCCGCGCCATGATCCGCCAGCTGTGCGTCGAACCACTCGTGCAGCGCCGCGACGATCTTGGGATCAGTGGACGAATACGAGATCTCCGCGCCTGCCCCGATGTCCTGATAGCGGGTTCTGATGGCCCCGGCCGGCGCCGCCTTTAGGGCGGCGAGCCCCGGCATGTCGGCTCCGTGTACGTGCGTCGGCGCAGAGAAATCTGCGCGGCTGAACTGATCTGCGATTTCTCGCAGGTGGCCACGGATGAGGCCGGTCTGCGTACCATCGTGGACGTCCTTGGCGACGACGCGCTGGACGCCGCCGGACGGGGTCTTAGTGAAGATGTGCGTCGTCGCCGAGAGGTCGAACGGCATCACGTCGGCGCTTCGCTCATGAACGACGGCCAGGCGTGAGGGCTCGTCTCCCAGACACATCAGTGGCGCGATGCCGATGAGAACAAAGGCCAAAAGGAACGGCGCGGGGCGGTTCATGGATAAGCCTCGGGAGCCTCGCAACTAGGACCTTCGCTGGACGCCGGTAGTTCCCGACGACGGCGACGGAGAGTGGGAGGCGACCAGCTTCGAAGATCGAGCAGCTCGGGAAGCCCTTCCTGGCGCCCGAATCTCAAGCACGATGACGCGTTCTGTAGGGCTTCCTCCCGGGCGGCTCCATATATAACGAAAACGTCTGTTCAGAATTCCGGCCCCGGGTGCGCCGCCGTGTGCGCGCGCTAGTGATCGGACGTTCCACTCGCGGCCCATTATACGAAGTACGCCGCACTGCAGCAGGCGGCCCTGACCAAGATGGCTTTGCAGTGAGGGACGGAAATCGCGCCCTCGCCCCCTGCCAAACACTCTTCTTATGTCGTTCCCGCGCCCGTTCCGGTGGGAATTTGGCCATCGTGGTCCGCCATGACTTCCATGGAGGCGTGTCATGGCGCTCTCGAGCGATCCGTCGGCCTGGAGGAATTTACGAGAACCTAGAAAATTGACGAGGCCGGTCGGACGGCCGCGCAAGACCGAAGTGCGTATTCCGCTGATGGTGAACGGTGGCGCCGGAGGATCGTGAACGGTACGGCGACCGTGGATGCTGGTGTGTAGATGTTTACGTCAGGTGTTCACGATGGGTCAAGTTTCCGATGCTGTTGGTCTACGATCTTGGGCGAGCCGCGGTCTGACGCCGCAGGCGTCAGAAGGCCATCGTTCAGGGCCCGCATCGACGGCCCGCTGAGCGCGATCCGGTGGCTCTGGTGCACCAGGCGATCGAGGATGGCGTCGGCGAGCGTCGGCTCGCCGAGGTAG
>JANXZZ010000041.1 GCA_025355245.1 Pseudomonadota bacterium | reverse complement strand
AGCCTCGTCGCACTGGTCCGCACATTGCGGCGAGACGACAGCGGCGGGCGCCTGGGCGCAATATGCCCGGTGACGCTGCACCTTGAAGCCGGAGTGGAGAGAATCGGATGACTGACGGCGCGGCTGGCCGCATCGGCATCGTCGCCGACGGATCGGGGCCCAACCGGCGGCGCGCCCGCATGTTCCTGCTGGCCGTGCTTGCCGGTGCGGTACTCGGCGGCGGCACGGCGCTGTCTTGCTACGTCGACGCGCTCTGGTTTGAATCGCTCGGCTACGCGTCGGTGTTCTGGACGCGGCTCGCCATTCGGGGCGGCACCTTTGGTGCTTTCGCCCTCGTCACTTTCGTGGCGCTCTACGGTGCATTCCTCGCGCTGAAGCCGGTCCGGCTCGGCGACTCGATCCGTGGCACGATCCTGATCAACCGACAGCCGGTGAGGTTGCCGGTCGAGCCCATCCTGAAGCTGATTGCCCTCGGGCTGTCGTTCGCAATCGCGGTCGCGACCGGCACCAGCATGACGGCCCGCTGGACGACGTTTGCGCTCTTCTGGCATCCACCGCCGCTCGCGACGATGCTCGATCCCATCTTTGGGCGACCACTGAATTTCTATCTGTTCGCGCTGCCGGCCTGGCAGCTCCTTGCCGGCTGGCTGCAGATGCTGGCGGTGATCGCCTGTCTGATCGCGGCGTTCTTCGTGCTCGTGACCGGCGGCGCGCGAGTCCTGACGGAGCGCCGCTTCGGCGCGGCCCAGCCGGCGCTCTGGCGTGGGCTTTCGATTGCCGTCGCCGCGTTGCTCCTGACGCTCGCCGTGCGCACCTACCTGGGACGCTTCGAGCGGCTGTTCCAGAACGACACGATCTTCGCGGGTGTCAGCTACACCGACGCGCACGTCACCTTGCCCGGGATGCTGCTCGTCTGCATCGCACTGGTCGCAGGCGCAGCCATGGCGGGGATCGGTGCGATGGCGACACCGCGCCGGCGCTGGCTGGTCGCATCCGTCGTTCCGGCGATCGCCTGCTACCTCATCGTCGCCGCCACGGGATGGTACGTCAGCAGCTTCATCGTCAAGCCGAACCAGCTGGTGCGGGAACGACCCTTCATCGCGCACAACATTCGGATGACGCGACAGGCGTACGGGCTCGATCGCATCGAGCCGCACCCGTTTCCGGCCGATACCGACATCGAGGCCGTCGATCCGGCGCACAACCAGACGACGCTCGAAAACATACGGCTGTGGGATTCGCGCGCGCTGCAGGACACGCTGCGCCAGATTCAGGAGATCCGGACGTACTACGACTTCCCCGCCATCGACATCGATCGCTACCAGGTCGGCGGATCGGTCCGCCAGATGATGCTCGCCGCGCGTGAACTCAATGTGGAGAAGCTGCCGGTTAGCAGTCGTAACTGGATCAACGAGAAGCTGATCTACACCCACGGCTACGGCGTCACGATGAACCCCGTGAACGGCTTCACGCCGGAAGGGCTGCCGACCCTCGTCCTCAGCAACATGCCGATCCAGAGCACGATCCCAGGCCTGACGGTGACGCGGCCGGAGATCTATTTCGGGGAGCTGACGACGACCGACGTCTACGTCAAGACCCGGCAGAAAGAGTTCAACTATCCACAGGGCGACGCGAACAACCTGACCTCCTACGAGGGGGATGGCGGCATCCGGCTCGGCGGCTTCCTGCGCCGCACGCTGATCGCACTGGAGCGCGGCGATGCTGCCAAGGTGCCGTTCAGCGACGACGTGAATGCGGAAAGCCGATTGCTGATGCGCCGCGCCCTGCGGGAACGCGTCCAGGAACTCGCGCCGTTCCTCACCCTCGATCCCGACCCGTACGTCGTCGTCGGCGAGGACGGCCGAATTTACTGGCTGATGGACGCGTTCACGACCTCCGAGACCTACCCGTACGCGCGACGCTACCGGCTCGGCGACGAGGGGATCAACTACATCCGCAACAGCGTGAAGATCGTCGTCGACGCCTACTCCGGAGCCACGACGCTCTATATATTCGACCCGCAGGACCCGGTGATTGCCGCGTATCGGGCCGTCTTTCCGGGCCTGTTCGCGGATGCAGCCGCGATGTCACCGGTCTTGCGCAAGCATGTGCGCTACCCCGAGTTG
>JANXZZ010000030.1 GCA_025355245.1 Pseudomonadota bacterium | reverse complement strand
CGCCGCAAACCGCGAGCGCGGGACTTTCTGGGCCGGTGACAACGCCTTAGTTGAATACTGTTCAACGAACGAAAATGCGTCCACCGCGGAAAATGCCCGATTGTGGGTTTCCAGGCCACTGTCGATTCCAGACAACCGGCGGAGTGTTGCGGAAGTGGGGTCGGCTGCCTGTCGGTTCCAAACAGCCGGGTCAATTCTTCCACGCAGACGCGTCACTTCCGGCCACTATTCAAAACAACCACGTCAACTCGCCGCCCGAGTGGACCTGATCTGGCCCGATTGCAGCGACGATGTCCGGAAGCTGACGCAGCGTCGCGAAGCTGCAACGCGCCGGCGCGACGACGGGACTCGAAAGCGCGCGCGCCCTCCTGTAAGGGCGTAACGCACGCTGACGATATCGCGGACCGGCCGTTGCTCGATCGCGACGAGTCCGGGGTCATCGGGAGCGACAATCGCTCGGACGACCTTAAACCACAGCGGTGAATGGGATGACGTGACCAAGACCCCTCCTGCACCCGGCGTATGGCCTCGAAGCGGCCTTCACAATATCGCAGCGCGAATGCACGAAAGGACTTTGGAGGAATTGACTCGCTGGTTTGTAATCGACAGCAAGAAACCGCAACCAGCCGCGCGTTAACCATCTGCCGACAAGCGTCGCGGTGCGAGCGCCACCCATCGCCCCGACGTAAACGCCGACGACCCCTCGTATTGGATGACCAATCATTCCTTCGTCGTGAACGTTGGTCCACGAAGGCGGTTTGCGTAGTAGGTGCTCAGCGACGGGTTTCCCACCTGGAGTATTGCTTGGCGAAGCGTATCACTCACGCAATCCTTCCATGCGACGGAGGCACGGCGCGTACCGGGCACATTCGCCTGACCGCATACGTCGTGGGCCGCGTTCTGAATTCGCACGTACAGGGCCTGTACTCCGGCCGGCGCCGCGAGATTCAAATCGCCGAACCGGACTGTCTCGCTACGGACGTCGTCGCGGGCGATGGCGTGCGCTACGGACGACAGCCCGCCCGACGTCAGCAGTACCGTTGTCGCGAGCGCGGCGAGAATCTTCGAACCTGGAGACTTCATGGTATTCATCCTTTACCGTAGCACCAAGGCACATCGCCTCGGGAAACAGTCTGGATCGCGCGGCGCACGTGCGTTACAGAAGAGCTGAGCGCGCGATCAGATTTTCTGAACTATTCCCGGTCGGGACGGCAGACACTCGAGCTGTGCACTAAGTAGCTGTCTCGCGACCCGCCGCGAGACGCATAAAGGACCCACGCCCGCGGAAGACCAGGCGGTCGGAGAGCACAGCCAACGAGATGTGAAACGTGCCGAGGTGTACGCCGAGTGGATGGAGGCTGCGACGACGGGCAATTTCGTTGGCGTCCGGAACTACGGCCGGCAGCGACTCGACGCGAACGGCGCGATGATGCCGCCGCCGGATGCCGAGCTCACCCACAATCACGACGAATTTTGCCCCCCGTCTCTCGAGGGTGCAATCCGCTACGCGCACGAGGCCACGGGCTTGCCGGTTGTGGTCACGGAGAATGGCATCGACACGCTCGATGACTCGCGTCGCGCCGCGTACATCGGCCTCGCGATCCAGTCGATGCGGCGGGCGATTGCAGGCGGCGTCCCGGTGCGGGGATACATCCACTGGAGCCTGCGCACGGAGTCACGCTAACGAAGTCGAAGCAGCCTAGGAAGGAATTGGCGCGCCGACGCGAAACTTAGCTTGCCACGCCGGAACGCGTGCACAATGTGTAACCGTCTTGTTGGGCCCCACGCGACGTTTCGGTAGGTGGATCGCATGACCACCGGATACGGCACAACCACACAGAGCGACGTACAAAGAGTGCAGCGCATCAACGTTCTCGACAAACTAGCAGGACTAATCGACGGCGAACGCGCGAGCTTGCTCGCCGAGTGGCGTACGCTGGTTCGCGCACTCGCAGGTGCTCGGGACCTCGACGTGCCAACCCTCAATGACCACATTCCGGATTTCCTAGCGGAACTTACAGCGGCCCTCCGGAGCGGGTCGGATCAAGCGATCAGCCATGGCCTCGTCGAAGGCACCCCGCCCGCCCACGGTTTGCAACGGGTCAAAGACGCGTTCGAAATCGAGGAGGTTGTTGCGGAATACAACATCCTACGAGCGTGCATCCACGATTTAGCCGAGCGCAACGGCCTCAGTATGCGGGGGAGGCCGTTCCATATTCTCAATCGCGTTATGGATGCAGCAATCGGTTCTGCCGTGCAATCCTTCGCGGCGCAGAAGGCGACCGAAGTCCGGCAACGTCGCGAGGAGTATCTGGCGTTCGTGGCCCACGATCTGCGCACCCCGCTCAACGCCATTTCACTTGCGGCGCGGGTTCTAGAAATGCTCAGCGCGGGGGATGGTTCTAAATCGCCTCAGGTCACGCAGATGTGGACGGCTCTGAAGCGGAACGTGCGACGTCTTGAAGCCTTGGTCGGCAAGGTAATTGAAGAAAATACAAATCTTGAAGCGGAAGTCGGTATCAAGTTGCAGCGGCGTGAGTTTGATCTGTGGCCCTTGGTCGAGGGCCTCATTCATGACCTCCATCCTGTCGCCGAAACGGGCGGCACGCGCCTGGTGAACACCGTACCCGAGGAGCTCGTCGCCTATGCCGACGCCAAGCTGATCGGCCGGGTCTTCCAAAATCTGATTGCTAATGCGATCGCCTACACTCCGCGCGGGCTGATCAGCATCGGTGCGCGGGAGACGGGCAACGAAGGTGAGGTCGAATGCTTGGTTCGCGATGACGGGGCTGGGATCTCTCAAGAGCGCTGCCGCTCTGTTTTCGACAAGGATGAGACTGATCCCGATAAGGAGGGCGGGTTGGGGCTTGGGCTCGCAATCGTAAAGACGTTTGTTGAGGCTCACGGCGGAGTAGTGACCGTCGAGAGTGAGTTGGGGGTCGGTTCTACATTCCGATTTACGCTCCCCCCACGACCGGCGGGTGCGCAGCCGTCATAAAATACGGTCACGTCGAGCTTGCGGGCTTGGCGGGCTCCCGCGATCGCTAGATCACTTGTTTCGGTCGGTTCGAATGTCGGTTGCAAATATCCGGGTCAATTCCTCCAGACAAACCCGGCAATTCCGGCGACTCCCCCAAACCACCGCGTTAAGTCGCCGCTTACGGGCAATCGATCCGGCCCGCTTACAGCAACGATTTCCGGAAGCTGACGCAGCGTCGCGAAGCCGCAACGCACCCGCGCAAAAACGTCACCCGAACGCGCGCGCTTTCCTGTCGGGAGGTAATGCATGCACACGAAATCGCGGCCCGGCCGTGGCTCGATCACGACGAGCGCGATGTCGTGGAGGGCGACAACCCCAGGAATGACCTCGAACCGTGCTGGTGAACGGACTTACGCGGTTATAGATGCAAATTCAGTGGGTTGAGAATGCTCCGCCCGTGGAGAATCGTCGGACCACGTTATTGACGTAGTGCGTCGGCCGTTTAAAGGAGTTTCGCTTGACGTTATAACGTGTTATATTTCTTCAATGCGCACCTCCATCCGGCGAATCGGCAATTCCCTGGGTGTTCTCATCCCGCGGTCAGTCCTGAAGGCGTGGGGGGTAGGCGAAGGCGATTCGCTTGAAGTCACGGACAGGGGCATTTGTGCGTCGATTCGGCCGATCCAGGATCGACTGGACGACCTAAAGCGGCGCATCGCGGTCGAGGTCGCCGCAAATTTCCCGCCGGCGCTAATTCGAGCTCACAGCGTCGCAAATCTCTTCCGATGGGAGAGCCAGGGCTCGTGGGTGCCGGCCTACGCCGCGTGGCGAACCCTGCTCACTACGGCGGATGACGGTGCATTGTTCTGCGCAATGCTCGGCAGGGATGAGCACGCGAACGAGCTGCGTCAGTCGGCACCGTACGTCGGCTTGCTTCCACGTGCGGTCACAAGGCGTCTAAATGAAGAAGCTGCAGGTTGACCACGTACTCCGCGCCGCCGGAGAGATCACGGGAGAAAACGAATTCGTCATCATCGGCAGCCAGGCCCTTCACGGAGCGTGTCCGGATCTGGCGGACCAGATGATTCGATCTGCCGCAGTGGATCTGATCGCGGCAACCAACGTCGATCGAACTGAATGGTTGAATGTCATCGGCCAAGACTCCCCTTTTCACGAGGCGTTTGGCTACTACGCAGATCCCGTCGACGACCGCACGGCAGTACTTCCTCGGGGCTGGGAACAGCGCTTGGTCACGCTCGCGCCTGGAGATACCGGCGGTGTCACGGGGCGCTGTCTCGAGCCGAACGACCTCGCGATTTCGAAATATGTCGCCGGGCGGCAGAAAGACCGGCTTTTCACGCGTGAGCTCGCGCAGCGAGGGATCACGTCTCGCGCCAGGCTGCTCGAACTGCTGGTACTGACGCCAATTGGCGGCGACCTCGCAGATGGCCTGCGGCCGGTCATCGTCGCAGATTTTGCGGCGACCCCCGCTGCACAGTCGTTGAAGTCCTAGAGTCGTGTCGTTCCTCGTGACACCACCCCCGGTCATTTGAAATCGACACCCCCACCGATGCCCCGAATGGGGCGTGCAGCCGAGCTTGGCGATCACCGACTCTAGGACTCTAGGGTCGGCCCCTGCAAGGCCCGCTCCGCTTGATGCTCGTGCGCCGTGCGCACGGCGCGCTACCTCAGTTCCGTTGAGTACTGAAGTTCCCAGAGGCTCCACTCTTTCGCGTGGTGGAGCCTCTGGGAAAGTCGGAGCGGTTCACTGCTCTGGCATACTGGTGTCGGCTTTCGTCTCCAATACCGGTCATTCACATGCACAATCGGTCAACGCCGCTCGTTCGTAAATGCATATTGCCAGCGTAAAAGCGCTTTTGTTGTAAGTGTGTGTTGATACACCTCTCTTGACCGAGTACCAGCCGATGGCCAACCACCGTAGCGACTGCTCCCTCTGGACCCGCCGCGATTTCATCCACGTCGGACTCGGCGCCGCCGCTGCTGTTGCGCTGGGTGCTCGTGCGCATGCGGGCAGGCCGCGTGACGCGGCCGCGACCGGATCGGTTGCCGGCCTCAACGACCTTGCTCGACGCATGCACGGTCGCTTTCTTCGCCGTGGGTCGCCCGGCTATGACGACGCGAGGAAGGTTTGGAACCTGGCCTACGACCGGCACCCGCTCGCAATGGCGCGCTGCGCGGACATCGACGATGTGCGCCGCTGCGTGGCATTCGCGCGGCGACACAGCGTTCCCGTCGCCATCCGCGGGGGTGGGCACAGCTACGCGGGGTTTGGTGTGGCCGATGACGCGCTTCAGGTCGACCTCGGCGCGTTCACCACCGTCAGCGTGGACCGGGACCGCCGGGTCGCCTCCGTCGGTGGCGGCGTGAAAATTCGCAACTTGCTGACCGCGACGCTGGCCGCAGGGCTCGTCACGCCGATGGGTAGCTGCGGCGCTGTCGGCGTCGCAGGCCTGGCGCTCGCCGGCGGCGACACCTCCGGCAGAGGACTGTTCGGGACGGCATGCGACAACATTGTTGGTGCGCAACTCGTGACCGCCGACGGAGAGGTGCTGGAACTTCGGTCCCATCAGAACGAAGACCTGTTCTGGGCAATCCGCGGCGGTGGCGGCAACTTCGGCGTCGTCACCCGTCTGGACTTCAGGCTGTACCCCGTTCTGACGTCCCACAACGCACAGTTCGACTTGGGCTGGAGCGGCATTGGCGGGGCGATGCGGATTTTCGGCGATCTCGTGCGCGAGACTCCGGACGAGGTCAGGGCAAAGTTCGAGGTCAGTGCGCAGACCGGCGCGTCGGCGTCGTGCGGTTTCTTCGGTGATCCTGCCGCCGCCGCCGCCTACCTTGAGACGTGGAAGGCAGCATTCCGGCGAGTCGAGGCGAAGATGTCGACCTCCCTACCCAATCCCGAAGGGGAGGTGTGGGCGACCACCTCCGTGGCCGTCGAAGGCGCGTTCCTGGAGGGCGTCAGCGATGGGGCCGCGGATGTGTTGGCGCGCGCAGCCGTGGCCGGACGGGGATTTGGCGAAATTCTGATGGGCCTCTCGAGCGGTGTGGCGGCGCGCGTTGGGATGACTGACACCGCGTACCCGTTGCGCGGAACGGGACTGAGTACGCTTCTGTCCTCCGAATGGACCCGGCCCGAGGACCGCGCGCGGGCGGAGCGATGGGTGGCGGAATACGGCGATGCCCTTCGCCCATTCGCACGCCGCGCCTACGTGAATTACATCCCGCCCAGCCCGCCGGAAAGGATCCGCGAAATCTACGGCGTGAACTATCCCCGTCTGGCTAAGATCAAGGCGCGGTACGATCCTGCGAATCTGTTCCGATCGAACCAGAATATTTTGCCGGAGGTCCGCACCTGACGTTGCTCCCTTTCCTAGACAGTTTTAACTGGAAAATAGGCGAGTAACCGCCGGGAATCGGCTCGGCGCGGCCACTCCATCTTCACGGGTCGTCGCCGCAACACGGCGGATCGCTGTTCCCAGCGCTCGATTCATTGCGCAGGAGGAGTCGGGCCTTCGCGCCTCACCGGATCCGTAGTTTGAGGTTATTCTTGATAACGAGGACGGCTGCGACTCAATGGTAAGGAGGTCGCCGTGAGAACGAGAAACGTGTTGGTGGTGATGGGACTCTTGGCCGTGTCGCCACTGGGAATGGCGCAAGCCGTGTTCAACGGAACGTGGAGACCTAATTCGCAGACATTCAGCCCAACGCGCAATCCCGACGTGGTGGAGTTGGTCGGTGGCTTCTATGAGTGCCAGACCTGCACGCCGCCGTACAAGATCAAGGCCGATGGAGAAGACCAGGCAGTATCTGGCAACCCGCGCTACGACGCGTTGAGTGTCAGGGTCGTTGATGATCGGACCGCAACGAGGGTCGCGAAACAACGCGGCAAGACAGTTGTCGAGACAAAGACAACTGTCTCTCTCGATGGCACGACCAAGACCGACGTGCAGACTATGTACGACATGGCCCCGCGTCCTGTTGAAATTACGACGCATTCCACGCGCGTATCTGCTGGACCGCAAGGTTCCCACGTTGTATCGGGTGGATGGCGAATGACCGACGGCGATGTATCCAACCACGCCGAAGACACGATATTTCAGGTCAGCGGCAATACGCTGTCGATGTCGGATCGGATGAGCCGATCCTTCTCTGCCAAGCTCGATGGCACTGACGCGCCGTACAACGGCAGCGACGAGTTCACGAGCGTGTCGCTGAAAGTGATCGACAAGAACACGATCGAAGAATCCGATAAGAAAGACGGCAAGGTCGTTAAGATAAGCCTCTGGTCGGTTGGATCCGATGGCAAGACCATGCACGTTCGCTTCGATGACACGCACGGTCATGTGCAAGAGCAAGATGGCCGCAAAGTTGAATAGGCGGCTTGGCTCCCTCGCCGCGATTTGCCGATTCAGTGGGCGGCTAACGTCGTCCGTACACCGGAAGCGCCATGTCTATCCGAGTCGTCAGGAAGCGGATGTAGCGAGGTACCACGGGGCGTCTGGCGCGATATAGAGAGTCGGCGCGAATCAGAGGGATAGCAGCGATCGCTCGGCGTAACTGAATCCCGATCCGGCCAGGAAAGTGATCCGCGGGAAACCGTGGCACACCCGCCAATACCCTGGGTCACTGGCCCGTGGGGTCCCGGTAGCCGGCCTCTCCTGGGTGACGAATCGTCAGCACAAACACATCAGCGTGCGCGGTCTCGTCGCTGTAGAGCGCGAGGTATCCCGAGCGACCACGCGGAATGACCGGTTCGCGAAGACCCGTCTCCAGCGGGCGTCCGATCAGCGGATGCCCTTTTTAGCACCGTCACGGCCTCCTCGATCAGCACGGCCGTCCGCGCCGCCGCAGCGGGATCCGAGCCTCGCGGACGACGTCGGCCGCTCGCACGGACCGCACTCGCAACGCGGTTGTGCGTTTCGCTTACTCGTGTCATTTCTCCACCTAATTGCGTCAATGACACGACTGGCAGAGAAATACAGCCCGAATTGAGATTGCCCAGTATCTCACCGCCGCGCACCTGCGCCTCATCGAAGGCGGACGGTGCGCGGTGCGTGTCGTACGGGCGACTTCGCGGCGCCCCATCGATGCCGCAGCCGCGACCTAGTGGGCCTCGAACACAACCTTGCCACCCACCATCGTCAACAGCACGCGGGTGTTGCCGATCTCCTGCGCCGGAACGGAGAAAACGTCCTGCGACAGCACGACGATATCCGCGTACTTCCCCGGTGTCAGCGATCCCACGTGGTCATCCGCAAATGCGGCGTAGGCGGCGCCGCGAGTGTAGGCGTCCACCGAGTCTTGCACGCCGATGGCTTCCTGCGGCGTATAGCGCTTGCCCGGCACCGGCACTGCTCCGCCCTGGCGAGCGCCATCGAGCGGCTCGGTCTCGATGCCGGCCGTGTCGGGCGAACGCCAGATCTGCCGCGTCACCGCTTGCTGGATGTTCACGAACGGATCCGGAGGCCACAGACAAGGCCAGTCGCTGCCGAAGGCGAGCACGACCCCGCTCGCAAGCAGTGTGTGCCAACGATCCGCCGGAGTGGGATCCTTCGGATCGTAGTTCGTCCCGATCTCGCTACAACAGAAGGCGGGCTGCACGCCCGCGATGACCGCCAGTCTTGCAAAGCGCGCCGCATCCGCGTCGTTAACGACGAAGTCGTGCTCAATGCGCAGGCGCCGGTCCCTCGGACCGTTCACCCTGATCGCGTCCTGGTACGCATCCAGGATCAACGTTACGGAATCCCCGCGCTGCGCGTGCGTCATCAGCTGGAACCCGCGCCGGTCGAGCTCCCTCACGAGCGCCTTGTACTCCGAAGGTACATACACGAGCGGCGGCGCGACGCCGGTGCTGCCGTCTGCAAAGAACTTGACTAGATTCGCCGACACCCAGTCGTCGTGGTAACGGGTCCGTGCCGTCTCCAGGTCGGCGAGGAACTGCGGCGTCAGCTTGTGCGGAACGGCGACGGCACCGAAGGCCATGCGCGTGCGGACGGTCAGCTCGCCGCGGTCCCGAAGCGTGCCGTAGAGCTCGAGTTCAGCGAGATCTCCGGTCGCGCTGACGAGGCTCGTGATACCGAAGCCGTTGAGGTATGCCGCGCCCGCTCTCAGCAACTCGAGTTTCCGCTCGGTCGGCATGTCGCGCAGCAGAGCGCGCTCGATCAGCTCTTGCGCCGCCTCGAGCAGCACACCGGACGGATGCCCGCTCGCGTCGCGGATGACGTAGCGTTCCTCGACGGGATCCGCAACCGGCTCGTCAGTGATGCCTGCGAGTTCCAGGGCTTTCGCGTTGAGCCACAGCGCGTGCTCGGTCGTGTTGTGGATCACCAGCGGCCGATCCGCGACGGCGCGGTCGAGAAGCTCGTGCGTCGGGGCCGCGGGCGGTGCCGAACTGAAATCGGCGCGGCCGATCAGAATTCGCTCCGCCGGATGGCTCTTCGCGTACGCGCTGATCGCGGCGACCAGTTCTTCGGGCCGATCCGGCGTGAGGCTGTGCTCTGGTGCCGATAAATTGAAACCGGCGATCTCCAGCGACCCAAATAAGAAGTGCAGGTGCGCATCGATCAGGCCCGGAACGACCGTCTTGCCCTTCAGGTCGACGACGCGCGTGCCTGGCCGTCGGCGCGACCGGAGGTCCCGGTCGGACCCCACCCCCGCGATGCGCGTTCCGCTCACCAGCAGGGCCTCGGCCCAGGGGCGTCCTGGGTCCGCGGTGTAAATGTGCCCGCCCACGAACAGCGTGTCGGCCCTGCACGCGGGCGCCGTCGCGGCGAGCGCCGTCGCGAGCCCGAGCCCGGCTACCAGTCGTCCGAATGGTGTCAGCACGATGATCCCCCTGCTCGCTCTCCGGGCCGCCCACCGGCTGGCGTCACCGCGACGTTATCGCATTGGCTGCCGTTGGCACAGCGCTTGGTCGATCGGTCAGCGCTCGTAACCCGTTACCCGGCCATTGACGGAGGGATGCCGCTCGCCGGGGCCAATCGCCAGGGCCAATCGCCGGCCGGCGGTGTCGCCCAAGTACCGTGGGGGGTGAGTCTACCGACGGTAGCTGGGAGGGATTTCGTGCCGGCCCTGCGGATGCAGAAATCCCGTGCGCGTCGTCCGCGGCGTCGTCGTTGCGGGCCCGCGCGGAGCACCCGGGCAGGACGCGGAGCCGTGTCCGAGTTTGGTGCCGAATGCGCAAGAAAGCTTACCGCGTGGACCAAACCCGGCAGCATCGCTACGCCGTGCGCGTGCGCCGGACGAGCGCGCGCAGCATCAGCGAGGCAACCAGCGCGGCCGAACCGCCCACGAGAGCGAGCGCAAGCGCGAGCGGCTGGCTGGCGCCGGGCATCCGGTCGCTGAGCACGCCGACCAGCAGCGGTCCGAGACCGGTGCCGAGGAGCGCCGATACGAGCGCCAGGAACGCGATCGCCTGAGCCCTTACTTCGCGCGGGGCGATGACCAGGAACGGCAGCGGGGCGAGCGCATTGAGCGAGCTCGTGCAGCCGAGCGCCACCGCGCCGAGCGCCAGCTGCACCCACACCGATGGCGCCAGCGGGCCGAGCGCGGCAGCGGGCAGCGCGATCAGGACGCACCAGCGCATGTGGCGGAACACGCGTCCGATGACGTCCTCGTCGCTGCGCCCGGTGACCGCGCCGGCGGCGAGAGTGCCGACTATGCCGGCCGCCAGGAACACCGGGCCGACCAGCAGACCGGCGCGGTGCGGGTCGATGTGATGTGAACGCATGACCACTGCCGGCATCCACAGCACATTGGCGTTGAGGAGGATCGACATCATCGACATTGAAAGGATGTAAAGCGCATTGAAGCGCGGGTCGCCGCGGAGGAACGCGTACAGCGGAGCGAAGCTCATGCCGGGCGCCGCGACGCTACGGCCGGCCCGCGGCTCGCGTAGCCAGAGCACGGCCACCGCCGCCAGCAGGCCGGGCGCGCCGACCAGCAGAAACACGAGCCGCCAGGGTTCGAGCGTCGCAAAGCCGCCGAACGAGACCGGCCCCCACTGCTGCACGACCTTGTAGAGCGCGCCGCCGCCGATCAGCGCGAGCCCGCCGCCGATGAACGGCGCAAGCATGAACACCGACGTGGCGCGAGCGAGGCGCTTGGGCTCGCTGAGGTCCGCCATCATCGTGAGCGCGGCGGGTGGCAACCCCGCCTCGCTCGCCGCGACACCGATCCGCGCCGCCAGGAGTTGCCAGAAGTTCCCGACCAGTCCGCAGAGCGCCGTCATCGCGCACCAGACCGCGATGCACGCGCTCATGATCCTCGGCCGATGGCCGCGGTCGGAAAGCCGCGCAAGCGGCAGGCCCGCGAGCACGTAGAAGATCGAGAAACTAAGTCCCTGGACCGCACCGATCTCCGTGTCACTCAGCCGCAGTGCCGCCTTCATCGGGTCGACGAGCAGGCTGAGCACGTTCCGGTCGACATAGGAAAGCGTCCAGCAGGCACACAGGAGCATGGCGATCAACCACGGATTGCGACCGTTCTCATGCATCGAAGACTCCTCGCCGGAGGTTTGCGCAGGCGCGGCCCGCGCCGGCGGCGCCCACAGGCGCGGCTTTCGAGACTACCGGAATTCCGCGCGGCGCTCGATGCGCGAACCGCGAGGAGCTCGGAACGCATCCCGGGCGGCCCGCGCTCGATGCGGCCGTGCGAATCGATCCCCGGGGCCACGATCATCGTAGGTCGGGTGGTGCTAGAGTCCTGGGAACCCGGTCACGCGGCCGGGCAGTCCGGTCCTTCCCCTACAACCTATAAGCACAGCGGGATACTCATGAAAGCTAAAAAATTGTTCGCGGCGGCCGTATTGGCGCTGGGGGTGCTCGGCACCGTGACGTCGGCGCTCGCGGCGGATGTCCACCTGTTTGTCAGGCACGAAGTCGCCGACTACGCCACCTGGCGGAAGACCTACGACGGTTTTCATGCGACGCAGGTGAAGCTCGGAGTCGTCGCACAGGCGGTCTACCAATCGACCGACAACCCGAATGACGTCACGGTCACGCACGTGTTCCACAGTCTCGAGAAGGCCAAGGCGTTTTCCGCGTCGCCGGAATTGAAGGCGGCGATGGAGAAATCGGGCGTCAAGGGAGCGCCGCAGATCTGGTACACGACCCGGAGCGCGAAGTAGCGGCCGAGCGTCCGGCTGCCGGTGCCGATCGGATCGAACGGCAGTCGGGCACCGCACTTCCATGCGTAGGCACGTCGATGGTCCTGGCACGCCCGCGAGCGCGGGCGTGTCTCCATCGTGTCGAATGCTCCCCGGTCCGACTACCTGGCGGGTTCCGACGGCGTTGCGGCATGACGCCTCGCTTCCCGTGCCCCATCACTCGCGCGCCCGAAGGCACTTGCGGCTCGGAGCCCGAGGCCTAAACCCTTGGCTCCGAGCCGGGGTCGAGGTTGCCAGCGTCACTGTCGCTCGACCGCCCCAAGAGGGCTTTCGTGCGGCGAATCGCCGCGGATGCATTGTTCTGCCAACACACTTCGCTCAACGGGTAGAGGTCGCCAAATGTTCAACCGCACGTCGGGTCCCCGGTTACTGATCCTGCTGGCGGCAGCGCTCTTTGCCGGTCCGGGCCGGGCCCACGCGGCGCCGCCCGGGCACGTGATCGTGATCAAGGCCGCGCGGCTCATCGACGGTCGAGGCGGTGAGCCGTTGGCGCCGGCAATGGTCCGTGTCGAGGGCGAGCGGATCACCGCGATTGGCGCGTCGCTTGCGGTTCCGAGCGGGTCGGAAGTCATCGATCTCGGCGCGGCAACCTTGCTGCCCGGATTCATCGACCTGCATACGCACCTCACCGGGCGCAGCGACGTCCATTGGGAGGATGCGCTACTGAAAACCACGCCGGCCGAGGACGCCTTGTGGGGCGCGCACTGGGCCTACGTGACGTTGCTCGCGGGATTTACCACCGTGCGTGACATGGGGCCGGACTGGCCGTACACGGACGTCGCGCTGCGGGATGCGATCGAAGGCGGCGCCGTTCCCGGGCCGCGGATGCTCGTGGCCGGCGCCTACGTCTCCTCGACCGGGGGCGCCGGCGACGCCCACCAGTACTCGCAGTACGTCGACGTCCCGATCGTGCGCAACCTCGCCGACGGACCGGAGGAAATTACGAAGGCGGTGCGCACCAACTTCAAACACGGGGCGGACTTCGTCAAAATACTGGCGACGGGCGCCGTCCTCTCGAAAGGGATACCACCCGGTGCCCAGCAGTATTCCGACGAGGAGATTCGCGCGGCTGTCGTCGAGGCACGCCGGTGGGGCCGCGACGTGGCCGCGCACGCCCATGGAACGGCCGGCATCAAGGCCGCGATCCGAGCGGGCGTCCACACGATCGACCACGGTTCCGGACTCGATGACGAGGCGGTCGCCATGCTGAAGGCTCAGCCGGACACCTACTACGTGCCGACGCTCGCGCTCATGGACGCGAACCTCGATCTCAAGGAATCGAACGTTTTCCCCGCATCCGAAATGGAACGCATGCGGCAGATCAGGACGATGGCCGAGGCGGCGTTCCGGCGCGCGCTGGCTGCCGGGCTTCCGATTGGGTTCGCGACCGACGCACCGGTCATCGCCCACGGTACCAACGCGCGCGAGTTCCGCACGCGGCACCGCCTCGGCGAAGCTCCGATGGCCTCGATCGTGTCGGCGACCCGCATCAATTCCACCATCATCCACCTCCAGGATCGTCTGGGAACGGTCGAGGTCGGAAAGCTCGCCGATCTCGTCGCAGTTCCCGTGAACCCGCTGGATGACATCACGACGACGGAGCACGTGGGGTTCGTAATGAAGGGCGGTACCGTGTACCGCAAGGAATTGGCGCGCTGACCCCGTTCCGATCGACGGGCCCGCGTGCGCCGCTGATTTACCGGATGGACCGCGGCAGACGCGCGGCCGGGCATGGCCGCGGGCGCTAGCGACTGCGCGTCCCGACTCGGCGCAGCTCGGACGGGTGCCAATTCAGCCAGATCGGGCGGGCGTGCCCGACGATGTTGGCCTTGGGGACGAACCCGACCTTCGCAAACCGGCTGTCCCCCAGGGACGCATGCGTGCCGCGACCCAAAGCAACGGAAACGAGGACTCCCGACAGAGCGAAAACCAGCGTCATCAGCCACTCGAGACGTAGTGACTCGCTCGGGGTGTCCCCGCGGCGCGACGCCAGAACCAGGGACACCACCGCGACTGCCGCGAGCCGTCGAGACGCCATCGCCAGCGACCGTCCCTTTGGCTGCGCGCGCAGCGGCGCGCGCAAACGGGCGACGCCGCGTACCCGCAGGGCGGCGAACACTTGCCCCCACAGCCAGCGGCGGGACCGGCCCAGCGCGAA
Organism: Pseudomonadota bacterium; assembly: GCA_025355245.1. Taxonomy (GTDB): domain Bacteria; phylum Pseudomonadota; class Gammaproteobacteria; order Steroidobacterales; family Steroidobacteraceae; genus CAIKZZ01. Next base: position 13,125 of record JANXZZ010000030.1, on the reverse strand, counting down.
TTCCTCTATGAGGTCCCCGATCAGCGCCTCCCGCTCGTACGTCGAGGCGAATCGGACCCTGAACCACGCGGCAAGCGCCGCGTGATTGGGTCTGTTCATTCGTGTTGACCCGCCGGCGATAGGACGACGCCAGAGAGGCGCATCAGCGTAGCGCGCGCGTTGCGCGCTTCCCTCAGGCCCAACGCGGTGTGCGTGAAATAGCTCCGGGGCTTTCCGCCGCGCGCCGGTGTCGGCTCGCCGCGCAGGGAATTCACCAACCCCTTGCGTTCCAGGCGTTCGAGAGCGGCGAAGACGCTGGCGAGGGCGACGTCGCGCCCGCTTTTCTCGGCGATGTCGCGACAGATCGAGACACCGTAGGCGCCCTCGAGGGAGGAGATGACCGCAAACAGGACCATCAACTCCAATTGGCCCAGATACTCGCGCTGTCTCATAACTTCTACAATAAAGAAGTTATAGACGGTCCAACCGCGCGTCCTGCACCCGCTTCGGTGCCGCATGCCACGGCCGACGAACGCCGAAGGGCCCCGCCCCACGGACGGCACGCCCTTCGAACCGGTATCAGCGTCTGCGACGCTTTTAGTGCGCGGCCTTCGCCGCCTCGACGGCCTCGTGCAGCTCGTGCTCAGCCTGGTGCAAGAGCTCCTCCGCTTTCGCGCCGTGGCCAGCCATGTCGTAGTGGTTCGCCGCCCGCGCCCGTTCCATCTCGTGGATCGACTCGACGATATGATTGTGCACCTTGTCGAGATCGCGCCAATCGTGGACCTTGTCCGCTAGTGCGACGGCGCCGGCTCCGAGCGACAGAGCAGCGAGCGCAATCATCAATGTCTTCATTGTCTCTTCTCCTTGGCAGACGGGGATTGTTGGAATCGTTCGGCGCCAGCATCGCAGCGGGGACGCCGCGCTGTTTTGCCGTGCGTATTGTGCATCGGGTATCGCACAAAGACGACAGACGCCGGGCGGCCGTCACGCGCCCTCGACGACCGTTTCCGCGATCGCAACTGCGCGCTCGCATCGAGCGCATCGAGCGCGATCTGAGTGTTGGTTCCTGTCGATTTCCTTGCAACGTTCGCTCACCGTGCGCGGACCGCCCGGGCGCCGCGCCGACGTGTCTGGCGCGACCTCGAGTTCGCAGGCGTGCGCGCCCGTCCGCGGCCTTGAAGTGCCTTCATTGATCGTCGCGATGTCGTCGGTGGCGCCCGTCGATGAATGCAGCACGGCGAACTCGCAGCGTTTCTCCGCCGTCTCGACGGCGGCTGCGGCGCGCAATTCGAGAGCGGCGGCGATCGACGTCGAACGGTCGAGCCGCGGCAGGCGCGCCATCCGCGAGGCTCGCCAAGGCGCACGCCCGCTCCGCTCGCGAGCGGTTGAGGTCCGGCGGGCCGACGCTTGATTGCCCAATCGGCCGCCGGTAGTCTTGACTTGAATGAACGCTCAAGTGGCGACCTCGCGGTCACTCCGAGGCGCTACGGGCGCCGGCGGCTGAACGGAGAGACGGCATGCAGAACCACGGGATCCTCGGGATCGGCGAGCGGGCGCTGCTCGCAGCGGCGGCGTTCGGCTTCGTGGCGAGCGCGATCGCCGCCGAGCACACGTGGCGGGACTTCGACGGCGTATCGAACAGTTCGTTCATCGAATCGAACGGGGATCGGGCGATCCAGCTCAGCATCGAGATCGCCGCGCCACCGACGGACGTGTTTGCCGCGTTCGCGAGCAGCGAGGCCTATTCGAGCTGGGCGGTCCCCGTGGCGCGCGTCGAGTTCCACGTCGGCGGGTTCATCGAATCGAGCTACGACCCGCGCGCAAGAATCGGCGACCCGCACAACATACGCAACGAGATCCTCGCCTACGTACCGGAGCGACTGCTGGTCATCCGCAACGTCCAGGCGCCGCCGGAATTCACGAACGCGGAATTGTTCCAGCGCACGGTGACGGTGCTCGAGTTTGCGCCCGCGGGACAGTCCCATACCCGGGTGACCCTAACGAACCCCGGCTACGGGTCGGGCGAAGCCTTCGAGCGGATCTACCGGAGCCTCGAATGGGGTGACGCCTACACGCTGGCCGAATTGCGGACCCGCTTCGACAAAGGCCCCGTCGACTGGGCAGCCCGCGAGGCCGTGCGCCGCGCCGCCGAGGCGGCGCGCACCGTCGAATCGAGGCCCTAGTCCCGCGCCGCTGTGGCGACTGGGTCACCGGCTCGCGACCGGGAGTCCGCCGACGCTCCTGCACGACGGCCGCGCCGGGACGGCCGAGGAGGCCGTCCTCTGGCGTCTCGGCGAGGGCGCACGTGCCCAGCGACGATTCCGGGAACCGCTACCCGGCCAGCGCGAAGCCCTGCTGCGCTGGCGCGAAACGCTCTGAGCAGGCGCCATCATCCATCGTGCCCGACGCTCAGGGTTGCGGCCGTACCGGTTGCAATGACGTCCAGCTGCCGTTGAGGTGGCCGTTCGGGTTGAAGTTTGGCTCGTCGCTCATGACGTATTCGTTGGTGCCGTTGAGCCACGCGTGGTCGTACAGGTTGCTGAGCTCGAGCGTGCCGCCGGTGGTGGGATCGCGGAACGTCTGCACGCCGCGGATATTCTGGTCGGCCGCGAATGCAGAGGCGTTCGCGCCGCGCATCTGGTTCGCAGTGACGTCATTGATCGTGTCGGCGACGTGCTGTTGGAACGCGGCGAGAATCGCCGACCGCTTGGCCTCTTCCTCGCGCTTTTTCTGGTAGAGCATCGAGATCTGGCTGTCGACCTGCGCGCCCCACTTCGGCTCGCGCCGGACGGTGCTCGCGATGAGCTTGAAGAGCTTGTCGTTGCCGTCGAGCTGGCCCTTCGGGGCGCGCATCGACAGCAGCATGATCGCGTGGCAGTCGTAGCTGTTGCTCGGCCCCGCCGGAATGATGCGCACGACCAGTGCCGCCGCGAACCACTCCTCGACCGTCTTGCCGTCGACATCGTATTCGAGACGCACCCGCGCCGCGTCGGTACGGATCGGCCCCTGCTGCGCACTGCCGACCGGCGGCAAGCCGATGCGTTGACGGACCATCTGCTCGAATTCGGGCAGCTGCTCGACCGAAACGATGCGTTTTCCGGTGCGGAACTTCGGCATCACCAACTGTTGGAGAAACTCCGCCGCGCGCATCGGCTTGATCACGGGACAGGGCTTGAGGCCCACCTTCGTTCCCTGCTGGTTCTCCTGCACGAGCGCGCGCGTCGTGTTGGGGTCGTCCGCAAACTGCCAGGTGAAGTTCGGGATGCCCTCGAACACGACCGCGCCGTCCGCGCTTTCGGCATGCAGGCTCACGGCCGGCGCGTCGGCGAAACACCCGCCGATGCTGCCGCCCCAGCGCACGTCCCCGCGGAACTGCCAGGCGGTGGGAATCATCAGGTCGATGGCCGGCATCTGGTTCATGCCCGGGTCCAGGATCTTCACCTGCTTCATGCGGAAGTAGTGGTCGGCCCTGGCGTCGGAGTGATCGCCCGCGGGCGATGCGCCCGTGGCGATCGCGCAGATGAACAACAGCGGCATCGCATTCCAGCGGTTGGACATGACTCCCTCCCCTTTGCGAACACTCTAGCGCAATCGCTGGCGGCTCCCGCTCGGATCGGCCGCACGCGGCGCGTCGAGGCTGGCTCCGCCCGATCTCGTGAGCCAGGCTTTGCTGTTTCTGCGACCGATCGCGCGGGCCACGCCGTGCGGAGGGACGATTCCGGGTCCACTTCGATCCCCGATAGTCGGCATCGACCCGTCGGGACGACGCATCTCCCGACGTCGACTGCCCGGCGCGTGGTTCCGGACGATTCCTGCGTCGGTCGCACGGCTCAGCGGCGGGGTTAGCTGCGCCGCAACAGAAAAACCCGACCGGGCCGTCTTCCTGTCCTCGGGACCGGCGTCGCGCGGATCCTCGCCGCGGGTATCCGCCGTCCAACTACAATCGATTCCCTGGAAGATGACCGGGGAGAGAGGCGTGCGCAATTCGATCGGGCGTCGACAGGTCCTTGCGGGTGCCGGAGCGAGCCTCTTGTCCGCCGCTCTCGGGGGCTGCGGTGCGCCGCTGCTGAGGCCGGCCACGGCGGCAGCTGGGCCTGCGCGCCTGCAGTTGCCGCCGCTGCGCGCCGAGACGGACCGGATCACCGCCATCACCGTTTGCACACGGCCGTTTCGCGCGCAGGGTCCGCGTCTCGACGTCGAGCGGATCGGCGAGAAGACCGTCGTCCACAACTACGGTCACGGCGGCAGCGGCTGGTCGCTGTCGTGGGGCTCGAGCTACCTCGCGATGGGCAAGGTGCTGGCAACCGGAGAGCGGGACATCGCGGTGATCGGCTGCGGTGCGCTCGGCCTCACCTCCGCGCTGCTGCTGCAGCGCGCGGGTGCGCGCGTGACGATCTACGCGAAGGAGCTGCCCCCGGACGTGCGTTCGTCCCTGGCGAGCGGCATCTGGTCGCCGGACTCGCGCATCTGCCTCGAGGAACACGCGACCCCGGCGTTCAAGCAGCTCTGGGAGAGCATGGCGCGAAAATCCTTCCGCACCTACCAGACGCTGATCGGCCTGCCGGGCGCGCCGGTCGAGTTCTTCGACATTTACCTGGTATTCGACCCGTCGGACGTCGCGAGCGAGCGCGGGCAACCCGCGGACGGTCGGCCGCCGTTCGCGCACCTCGAGCACGAGCTCATCCCCGACCTCACGCCGCACACCGCCGAGTTCGCGCCGGGCAGCCATCCCTTCGGCGCCCGCACCGTGCGCCGTCGCACCTGGATGATGTTCAACCTGAACGCCTACATGCGCATGCTGGTCTCCGACTTCCGGGCCAACGGCGGCAGCATCGAGGTCGCCGAGTTCCACACGCCGGCCGATTTCGCCGTGCTGCGGCAGAAGACCCTCGTCAACGCCACGGGCTACGGCGCGCGCGCCTTGTTCGACGACCGGTCGGTCACCCCGGTCCGCGGGCAGCTGGCGCGCGCGATCCCCCAGGCGGACATCGACTACGGACTCTTCTATAAGGGAGTCTCGTTCATCCCCCGGCGCGACGGGATGGTGTTCCAGGTCGTCGGCGACAGCGATTACTACGGGTTCGACGACGACACGACCGTGCCCGACCGGGCCGAAGCCGAGCAGGCCGTCCACACGATCGCCGGACTCTATGCCTAGGAGACCGACCGCGGCCCCGGCCATTCGGGCCGCGCCGCCGGGTCCTCGACCGTCATGTTCGCGCCTTGCGTCGCGCGCACCGGGACCGCTGCCGCGTCGAAGCCGTCGAGGCAAAAGACGTTGACGCCGAAGTGGTCGGGAGCGGCGCGCTTGCGGTGGAACACGTAGATCCCGCAATGGCAGCAGAAGTAGTGTTTCGCGCGGCGCGTGTTCCACTGATAAAGCGTCAGCGACTGCTCGCCGGCAAGCACCGTCAGCGCGGCCTCCGCGACCCTGGCCATGACGGCATTCTTCCGTGCGCAGAGCGAACAGTCACAAGTGGTCAGCTCCGTGATCGGCGCATCCACCCGGAAACGCACCGCGCCGCAGTGACAGGAACCCGCCGGCATCTCAGATCTCCGCGTGGCCTTCGAGGTAGAACACGCAGCTGCCCTCGAGCTCGACCCGCGCACCCGACAGCCGGCAGATGATCTCGCCGCCGCGGCGCGAGACCTGGAACGCACGAAACGCGGGTTTGTGGAGCCGTTGCGCCCAGTACGGCGCGAGCGCGCAGTGCGCGCCGCCCGTCACCGGATCCTCCGGAATCCCCTTGGCCGGCGCGAAGTAACGACTGACGAAGTCGTAGTCACCGTCACCCGCCGCGGTCACGATGACGCCGCCGCGATCGAGACGTGCGATCGCCGCGAAGTCGGGCGCGAGCTCCCGCACGGTCGCGGCGCTCTCGAGCAGGGCGATATAGTGGAAGCGATTCGCCTGCACCTCGAGGGGAACGGCGCCGAGCGCCGCGCCCAGACCCGGCGGCGGCGCTACCCGCTCCGAAAACCGCGCCGGGAAATCCATGATGTAGCCGCTGCCGGCCCGCTCGACCGTCAACGGTCCGCTCATCGAGTGAAAGACCACGCGCTGGCGTCCGGGCTCGAGCCGTTCCATCACGACCGCCGCACTCGCGAGCGTCGCGTGGCCGCAGAGCGGAACTTCGGTCACGGGCGTGAACCAGCGAATCCGGTAGTCCTCGCCCGCGCGCACGAGAAAGGCAGTCTCGGCAAGGTTGTTCTCGGCGGCGATGGCCTGCAGCACCGCGTCCGCCGGAAAGGCCTCCATGGGCATGACCGCCGCGGGATTCCCGGTGAAGCGCCGTGCCGCGAAGGCATCGACCTGAAAAAGCGGCGTGCGCATGGGGAAAGTCCTCGGATCGCTGGCGAAAGCCGCAGCGGAACCCGCGCCCGTGCGGCGTCGGACTGCCGATTGTTCCACGAAAAGCGGCGACCGGAGGCAGGACGGCCGGCGACCCCCGGCGCCGCGCCGCTGCCCCCGTCCAGCCGGGACCATCCGGGTGCGTATCGGCGCGGGCCGGCAGGTACTATGCAGCGCGGCCGCGGAGCGCGCGCGCCGCGCCACTTACCTCGCAGGCCAGCTCGACGATGGTGGAATCCCCGGACGTAACGCTCGAGCTCGCGGCCCGCGAAGACGCCCCGCTGCTCGCCAATCTCCTCGAGCTCTACGCGCACGATCTCAGCGGCACGTTTGGCCTCGACATCGGCGCCGACGGCCGCTTCGGATACAAGACCCTGCCGCTCTACTGGTCGGAGCCCGAGCGGAAGTTCCCGTTCTTCATCCGCTCGGCCACGGGCGTGGTCGGCTTTGCGCTGGTGACGCGGGGCTCGCCGGTCACCGACGATCCCGATGACTTCGACGTCGCCGAGTTCTTCGTGCTCAGGCGTCATCGTCGCAGCGAGGTCGGCCGCTGCGCTGCCGAGCTGCTCTGGGACCGCTTTGCGGTGCGCTGGATCGTGCGGGTATCGGAAGGCAACCGCGGCGGCTGCGAATTCTGGCGCCGCGTGATCCCGGCGTACTCGCGGGGCAGGTACTCGCACTCCACGCGTCCGGGCGCGACGCACCCGTGGCGCGTGTTCTCGTTCGACAGCCGCAATCGCGGCGCCAGCGCCTAGCCCGCGATCGCCGCCGCGTGCGTTCAGCGGCTCGGCTTCGCCGGCCGCGATTGCGCGTAGGGGCGCGCGTCCTCCACCAGGTGCACCAGGAAGCGGCCGGGCTCCTCGACGAGGGCCATGTGCGCGGAATTCTCGAACCAGACCAGCTTCTTGGCGGGTGCCCGCACCTGCGCGAGCCATTTCGCCGCGACCTCCGCGGGCGTCGTCGCATCGTGCCGACCTTCGAACAGCAGGATCGGACAGCCAAAGCGCGTCTCGCGGCTGGCGTCGAAGTGCGCGAGGACCGGCAGGATCGGTTCGACCGAGAGTGCCGAGCCCTTGTCGATCGCCGCGACGTCGGCCTCGGTGTAGTCGGGCGACAGGCTCTCGAGATTGGAGTAGTAGCTGAACGTGTCGCGGTTGTAGGTCAGGCCGCCGAGACGCACCGACCATTCGCGCTCCTTGCCGATCTTCGCCATCGGCAGCGAGCCGTCGGCTTCCGGGTACGGCGCGATGGCCTTGAGTTCCGCGACCGCGCGCGCGTTGCCGGCGGCCCCGGCCGCCTGCAGCGTCTCGGCATAGCCGACGCGTTCGTTCGCCTGCCCGCTGATGAATTGGCCGGTGCCGATGTACGCGTACAGCCAGTCGGGGTGACGCCTCGCGACCTCGAGGCCGAGCACGCTGCCCCACGAATGCCCGAGCACGAAGATCTTCGGCTTCGCGTAGCGATGGCGCAGGAGCTCCACGAGCTCACCGGCATCGCCGACCATGCGTTCAAGCGTAAGCGTCGGCCGCACGATCGCGGGATCGTTCGCGCCGTAGCTCTTGCCCGAGCCGCGCTGGTCCCACTCGACGACCGTGAAGTAGTCTTCCCAGCCGTTCTGGAAGAACCAGCTCGCGGGCATCTCCGGCGCCGCGGGACCGCCGTGGATCAACAGCAGCACCGGGTTCGACCGATCGCGACCCCGCACCGAGATCCATTGCCGCGTGCCGCCGAGGGAAACCTCGAGCAGCTCCTCGACTCCGTTCGGGGCGACGATCCGGCGACCTTCCGCGATGATCGAGGTGACCTCCCTGCGCGTGAAGCTGCGCTCGCGAACCTCGGCCTGCGCGGGCGGCGGCGCGGCCGCCGGTGACATAGGTTCGCTCGCGCGGGCGGCACTCGCGCCGAGTGCCAGCAGGCCGAGGGCGCACGCGAACCGACGCATCTTCATGGCAGGGTCTCCCGGGGGTCGAACGAACGTGAACGATGCGCACCGACGGTGCGCGCCCAACGACGCCGGGACAGTCTAGACCCGCGGCCGCGATTGTCGCAGCGTGGTGGGCTCGAGGACGCGGCGCGGCGCTTTCCTCCCGGCACGGGCGCGCGTCCGATAAGATCGATGCGCACCGACAGGAACCGCCGTGGACCCGCTCGCCCGCACCGTACCGGCCGATGACGCCGCCCCCCGCATCGCCGCGTTCAGCAACAGCTACGCGGCGTTGCCGGAGCGATTCTTTGCGCGAATACCGCCGACCCCGGTCGCCGCGCCCACGCTCGTCGCATTCAACCGGCCGCTCGCGGAGGAGCTCGGGCTCGACGTCAGCAGGCTGACCGAGGAGCGCTTGGCGGCGATGTTCGCCGGCAACCTGCTGCCCGAAGGCGCGACGCCGCTCGCGATGGCCTACGCCGGGCACCAGTTCGGCCATTTCGTCCCGCAGCTCGGCGATGGCCGGGCGATTCTGCTCGGCGAGGTGCTCGACCGCGGCGGCACCCGGCGCGACATCCAGCTCAAGGGCGCGGGACGCACTCCGTTCTCGCGCAACGGCGACGGCCGCGCGGCGCTCGGCCCGGTGCTGCGCGAGTACCTCGTCAGCGAGGCGATGCACGCGCTCGGCATTCCGGGCACGCGTGCGCTCGCGGCCGTGACCACCGGCGAGGAGATTCGCCGCGGCGCGACGGTGCCGGGCGCCGTCATCACGCGCACCGCCGCGAGCCACGTGCGGGTCGGCACGTTCCAGTACTTCGCGGCGCGGGACGATGCCGAGGCCGTGCACCGACTCGCCGACTACGTCATCGAGCGCCACTACCCGCTCGCCCGCGCCGCAGCGAACCCGTACCGGGCCCTGCTCGAGGGCGTCGTCGACCGCCAGGCGAGCCTCGTCGCGCGCTGGATGCACGTCGGCTTCATCCACGGCGTCATGAACACCGACAACATGGCGGTGTCGGGCGAGACGATCGATTTCGGGCCGTGTGCCTTCATGGACAACTACGATCCGGCCACGGTATTGAGCTCGATCGACCGCAAGGGGCGCTACGCCTACGCCAACCAGCCGCACGCGGCGCAGTGGAATCTCGCCCGGTTCGCGGAGACGCTGCTGGCGCTCCTGGATGCCGACGCGGCCCACGCTCTCGAGCATGCGACCGTGGCGGTCACCGCGTTCTCGGACCGGTTCGCGCAGCACTGGCTCGGCGGGATGCGCGCCAAGCTCGGCCTTGCGACCGTGGCCGACGGCGATGCCGGGCTGGTGCAGGAATTCCTCGAGCTCATGTTCCGCGGCAAAGCCGACTACACGCTCACCTTCCGCAGCCTCTGCGATGCCGCGGGCTCGCCCGCCGCCGATGCGCGCGTGCGCAGCCGCTTCGCGAATCCCGAGGCCTACGACGCGTGGGCGCTCGCTTGGCGCGCGCGCCTCGCGGCCGAGCCGGGCGACCCCCGGGACCGCGCCGCGGCCATGCGGCTCGTGAACCCGGCGATCATCCCGCGCAATCACCGCATCGAGCAGCTCATCGCGGCGGCGGTCGCGGCGAACGACCTGTCGATGTTCCGCGCGTTCCACACGACGCTGGCGCACCCCTTCGACGAGGCGGCGGCCGCCACGATCTTCGCGGCGGCGCCGCTGCCGGCCGAGCGCGTTCTCGAGACCTTCTGCGGGACCTGAGCCGGAGGCGCGCGCCAGGCTTGGCACGCGCTGCCACCGCCTCAGCCGGCGATGGACTTGCCGGTCTCGAGCAGCGACTTGAGATCGCTCAGGATCCAGGTCCAGCCGCCACCGCCCTGCTCGTTGTACCTGCTCGAGATGGCCGCGGCCATGCCCGGTGCGCCGTCGACTTCGTGGGTGACGGTGAGGCGACAGAAGCCCTTCAGCGTCGGCTCGATCTCCCAGGTCACGCGCGTGAATCCCTCGGCCTGGGTCTGCGGGCTGAACAGGAACCGGAACGTCTGCACGAGCTTGCGCGGCGGGTGCGACTCGAGCACCTCGCCGTCGATGACGATCTCGGGCAGGCCCATCGCGCGCATCCCCTCGTTGGCCCGCGCGCGATAGCGGCCGCCGGGCTTGAGTTCGTAATCCTGCGGCACGCGATAGCCGTATTTCGCATTCCACTCGGGCGTCGTCAGCGCATCCCAGATCAGTTCCGGTGTCGCCCGGATGTAGATCTCGTGGATCTGCGTGGTCAGGCTCGCTGCTTTGCTCGGACCCATTTCTTGCTCTCCAGTGAGGACTTGAGGTCCGCCAGGGCGGATACCTGGCGTTCGGTGTACTTGTCGATCCAGCGATCGTGAATCAGGCGGATCGGGACGGCATTCAGGAAGTGCAATTTCTCGCGCCCGGAGCGGCGGGTGATCACGAGTCCGGCGTCCTCGAGGACCCGCAAGTGCTTCATCACCCCGAAGCGCGTCATCGCGAGCCCGGCCTCGAGGTCGCTCAACGTCTGGCCGTCACGGTCGAAGAGCCGGTCGAGCAGGAAGCGCCGCGACGGGTCGCCGAGCGCCTTGAACACCGGATCGTCGCTGACCATGAACCGATGATAGGTGACCATTTAGTCACATGTCAACACCGGATTCCGGACCGCGGGCCGCCCGCGCTCCGCCACGGCGGCGAGCGGCGACGGGGACTCGGGGGAAGGAGTTGGGGACCCGCCGCCGCGGGCGCCGCTTCACGAGCGTGTGGACGCTCGGCGCGCTCTCCGCGACGGCAGCGCGGTCGTGCTCGGCATGCGGTGGCAGGTCTCCGACCTCGCCCACGACCGCGGGAGCGACTCGTTCACGGCCGTCGCGCGCGATGCCGGGCTCGAGGCGCTTGCGGTCGGGTGCTTCCAGACCGCCTTCGAGCTATTCGAGGCGCATCGCTACGCGTGATGCCTGCGACCGGCCGCGCGGCTCCCCGCGCCGGCAAGCGACCGCGATCAGCTTCCGGCGCCGCCGAGACCCTGGGTTTCGATGCGCTGCGTGACCTCGTCGAGGCCCTTCGCGGCGATCTCCGCACCCATGTCGGTCCGGTAGTTCCGCACGTAGGAGATCCCCTCGATGACGACGTCGAAGGCCTTCCAGCCGTCGGCGGTCCGGCGCAGCCGGTAGTCGACCGGCACCACGCCTCCGCCCGAGCGCGTGACCTGCGTGCGCACCGTGACCTGGTCCGCGAGCGGATCGCCGCGGAACGGCAGGATCTTCAGCCGATCCGCGGTCACGTCCGCGAGCGCACCGCCCTAGGTGTGCAGCAGCGCCGTATAGAGCGCCCGGATGAACCGTTCGCGCTGCTGCGGGGTGGCGCTGCGCCAGTACTGCGCCAGCACCAGCTGCGCCGCGTATTCGACGTCGAACTGCGGCAGCAGGATCTGGTCGACCAGCGGATACACCGCCTCGGGGTTCTTGCGGATTGCGGCACGATTGCTGTCGAGCGCCGTGAACAGCCGCTCCGACACGCCGACCATGAAGTCCTGCGGGCTCAGGTTCGCCGCGCCCTGCGTGGCCGTCGGCACGGCTGCCGCGGGCGCGGGGTCTGCCATCACGAGCGGCGCCGCGAGCACGACGGCGGTGGCGAGGATGGCGGCCCGAATAAACTGGTTCATGGTCCTGCTCCGGTGGAAATCTGGGGCTCCGCGCTCGCAGCGCTGCGGCCGGCATCGCGCCGCTCGGCCGCGTGCGGCTGCCCGACGCCGCCGAGCGCCTTGTAGATCGCGACGACCGCGACGTTGACCGCGGTCTGCGCCTGGGCGACCGAATCCTCGGCGTCGAGTTGCGTGCGCTCGGCATCCAGCAGCACCAGGAAATCCGCGACTCCTTCGCGGTACTGGATTGCGGCGAGCTCCGCCGCGCGGCGCGAGGCGTCCGCCTGCTCGCTCAGCGTCTTCAGTTGCTGCTGTCGCTTGCCGTAGCCGAGGAAACTGCTCTCGGTATCCTCGAGCGCCGTCAGCACCACCTTTTCGTAGTTCGCCGCCGCCGCGTCGGCCTGCGCATTGCTGGCCCTGAGACGCGCGCGCACCGAGCCCAGGTCGAATGCGGCCCAGCTCAGGCTCGGGCTCACCGACCAGGCGCGCGTGTCGCTCGCATTGGCGGTTCCGAACAGGCGCCCGACGTCGCCCGACAGGAAGCCGACGAACCCCGCGATGCTGACCCGCGGAAAGAGGTCGGCCGTCGCGATGCCGACGCGTGCGGTCGCGGCCGCGAGCTGGCGCTCCGCGGCACGCACGTCCGGGCGCTGGCGCAGCAGCTGCGTCGGGTCACCGACCGGCAGCGCCTTGGCGTACGTGGGCGTGACGCCGCCGGTCAATTCTGCGTCGAGTTGCCCGGGACGCTCGCCGAGCAGAACCGCGAGGCGGTAGCCGGCCTGCTTTTCGGCGGTCTCGAGCGGCGGAATCGTCGCTTCGGTCGCTTTGTAGCGCGCGCGGCTGCGCTCGACGTCGAGCTCGGCGCCGCGCCCGGCCTGTTCGCGAAGCTCGGTGAGCGCGAGCGACTCCTGTTGGCTGGCGAGGTTCCGGCGGGCGACCTCGAGGCGCCGCTGGGCGCCGCGCAGCTCGAAGTAGTTGCGGGCGACCTCGGCCGCGACCGTGACTTCGGCGTCCCTGAGGCCCGCCTGTTCCACGCCGAGGTCCGCGCGTGCGGCGTCGGCGGAGTGCCGCACGCGACCGAACACGTCGAGTTCCCAGGCCGCGTCGAAGCCGAGCGAGCCGCTCTTGAGATCGACGCGATCCGGCCCGAAGCCGGGAATCTGCTCGAAACTGTGCGTGTAGGCGCCCGCGACCCCGACGTGCGGTGCGTAGTCGAGCTCACGCTCCACGAACACCGCACGGGCCGCGAG